>NZ_LT837803.1:1200000-1503204 GCF_900174485.1 Sterolibacterium denitrificans | reverse complement strand
GGGGGGGGGTAAAGTCATAAAGCATCCATACCGTCAGCGCACACCTTGGATATTGAGTTGCCGCCCCAATTCTCGATCAGTGACCTGTATGTGCGACAGCCACCATTCCTTGAGAAAGTTGTTGAGCATCACATCTACCCCAGCCACCCCAGCAGCATGCTGAGCCTGCAAACGCTCGATATGCTGCCAATAGCCCAGATGCGCCTGAACGTGTGAGGCTTCGGTCAGCCCCTTTTCAGGCAGGTACGTATACATCAACGACTCTTCCGTCTGAAAATGATACGCAGCATATTCCTGGAATTCCTGCAGCAATCCACTCAACCTGGCATCGTGAAACAGGGCGGCTACACCGTGCGCCTGACACAACACGTCAAGGCGTTTCAAAAGCGCCAGCAGATGCTTATGTTGCTCATCGATCGCCAAAACTCCGACGGCATAATCGTCATGCCATTCGAGACCATCCCGTTTGTCGGCCATTCAGCCCCCTCGTCTTATTCTTTTGTGGCGGGAAAAACAGGGAGCACTGTCACCTGTTGCCAAGGCATTCTGGTACGGTTGCCTTTCCTTATGCAATATATAGCCATTGCATACGGAAGGGCAACCGCATACTGGACTTCCCCCGAAATTTCGTCTGCCAAGGGTGACATAAAATCGACGTCTCTTTTGAAAAGCAGGCTCAGCAGCGTTGACGACCGAGTGGTGACGCCCGAGAAAATGGCGTTGTCGAGGCTGCGGGGCTGCAGTGCCGGACACCTACCGCGAACAGCCTTCCTGGGCCGACATGGATTCATGCGATTGCCATCGATCAATTTGCCGTTTCACGCCAACCTGGGATAGAGTCGCCACATGATTCCTACCTTGCGCCGTGCCCTGCCCGTCGTCATCGTGCTGGCCTATCTGCTGATCGGTCTGCTCGTCCTTTTGTCATTCAGGCTGAATCTGCCGGCGACGCCTGGCGCTCAGGTCGGCACGCTGCTGTGGACACATCTGCTTGCCTACTTCGCCATCGCCGGACTGACCCATCTGCTGCTGCGCCAGTTCGCGCAAGGCATCCCTCGATCGGCGCAGACGCCAGACCGGCAGCAGCAGACTGCCGTCGACACCACCGAGCATCTGCGCGCCGAGCGCAACCGGCGGCTGGCCATGGCCGTATTCGAAAGCACGGCCGAGGCCATCATGATTACCGACGGCGGCAATCGCATCGTCATGGTCAATCCGGCCTTCTCGCGCATCACCGGCTACAGCCCGGAAGAAGTGGTTGGCCAGTCGCCGAACATACTCAGCTCGGGACGCCATGACGGCAAGTTCTACGAGGACATGTGGCGCAGCATCCTGCAAACCGGCAGCTGGTCCGGCGAAATCTGGAATCGCCGCAAGGATGGCAGCCCCTATATCGAATGGCTGACCATCACCGCGCTGCGCTCCAGCGAGGAGAAGCCGCACTTGTCCGATCTGGAAGGCTGCTACGTCGCCACGTTCACCGACATCACCCTGCGCAAGGAAACCGAGGATCAACTGCGCTTCAAGGCCAACCACGACATGCTGACCGGGCTGCCTAATCGCAGCCTGTTCGAGGACCACCTGCAACTGGCCATCTCCCACGCCAAGCGCTACCACCGCAGTTTTGCCCTGCTCTACATCGATCTCGATTACTTCAAGAACGTCAATGACACCATGGGACATGCCGCCGGCGACGCCCTTCTCGGCGAAGCCGGCAAGCGCATGGCGCTGTGCGTGCGCGAATCCGACACACTGTCACGCCTGGGCGGCGACGAGTTTGCCGCACTGCTCTCCGAAATCAACAGCATCGAGGAAATCGAGGACATCGCCAGACGCGTCGTCAGCACCCTGGATCAGCCCTTCCAACTGGAGCAGGGAATCGCCAGGATTTCCGGCAGCGTCGGCATCGCCATCTATCCGCAGCACGGCACCCGCGCCGACGAGCTGAAGGAAAATGCCGATCTGGCGCTGTACACAGTCAAGAAAACGACCCGCAACGCCTACCTGATTTATGCGCCGGAAATGAAAGAGGACAAAGAGATCGCCGGCTGATGGATGAACGCCGGTCTGCTTCTGCTCAGACCAGGCCGTCCATCAACTGGACATCGACCAGTTCACCGGCGGCAACACCGTTGCACTCCGTATCGAGCACGATGAAGCAATTGGCCTCGGCCATCGAACGCAATATCCCCGAACCCTGCGCGCCGGTCGCCTTGACGCGCCATTCGCCGTTCTCCTGGTACAGCGTACCGCGCTGAAACTCGGTGCGGCCGCGCCCCTTCCTGAGCGGCTCGCCGCAGGGCACGCGCAGGATCGGCCCAACCGTCGACTCAGCCGGCACCCCCATCATCCTGAGCAGGGCCGGGCGCACGAACTGGTAGAAGGACACCATCACCGCCACCGGATTGCCGGGCAGGCCGAACAACCAGGCGCCCTCCCCATCCTTGCCGATCCGGCCGAAAGCCATCGGCCGGCCGGGCTTCATGGCGATCTTCCAGAACGCCACTTCACCCAGCTTGGACATCAGCTCACGCACGAAATCAGCATCGCCCACCGACACGCCACCGCTGCTGACGATGGCGTCGGCATGCTGCGCGGCTTCGAGCAGCGCGGCTTCGAGCGCGGCCGGCTCGTCGCGCACCACGCCCATGTCGATGACTTCGCAACCCAGGCGGGTCAGCATGCCCCACATCGAATAACGATTGCTGTCGTAAACCTCGCCGGCCCGCAGCGTCTGGCCGAGCGAAGCCAGCTCGTCGCCGGTCGAAAACAGCGCCACGCGCACGCGCCGGCGCAGCGTCACCTCCGCCTGACCCAGCGAAGCCAGCAGACCGATCTCGGCGGGACGCAGCAGCTTGCCCGCCTTCAGCGCCGGCTCGCCGGCACGCAGATCCTCGCCGGCGCGGCGCAGATTCTGGCCCTGGCGCTGGCCGTCGGGAACGATGATGGTGTCGCCCGCCTCGAGCCGAACCACTTCCTGGATGACGACGGTATCGGCGCCATCGGGCAGCACGGCGCCGGTCATGATGCGCACCGCCTCGCCCTGCCCCACGGTACCGGCAAACGGATGGCCGGCAAAGGCCGTGCCGGCCAGCTTCAAGGATGTCTCGCCGCCGCCGGCCAGGTCGGCATGGCGCACGGCATAGCCATCCATCGCCGAATTGTCGTGTGCCGGCACGTCGAGCGGCGCAATCACGTCGGCAGCCAGCACGCGGTCCAGCGCCTGGCGGACGAAAGCGCGTTCGCAACCCGGCACCGGCTCGACCAGCGAGAGGATCAACTGACGCGCGCGGTCGACCGGCAGCGAGTTGGGATCGTAATCGTCGGCGCAGGACAGCGCATCCATCAGCAAGCTCATGAGTTCTCCAGATTCTGTAGTTCTTCGAGGGTATTGATATTGGCAAACGGCATCTCATCGGCAAACGGCACGACGGCCACCTTCAGGCCGGCCAGCCAGGCGCCGATCCTGCACTCGCCGCCGGCGAGAAAATCCGTCAACCTGGCCAGCAATTCGCGCCGGCAGAGCATGAAGGCGTGCTGCATCCGCCCCCCGGCCCCGGCCACGGCCAAGTCGGCTTCTTCGGCCGCCAGCCCGGCCTGCAGGCGCGCCACCAGATCATCCGGCAGCAGCGGCGCATCGCAGGGCACGCAGGCCAGCAGCGGCGTCGGGCAGGCTTGCAAGCCGGCATGCAGGCCGGCCAGCGGCCCGGCATAGCCGGGAATCACGTCCCCTATCACGGGCAGGCCGAAGCCCGCATAGGCGGCTGCATGATGATTGACGTTGAGCAGCAGGGTATCCACCTGCGGCGCAAAACGCTCGATGACGTGCGCCAGCAGCGGGCGTCCGGCGAATGTCTGCAGGCCCTTGTCGGCCCCACCCATGCGCCGCGCGCGCCCGCCCGCGACGATCAGGCCGGTAATGGCGGAGGCGGAAGCAGAGCGGGCGGACATGGTTGCAGAAGCGCCGGCAACTGGCCGCTAGCCGCCGATATAGGACATTTCGATTTTCTGCAGTCCCGGCGTGTTGGCGTTGCGGCGTTCGGAGTAGTTGTCGTTGCGCACGCGCCACATGGCGGCCAGCGAGGCGATGATTTCCTCATCGCTGCTGCCATTGCGCAGCATGGCGCGCAGATCGTGGCCCTGCTGGGCGAACAGGCAGGTGTAGAGCGAGCCATCGGTCGACAGCCGCACGCGCGTGCAGGTCGCGCAGAAAGCCTGGGTGACCGAGGAAATCACGCCGATCTCGCCGCCGCCATCGCGATACCGCCAGCGCTCGGCCACCTCGCCGAGATAATTCGACTCGGCGCATTCCAGCGGCAGTTCGGCATCGATGCGCCGCACCACTTCCGCCGAAGGCACGACCTCGTCAAGCTTCCAGCCGTTGCTGGAGCCGACATCCATGTATTCGATGAAACGCAGAATGTGGCCGCTGCCATGGAAATACCGCGCCATCGGCAGGATGGCATGGTCGTTGGCCCCGCCCCTGACCACCATATTTACCTTGACCGGCAAACCCGCCGCCGCCGCCGCCTCGATACCGCGCAACACTTCGGCCACCGGGAAGTCGACATCGTTCATCCGGCGGAAAGTCGCATCATCCAGCGCATCGAGACTCACCGTCACCCGCTGCAGACCGGCCGCGCGCAGCCCCTGGGCCTTTCTCGTCAGCAGCGAACCGTTGGTGGTCAGCGTCAGTTCGAGATCCGGGATGGCCGCCAGCATTTCGATCAGATACTCGATAT
Source organism: Sterolibacterium denitrificans (assembly GCF_900174485.1). Lineage (NCBI taxonomy): Bacteria > Pseudomonadati > Pseudomonadota > Betaproteobacteria > Nitrosomonadales > Sterolibacteriaceae > Sterolibacterium > Sterolibacterium denitrificans. The sequence continues at coordinate 1,498,462 of NZ_LT837803.1, read as the reverse complement.
TGCGCCGCAACAGCGGCTCGCCGCCGGTCAGACGAACCTTGCGCACCCCCATGCTGCTGAAAATGCGCGCCACACGGACGATCTCGTCGAAGGAAAGAATCTCGGAACGCGGCAGAAAAGGATAATCGCGGCCGAACACCGTCTTCGGCATGCAATAGGTGCAGCGGAAATTGCAGCGATCAGTGACCGAAATGCGCAGATCGCGCATCATGCGCCCACGTACATCGGCTGCGGCCAGCACGGCGCCGGGCGGCAGATCGGGCACAGAGCGCGCAACGACGCTGGCCGCAGCCAAAGCCTCTGCGTCCTTGCCGCCTGTCTGCATCAATGGAATGACCCGGTAAGTCATGGCTGTCGCGGTTGCACCGAATCGGCGGCCCGGACACTGCGGCAGCAGCGACGCAATGCCCGAGCAAATTATTCAGGAATCGGTGATTATAGCGCTCTCTTTCTCCGCCACCGCCACCGCATCCAGCCACAGGCATTCGCCATTCCCCGGCTTGTGGCCGAGCAGCGCATCGCGTGGCAGGCCGCGAAGCTGGCGCGTGACCACATCGAGCACCCAGCCATGGGTAATCACCAGCAGCGGCCCCGGCTGGGCGGCGATCTCCCCCAGCGCGGCCAGCACCCGGTCGGCGAATTCGTCCATGCTTTCGCCATCGACGAACTCGGCCGCCGGATTGCGCTTGAGAATCTGCTGCAACAGCAGCGGATTCAGCTCGGCCAGCTCGATCTTCGGTACCCCCTGGATGATGCCGAAATGGCGCTCCTTCAGGCCGTCATGGCAGCGCGGCGGCGGCAGGCCGAGCCGATCGGCAATGATGCTGGCGGTTTCCAGCGCCCGCAGCAGCGGGCTGGACCAGACGGCAACGAAGCCGCAAGCGGAAAAATCCGCCGCCAGACGTTGGGCCTGCGCGCGCCCGGCCGCGTTGAGCGGCACGTCGCTCCAGCCCTGCAGAATGCCGGCGGCATTCCAGTCCGTCTCGCCGTGCCGGGCAATACAGAGGCGTGCGCCTCCATTCATGTGGCCGGCGGTCTCAACGCATGAATCGAGGGCAAATTCCGCCACATGCCGTCGACATCCATGCCGCAGCCGAACACATAGCAATCGGGCAGGGTCAGGCCGACGAAATCGGCGGTCAGCGGCTTGCTGCGGCCGATCTGCTTGTCGGCGAGCACGGCGGTGTACACCGCCGCCGCGCCCTGTTCGAGCAGCCGCGCCTTGATTGCCGCCAGGGTGATGCCTTCGTCGAGTATGTCGTCGAGCACCAGCACGCTGCGTCCGGCAACCGGCAGATGCGCATCGCGCACCCATTTCAGTTCGCCGCCGCGAGTCGCGCTGCCGTAGCGCGAGACATGCACGTAGTCGCACTCGAGGGGGAATTGCAAACGCGGCAGCAATTGTCCGGCAAACACCACGGCCCCGCCCATGACGGTGAGCACCAGCGGACAGGCATCGGCAAGCTGCGCGCCGATGGCGGCTGCGAGGCGATCCAGCGCGGCAACGACGGCTTCCGCGCTGTGGATCAGCTCGGCTTCGGCGAGTATCCGCCGCGCTTCCGCTGCCTGCATCAGGCTTGCCGTCCGGCGAGATAATCGGCGAATTCGCCACCGACATCGGGGTGCCGCAGGCCGAACTCGACCATGGCCTGCAGATAGCCGAGCTTCGAGCCGCAGTCGTAGCGCACGCCGTCGTAGCGATAGGCCAGCACCTGCTGCTCATTGAGCAGCGCGGCAATGCCGTCGGTGAGCTGAATTTCGCCGCCGGAACCCGGCGTCACGTTTTCCAGGTAATGGAAAATGCGTGGCGTCAGGATGTAGCGTCCGACCACCGCCAGCGACGAGGGCGCTTCCTCGGGACTCGGCTTTTCGACGATGGCATGCACCTGCTCGATCCGCTCGGCCAATGGATGCGCCGCGACGATGCCGTAACTGCCGGTATCGGCGCGCGGCACTTCCTGCACGCCGAGCACCGAGCAATGGTAATAGTCGTAGACGTCGACCATCTGCTTGATGACGGCCGGCTGGCCGTCGAGCAAGTCGTCCGCCAGCAGCACGGCAAACGGCTCGTTGCCGACCACCGGCCGGGCGCACAGCACGGCATGGCCGAGGCCGAGCGCTTCGGCCTGACGGATGTAGATGCAGTTGATGCTCTTCGGCAGCAGTCCGCGCACGAAGTCCAGCACCTCGTGCTTGCCGCGCTGCTCGAGCTCGCTTTCCAGTTCGTAGGCCTTGTCGAAATGATCCTCGATCGAACGCTTGGAGCGACCGGTAACGAAGATCATGTCGGTAATGCCGGCGGCCGCGGCTTCCTCGACGGCGAACTGGATCAGCGGCTTGTCCACGACGGGCATCATTTCCTTGGGACTGGCCTTGGTCGCCGGCAGAAAGCGCGTGCCCAGACCGGCGACGGGGAAAACGGCTTTGGTGACTTTTTTCATGACGACAATAATTCCATGAGTTGTGATTCATCGAGGATGGCAACGCCCAGCGCCCGGGCCTTGTCGAGCTTGGAACCGGCATCGGCGCCGGCAACCAGGTAATCCGTCTTCTTCGATACCGAACCGCTGACCTTGCCGCCATGCGCCTCGATCAGCGCTTTCGCCTGTTCGCGCGTCATGTCGGGCAGCGTTCCGGTGAGGACGAAAACCTTGCCGGCAATCGCCGAGAGGTGCTGCGCCGTCGGCTGTTCATGCGGCCAATGGAGGCCGGCGACGCGCAATTGCTCAATGACGCCGAGATTATGCGGCTCGCTGAAGAAATGGACAATCGAAGCCGCAACGATCGGCCCGACATCCGGCACCTCGGTCAGGCTCTCCTCGCCGGCCTCGAGCAATGCTTCGAGGCTGCCGAAATGACGCGCCAGCGCCCTGGCGGTTGCCTCGCCGACATTGCGAATGCCCAGGGCGTAAATGAAGCGCGCCAGCGTCGTGGCCTTGCTCCGCTCGATGGCGTCGAGCAGATTGACGGCGGACTTTTCCGCCATGCGCTCGAGCCTGACCAACTGATCCAGTTCGAGCCGATACAGATCGGCCGGCGTGCCGACCAGCGCCGAATCCACGAGCTGCTCGACCAGCCTGTCGCCCAGCCCCTCGATATCCAGCGCCAGACGCGAAGCGAAATGCAGCAGGGAGCGCTTGCGCTGCGCGGCGCAGTACAGACCGCCGGTGCACCGCGCCACCACCTCGTCCTCGGACTTCTCGATGGCCGAGCCGCACACCGGGCAAGCCTCCGGCATGGCGAATTCCGCAACCATGATCGGACGGTGCTCGGGCAGGCTGGCAACGATTTCCGGAATCACGTCGCCGGCGCGGCGCACGATCACCGTATCGCCCACCCGCACATCCTTGCGCCGGATCTCGTCCTCGTTGTGCAGCGTGGCATTGGTGACCGTCACGCCGCCGACGAACACCGGTTTCAGTCGCGCCACCGGCGTCAGCGCCCCCGTGCGGCCGACCTGGATCTCGATGGCTTCCACCGTGGTCAGCGCTTCTTCGGCGGGATACTTATGCGCCACCGCCCAGCGCGGTTCGCGCGTGAGAAAACCGAGCCGGGCCTGCAGCTCAAGTGAATTGACTTTGTAGACCACGCCGTCGATGTCGAACGGTAAGCTGCCGCGCAGCTCGCGGATACGCGCATGGAAAGCCAGCAGACCGTCGACGCCCTGCACCACGGCACGATGTTCGCACACCGGCAGGCCGAAGGCGGCGAGCGCATCGAGCACGCCGGCATGGCTTGCCGGCAGTTGCCAGCCCTGCGTTTCACCCAGGCCGTAAGCGAAGAAGGACAGCGGCCGCTGTGCGGCGATTTTCGGATCCAGCTGACGTATGCTGCCTGCCGCGCCATTGCGCGGATTGACCAGCGTCGCCCGGCCCAGCGCGCGCTGCCGCGCGTTGTAGCGCTCGAAATCCGGCCGGCTCATGTACACCTCGCCGCGCACCTCCAGCACGGCGGGCAGCGCCGCCGCAGCGCCGTCCAGACGCAGCGGGATGCAGCGGATGGTGCGCACGTTCTGCGTCACCTCCTCACCACTCGCGCCGTCGCCGCGCGTGGCCGCCTGCACCAGGACGCCCTGCTCATAGCGCAGGTTGATCGCCAGGCCATCGAATTTCAGCTCGGCGGCATATTCGACGGCCGGATCGGTCTGCGCCAACTCCAGCTCCTTGCGCACGCGAGCATCGAAATTGCGCGCGCCGGCCTCCCCGCTATCCGCTTCGGTGCGAATCGACAGCATCGGCACGGCATGGCGCACCGACGCGAACTGCGGCAGCGGCTGGCCGCCGACGCGCTGCGTCGGTGAATCGGGAGCGACGAGTTCGGGGTGCGCCGCCTCCAGCGCCTGCAGCTCGCGGAACAGCTTGTCGTATTCGGCATCGGGAATGCCCGGCCGATCGAGCACGTAGTAGGCATGGTCGTGGCGCGCGATCTCGGCGCGCAAGACACCGATTCGTTCGGCGGCGGATGCGGATGGCGTCATGTCCATGGCCCGCGGCCCGTATCCCGGCTGCTCACCAGGCAGAACGGCTCAGGCGTACAGGCGCAACGCGCGCCGGCTGCCGGCAGGGATGCGCTGCGCGGCCATTTTCTGCTGGAATTCGCCGATCTTGGCGCGAATCATCGCCAGCGTCTCGCCGGACAATATCCGGCGCTGATCGTCAACGATGACGGTTCCAAGACGATTGCCGATGAGTTCAGCAACCTGGGTCATGCGATCGAAAGCGGCGACGCCATCGGCGACACGCGGCACGTCGATGGTCAGCGTCACGCCCGCCGTCGTTGGCGAAGCAGCCGCATCGAAGCGCATGCCGTCGAACAGGCTCAGCGTGAATGTCGACATGCCCTGCGCATCGAGGCCGTGCAGCAGGCCGTCCATTTTCTGCGTCTTGTCGCAGGGCCGCAGACCGGCGATGTCGCCCAGTTGCCTGAGGCTATCCACCGCCAGTACCTGGCCCTCGGCGTGCATCAGGTTGAGCGACAGGCGCCAATCCACGCTGGCGCAGAATTCATCCAGTGCCCGCGCCCGCGACAGCACGTCGGCCACCACCGGGACGAGGACCTGCGCCTGATAATGGGCGGCCAACTGGCGCACGCCGTCGCAATACAGGGCGAGATCGTCCGCCGCCACCGGCCCGTTGCGGTCGGCCAGTTGCAATGCGGCCACCAGGTGACGGTAGCTGCTGGCGTCATTGGCGTGCAAACGCTGCCAACAGCCGCTGTTTTCCTCGAAGCCGCTCCAGACGACGCGATTCACCAGCCGGCTGAGGATCTGCCGCTGCGCGGCCCAGAACAGCGGCGCGGCGATCAGTTCGGCCGCATCGAGATGCACGACGCAATCGGTGACGGGATCGGCCAGTTCTTCCGGCGGATCGCTGTCCTCGACGGCCGCAGCGGATGGCGGCAGGACGGGATCATGCGCATCTTCCAGCACCGCTGCGCCAGCCTCGTCTTCCGGGGCCGGCGACAGCGCCGAGGGTTCGGCGAGTTCATTGGCTGCATCGGCTGCATCGGCTCGGCCATCGGGAGTGTCGGCAACAGCCAGCGCAGCCGCCGCGTCTATCTCCTCTTCCTCCCCTGCGGGCGCGATGAATCTCGGCTCGATGCGCTCACCCATTGCCTTCGGGGCATGCGCAAAAGGCGAGGCCGCAGCCTGCTCGGCAGCTTCTGCTTGCGGCGGCTCATGCATCAGCACGTCGTGCTGTCCGCCGCGAAACACCTTCTGCTCCAGCTTGCGATGCTTGCGCTCCTGCCAGAGGTTGTAGCCCCAGACCCCGCCAACCGACAGCGCGCCGATCACGATCAGGCTCAACTGCAATTCGGAGATTCCGTGCATCATCAAATATTCACCCCCAGGCCGCTTTCCACGCCATCGGTCATGCGCAACGCCTCTTCCATATCGACCTCGACCACGCGCGAGACGCCCTGCTCCTGCATGGTGACGCCGACCAGTTGCTCGGCCATTTCCATGGCGATCTTGTTGTGACTGATGAACAGAAACTGTGTCTGCGCCGACATGCGCTTGACCATGTTGCAGAAACGCTCGGTATTGGTATCGTCGAGCGGCGCATCGACTTCGTCCAGCAGACAGAAGGGTGCCGGATTCAACTGGAACATGGCGAACACCAGCGCCGTTGCGGTCAGTGCCTTTTCACCGCCGGAAAGCAGGTGGATGCTGCTGTTCTTCTTGCCGGGCGGCTGCGCCATGACCTGCACGCCGGCATCGAGGATTTCCTCGCCGGTCATGATCAGGCGCGCCTCGCCGCCGCCGAAGAGCTGCGGGAACAGCGTGCCGAAGTGGTTGTTGACCGTATCGTAGGTCTGCTGCAACTGTTCGCGCGTCTCGCCGTCGATGCGGCGGATCGCGCTCTCCAGCGTGCCGATGGCCTGGTTGAGGTCGGCTGACTGGGCATCGAGAAACCCCTTGCGCTCGCTGGCCGTGGTCAATTCCTCCAGCGCGGCGAGATTCACCGGGCCCAGCGCATCGATTTCCTGCTGCAGGCGATTGATCTCGGCCACCATCGCGTTTTCGCGCAGATTCGGCGTCGCCGCGAGTTCGGCCAGCAGCGGCGCCTCGGCAGCCTCGTCCTGCACATGCACCTCGATGAGGCGCTGGGCATATTGTTCTTCGTTGAGCTGTGCCGCCTGGGCCTTGAGACGCAATTCGTTGATGCGCTCGCGCAGCGGATCCAGCCCCTGCTCGATGCGCAGGCGCTGCTCGTCGTGTTCACGCAACGTCGCGGCGGCAGACTCCAGCAGATCGCGTTTGGCCGCCAGCAGGGATTCGTACTCCCGGCGCCCGGCCAGCGCAACCTGCAGGCGTTCCTGCTGCGCCTCGTCGCTGATGCCGCCGCGCTCCTCTTCGGCCAGCAGCTTCTGCTCGGCAATGCGTTCCAGTTGCTGACGCGCCGTTTCCTTGGCCCGCGCGTTGTCCTCCAGCTTGCCGGCGCATTCGCGTTCGGTGAACCCGACTTCCTGCGCTTCGCGCGCCAGCGCCTGTTCCTGGCTGCGCGCCTCGCGCAGCGCGGCCTCGTGCGTCGCCTGGAGCGCCAGCGCCTCTTCCAGACGAACGCGCGCCAGTTCGAGTTTCTCGCGGCTGTCCGCGCCCTCTTCCTCGGCGCGCATCATGCCCATGCGCTCGTTTTCCTCGCCGGCATTGATCTCCGCCAGATCGCGCTCGATCTGCCCGGCGCGTTCCTCGAAACGCGCCTGCGCCTGGGTCAGCTTGAGCGCTTCGACCTGCGCCGCATGGGCGCGGCTCTGCGCCTCCTGCACTTCACGGCGCAGGCCGCCAAGCTGGCTCTGCGCCGCGGCCAGCGCCTGCTCGACAACGGTCTGCGCCTCGCTCGCCAGCGCTTCATCTTCGACGCGTCGTTCCAGCAAGGCGGCCAGTTCTTCAAGCTCGCGCTGGCGCTCGATGACGCCATGCGTGCGCGCATCGGGCACATACAGCACCAGCCCATGACGCGACAGCAAATGCCCCTCGCGATCGACCCGGCATTGGCCGGCAGTCAGCGAGGCGGAAGAGGACGCCAGCGCGGCGAGATTCTCGGCAACGGTAACGCCGGCCAGCCACTCGTCGAGCACGCGGCTCCAGCCAGGATCGCTGCAGCGCACCTTGGCGCGCAGGCTGTCGCTCGCCGCTGCCGCGCGCTCACCCTCCGCCGCCGCCATGCCGGGCAGCGCCAGGGCAAACAATGTCGGCGGCGGATCGAGCAAAGCCTGCGCGGCATTTTCCGGCGTGGCGGCAAGTGCTGCCAGACGCTCGCGCAGCACGGCCTCGACCGCCGTTTCCCAGCCGACCTCGACATCGATCAGCCGCCACAGCGGCGCCGCATCGGCCAAGCCGCGACGCGCCAGCCATTCGGCCAGTTTTTCGGCGCCGCCATTCTTTTCGACACGCGCCTGCAACTGCTGCAAGGCATCGCGCCGTGCGCGGGTTTCAGCCAGGGCGCGATGCGCCTGCTGCAGGCGCTCGCGCGCGGCGCGCTGCTGTTGTTCCAGATCCGGCAGACGCGCCTGCAACTCGCCGAGCTGTTCCTGGCGAACCTGCAAGGCTTCCTCGGCGCTGGCCTGGGCTTCCTGGCTGGCCGCCAGCAGCGCCGGATCGGGTTGGCCGAGCTGCATGCGCTCGATGTCCAGACGGGCGCGCCGCTGCGCATGATTTTCCAGGGCACGCAGCGCATGGCTGCGATTCGCCTCGCCCAGGCGCACGCCCTGCTCGGCTTCATGCACCGTGCGCCGAGCAGCCGCCACGGCTTCACCGGCGCTGCGCAGCGCATCCTCGGCCTGCGGCAGGCGGGCAGCGGCTTCCTCGTGGCGCGCCTGGCTGGTTTCAGCACGCAAGCGCGCGTTTTCGAGCAGCGACAGCCAACGCCCGGCCTCGGTTTCCAGCCCGGTGATCTGGGTTTTCCAGTGCGCATCCTCGGTCGTCAATTGGATCAGTCGGGCTTCCAGCTTCTGGCGCAAATCGCGGGTGTGGGCGATTTCCGTTTCCAGGCGGCTGATCTCGGCATTCGCCGTATACATTTCGCCCTGCGCCGCATGCAGCGCGTCGCTGGCGGCAAAATGCTCGGCACGGGCGGTCTCGACGCGGGCTTCCAGCTCGCGCAGCCGGGCGGTCTCGGCTTCCAGGCGCACGGCACCCGCATCGGCCTCCTGGTGCAGGCGCTGGTAATCGGCGCGCGCATCGTTGCGCTTCTTCAGCCAGAGCAATTGCTGGCGACGGTCATGGCGCGACTTCAGTTCGTGAAACCGGCGCGCGACTTCGGCCTGCGCTTCCAGCCTGACGACCTGGGTGTCGAGTTCGTTGCGGATGTCCTCGACGCGCAGCAGGTTTTCGCGGGCGTCCGACAAGCGGTTCTCGGTTTCGCGCCGCCGCTCCTTGTATTTGGTGACGCCAGCCGCCTCTTCGAGGAACAGGCGCAGCTCCTCGGGCTTGGCCTCGATGATGCGCGAGATCATGCCCTGCTCGATGATGGCGTAGGCGCGCGGCCCGAGGCCGGTGCCGAGGAAAACGTCGATCACGTCGCGGCGACGCACCTGCAGGTTGTTCAGGTAATAGCTGGAATTGCCGTTGCGGTCGAGCACGCGCTTGACGGCGATTTCGGCATACTGCGACCACTGCCCGGCGGCGCGCCCCAGCGCGTTGTCGAAGACCAGCTCGACGCTGGCCCGGCCGACCGGCTTGCGGGTGCCCGAGCCGTTGAAGATGACGTCCTGCATCGACTCGCCGCGCAGCGCGGTGGCCTTGGACTCGCCCAGCACCCAGCGCACGGCGTCGATGATGTTCGACTTGCCGCAGCCGTTCGGCCCCACCACGCCGACCAACTGGCCGGGCACCAGCACGGTGGTGGGATCGACGAAAGATTTGAAACCCGCGAGTTTGAGCTTGGTCAGGCGCACGTCGTTCTTTTTGGAGGCATGGCGCGAGTCGATCGATGCATGATCAGCGTCCCGCCCGAAAGGAATCGGCACATTATAATGAAAACCTTCGTACCGACGGGCTCACGCACTCTCACGCTCCTGCATGCTCCCGCGCACGCCATCGACGCCCTGACCATTCCGCCGCCATGCCCAGCCTGCCCGCCAAAACCCTTGAAGTCTTCGACAACCCCGCGCCGCACCGGGATTACCAGATCCACATGGAAATCCCCGAGTTCACCTGCCTGTGCCCGAAAACCGGCCAGCCGGACTTCGCCACGCTGATCCTCGACTACGTGCCGGACAAGCGGTGCGTCGAACTGAAAAGCCTCAAGCTCTACGTCTGGAGCTTCCGCGACGAAGGACATTTCCACGAGGACGTCACCAACCGCATCCTCGACGACCTGGCCAAGGCGACGAAGCCGCGCTTCATGCGCCTGACCGCCAGGTTCTTCGTGCGCGGCGGCATTTTCACCAACGTCGTCGCCGAACACCGGAAGAAGGGCTGGCAACCGCCGTCGCGCGTCGATCTGGCGGCGTTCGACGCGCAGTCGAACACGCGCGGCTGAACGGCCCGCCCATTCAGTCTCGGCGGCGCTTTCGCCACAATTGCGCCCGCCGGGAGGCGATGCTAGCATCGTAACGACCATTGTTTCGTTTCGTTGTGAGGCTCATGTCCGATCACCTTGTCGATAGCGATGGCAACTGGTTCAAGCAGTTGTTCGAAGCCTCTCCGGATCCGACCTGGATCATCGAGGGGAATCGTTTCGTCGAATGCAATGCGGCGGCGGTACGTTTTCTCGGCTACCCGTCGCGCGACGATCTGCTGAACAGCCACCCCTCGCGCCTCTCTCCGCCGCAGCAACCCGACGGAGAGGACTCCTTCGCCAAGGCCGAACGCATGATGGCCCTCGCCATGGAAAACGGGCTGCACCGTTTCGAATGGATGCATCGCAAGATGGATGGCTCCGACTTCCTCGCGGAAGTCACGCTGTCGTCCATCCATCATCAAGGCCGGACGATCATCTACTGCGTCTGGCGCGACATCACCGAGCGCAAGTTGACCGAAGTCCTGCTCCAGAAGAGCGAATCGCGCCTCAAGGGTATACTCGAAGGCGCTGCCGACGCCATTCTCATCACCAATCGCCAGGGATGCTATCAATACGCCAATCAGCAGGCGCTGCGCCTGCTCGGCTACAGCCCGCAGGAACTGGTCGGGCGGAGCATTCTGGACATCACCCTCGAATCCGAACATTCCGCCATCCAGCTCGGCTTCCAGGAACTGCTGGAGTCGGGCGAGTTGCGGCAGGAGCTCCATTTGATCACCGTGGACGGACAGGCCATCCCGGTCGAACTCAATGCCTGCCTGCTGGCCGATGGCAGTTGTTTCGGTTCATGCCGCGACATCCGGGAACGCAAGGCCGCCGAGGCGAACATCAACTACATGGCGCATCACGACACGCTGACCGGGCTGCTCAACCGCCGCAGCCTCACCGAGCGCCTCGAACAGGCGCTGGCGACGGCAAAGCGCGAATCCCATCCGCTCGCCGTGCTGCTCCTCGACCTCGATCGGTTCAAGGCGACCAACGACACGCTCGGCCACGCCGCCGGAGACGCGCTGCTGATCGATGTGGCCGATCGGCTGAAGGCCTCGCTCCGCAACAGCGACATCCTCGCCAGGCTGGGCGGCGACGAATTCGTGATCGTCCTTGCCGAAATCGATGATGCGCCGAACACCGCCCGCATGGCCGAAAAGATGCTCACCACCCTTGGGCAGCCCTACCTGATCGACGGCCACCAGGTTCACATCACGCCGAGCATCGGCATCGCCTTCTTCCCCATCGATGGCGAGGACAGCGGCACGCTGATGAGGCACGCCGACTCGGCGATGTATCACGCCAAATCCCAGGGCCGCAACAACGTACAGTTCTTTTCCCCCGAACTCGATCTCTTCGCCATGCGGCGCATGCGCATGGAACACGATCTGCGCGAGGCGCTGGCCTCGCGCAGCTTCGAGTTGCACTACCAGCCGCAGGTCGATGCCCGCAGCCGGACCATCGTCGGCGTCGAAGCCCTGGTGCGCTGGCGCAACTCGGCCAGGGAAACCATCATGCCCGGCGAGTTCATCGAGATCGCCGAGCAGAGCGGCCTGATACTGCCGCTCGGCGAGTGCGTCATCGACGAAGCCTGCCGCCAGTTGCGCATCTGGCGCGATCAGGGCTACACGGCATTGCGGATGGCGGTCAACCTGTCCGCCCTGCAGTTGCGCTCGGCGAACCTGCTGGACTTCGTCGCGGCAACGCTCCTGAAACACGAAATCGGCGGCGAACACCTGGAACTGGAAATCACCGAATCCATGGTGATGGACAACCCCGGCGCCTGCATCGCCAAGCTGCGGGCGCTGCGCGACATGGGCATCCATCTTGCCATCGACGACTTCGGCACCGGCTACTCGTCACTGAGCAACCTGAGGCTCATGCCGATCCACAGCCTGAAGATCGACCGTTCCTTCGTGCGCAATATCGAATCCGACAGCGACGACCTGGTGATCTGCACCGCGACCATCGCGCTGGCGCACAACCTCGGGCTGAAGGTCGTCGCCGAAGGCGTCGAAACCTCCGCGCAGCGCGACCTGCTGGCCGGCCACGGCTGCGATGTCCTGCAAGGCTACCTGTTCAGCAAGCCGGTCGACGCCGCCGCGATGGACGCGCTGCTCGCGGTCTCGTACTGAATGGGTCAGTGACCGCCACGCTCATCCGGGAGCGCAAGGCATCGCAAGGGATCGCAGAAACCCGGCGGCGCCCCGAAGGAATCAAGGAATCGGGCCTCACATGTGTTTCGAATCATCGAGCTGGGCGACCGCGTCGAATTGCCGCTGGTTGTATAGATGATGGCGCTGGATCAGGAACATGCTGAGGATGATCATCGCGGCAAACAGGACGATGATGAGATAGATCGAAAGCTGCAGCATCATCAACACGGCATAGATTCCCGTCATCAGCAGGATGGACAGGTTTTCATTGAAATTCTGCACGGCGATCGAATGTCCCGCCCCCATCAGAACGTGGCCGCGATGCTGCAGCAGGGCATTCATCGGCACCACGAAGAAACCGGAAATCACGCCCAGCAATATCAGCAGCGGCACGGCCACATAGAGGTGGCGCACGAAAACCATGGACAGCAGCACCACGCCCATGGCGATGCCCAGCGGAATCACTTTCAGCGAACTGCGCAAGGACACCATCCTGGCCGCCATGACGGCCCCTACCGCCACGCCCAGGGCCACGACGCCCTGCAGCAGCGTGGCCGCCGAAAGATCCAGCCCCAACGCTTCGGCCGCCCAGGCAATGACGATGAACTGGGTGGTTGCGCCCACCCCCCAGAACAGCGTGGTCACGGCCAGTGAAATCTGCCCCAGCTTGTCGCGCCACAGCAGACGCAGGCAATGATTGAAGTCATGCAGCAGATAGAGCGGATTGCGCTTCAATATGCGATGAGCCACCCCGGTATCGGGCACATACAGGTTGAAGATGGCCGCCACCAGATAGAGCCCGCCGATCAACACCAGACTCATCTCCGCCACGGTTTCGATATACGGCAAATCGAGCGCCAGCAGGCGATGGGCGACTTCCGGCTTGACCAGCATGCCGCCCAGGGCCGTACCGAGAATGATGGCCATGACCGTCAGCCCTTCTATCCAGCCGTTCGCCACCACCAGCAGGCGGTGTGGCAGCAACTCGGTGAGGATGCCGTACTTGGCGGGCGAATAGGCGGCCGCGCCCAGACCCACCACGGCATAGGCAACCAGCGGATGAGCGCCATAAAACATCAGCAGGCAGCCGAAAACCTTGATGGCATTGCTGATGAACATCACCCGCCCCTTGGGCATGGAGTCGGCATAGGCACCGACGAAAGCGGCCAGCACCACGTAAGAGGCGGTAAAGAAAGTCTTCAGCAGCGGCTCATAGCCCTCCGGCGCCTGCATGTCGCGCAGTACGGCAATGGCGGCAATGAGCAAGGCATTATCCGCAAGCGCAGAAAAAAACTGCGCCGCCATGATGATGTAAAAACCGAAATTCATTTGCCGTCGAGGAAGCTGAGCCTCGACCCCTTCGCTTCGTGGTGGATGATTCAAGTCGCAACAGGCAGATGACCGATCGTTTCGTTTCAGTCCGTCCAGCACTGCGTAATCTGCGGAACTTGCGGCGTCGCGCTTTATACCACGAAGGGCGAGTCCCTGTCCGCAAGCCGCAACGAAGCGGCGCAGACAAGACAAGAGCGCACATCCCTTATCCATGCGCGGCAGAACCGATCGAACGGGCTGAATGGAACGGGCAGGACAAGCAGGATGAACAGAACGAATAGAATCCGGGAATCCGGCCTATCGAAAACGCCACGGATGCTGATACTGCGGCCCATACCCGACATCTGAAATGCATCGCCCCCTTCACACCACCATCGACCTGGCCGCCCTGCGCCACAACCTCGGCATCGCCCGCCAACACGCGGAGGGCGCCGGCATCTGGGCCGTGCTCAAGGCCAACGCCTACGGCCACGGCCTGCCGCGCTGCGCCGAAGCGCTCGCCGACAGCCTCGGGGAAACCGGCGGCTACGCCCTGATCGAACTGGAAAGCGCCATCGCCCTGCGCCAATCCGGACTGCGCCAGCCCATCCTGCTCCTCGAAGGCTTCTATGCGGCCGATGAGCTGCCGCTGCTGGCCGAATACCGCCTGACGCCCGTTCTGCACAGCCTGGAACAAGTGCAGGCATTCGTTGCCGCGCGCCTGCCGGCGCGTCTGCCGGTCTATCTGAAACTGAACACCGGCATGAACCGTCTTGGCCTGAATGCCGGAGAACTTCCACAAGCCCTGCGTCTGCTCGAAACCGCGCCGCACATCGACGGCATTACCCTGATGACGCATTTTTCCGACGCCGACAGCGGCCCCGCCGGCCCCGGCATCGTCGGCCAGATGCGGCGTCTGGCCGCGCAGATCGACCAGATCGACCGTGCCGGCCAGCCCGCCTGGCCGCTCTGCCTGGCCAATTCCGCGGCCTTGCTGCGTTATCCGGAAACCATCCGCGCCGCGCAGGGCGGCTGGGTGCGCCCCGGCATCATGCTCTACGGCAGTTCGCCCTTCCCCGAACAGCAGACGGCCGCCGAACTCGGCCTGCGGCCGGTGATGACGCTGACCAGCGAACTCATTGCCGTGCGCGACATCACGGCGGGCGAGCGCGTCGGCTACGGCGGCGCGTTCACCGCCGAGCGCGACATGCGCATCGGCATCGTCGCCTGCGGTTACGGCGATGGCTACCCACGCCACGCGCCGACCGGCACGCCGGTGCTGGTCGACGGCCAGCGCACCCGCCTGCTGGGGCGCGTCTCGATGGACAAGATTTGCGTGGATCTCACCGGCATCCCGCAAGCTGCCATCGGCACGCCAGTGATCCTGTGGGGCGAAGGACTTTCCGTCGATGAAATCGCCATGGCGGCGGGAACGGTGAGCTATGAATTGCTCTGCGCTCTCACCACCCGCGTCCCGGTCGTGGAAATTGGCTAGACTTGCAGCTCAATCGCCAACCTCGCCAATCCCGCCAACCTCACCCATCGCTGCCGATTCACCTCATGAACACGCTCCATCCGTTTGCGCCGCGCAAGAACCCGTATGCCCGATAAATTCTTCGCCAGCGGCATGCCGCGTGATCCATCGATCCGGCAGTGGCATGCCTCCTGGCCGATAGCGCTGCCGGCCATCCTCGTACGCTGGGTGCGCTGCGGCCTACCGCACAATCTGCTGCGCAGCGCGGCCTTCGTCGCACGGCCGCTGTCCGGCCGGCCCGAAATCCAGCAGCGCTGGCCCGACTGAGTTCCCGAACCCATGGCCAAGCCCAAAACTTTCTACAGTTGCCCCGAATGCGGCGCCAGCGCGCCGAAGTGGCAAGGCCAGTGCCCCGGCTGCGGCGCCTGGAACACATTGATCGAAAGCATCGCGGAAGCACCGTCGGCAGGCGCCGGCGGCAACCGTATGGAGCGCTTCAGCGCGCTGGCCGGCGATGGCCGCCTGCAGCAGCTCGCCGACATCCAGCCGCGCGAGGAAGCGCGCATCATGACCGGCATCGAGGAATTCGATCGCGTCCTCGGCGGCGGTCTGGTGGCCGGCGGCGTGGTGCTGATCGGCGGCGATCCGGGCATCGGCAAATCGACGCTGCTGCTGCAGGCGCTCTCCCGCCTTGCCGAAGCGCGCCAGCCGGTGCTCTACGTCTCCGGCGAAGAATCCGGCGAACAGGTCGCGCTGCGCGCGCGCCGCCTGCAGCTATCCACCGCCGGCCTGCCGCTGCTGGCCGAAATCAGCCTGGAGAAAATCCTCCATACGCTGGCCGGCATCAAGCCCGCCGTGGCGGTGATCGACTCGATCCAGACCATTTATTCCGAAGCCCTGCAATCCGCCCCCGGCTCGGTCGCCCAGGTGCGCGAATGTGCCGCCCACCTCACCCGCTACGCCAAGCAGTCAGGCACGGCAATGATCCTCGTCGGCCACGTCACCAAGGAAGGCGCGCTGGCCGGGCCGCGCGTGCTCGAACACATCGTCGACAGCGTGCTCTACTTCGAAGGCGACACCCATTCCTCGTTCCGCCTGGTGCGGGCGGTAAAAAACCGCTTCGGCGCAGTCAATGAACTGGGCGTCTTCGCCATGACCGACAAGGGCCTGCGCGGCGTCTCCAACCCCTCCGCCCTGTTCCTCTCGCAACACGCCCAGGAAGTCGCCGGCAGTTGCGTGATGGTCACCCAGGAAGGCACCCGCCCGCTGCTGGTCGAAATCCAGGCGCTGGTCGACGCCAGCCACGGCAATCCCCGCCGGCTGACCGTCGGCCTGGAACAAAACCGCCTGGCCATGCTGCTGGCCGTACTGCACCGCCACGCCGGCATCGGCTGCTTCGATCAGGACGTTTTCGTCAACGCCGTCGGCGGCGTGCGCATCAACGAACCCGCCGCCGACCTGGCCGTACTGCTGGCCATCGTCTCATCCCTGCGCAACAAACCGCTGCCGGGCAAAATGATCGCCTTCGGCGAAGTCGGCCTGGCCGGCGAAATCCGCCCAACCCCCCGCGGTCAGGAACGCCTCAAGGAAGCCGCCAAACTGGGCTTCAAACTGGCACTGATCCCCAAGGCCAACGCCCCGAAACAGGCGATCAAAGGCATGGAAGTCATCGCGCTGGAACGTATCGAGCAGGCCATCGACAAGCTGCGCGAGTGGTGAAGGCAAGCATCGAACCCGTGGTTTGGGTTGCTGATTGCCGGATGCGTCAATAATCTCCCGGTCTCCTGCGCCCCATCTCGCGCGGGTGTAACTTGTCATGAAACATGATAAAACGTCAGTACCCACTGAACATACTGCGTCTCGGTAGGTATGCTGTAATGCTTCAAACGCAGCCGGTCGCGTGCTTGATCTAGCAGTCTGGGTGGATTTTGCGGCGTTGGCAGTGTAGTTTAACCAATAAGTATTTAGAAAACAGATGGTTAAAATTGAAGTCCTTTTTTATACACCGTTTCTTAAAGGAGTCTACACCGTGAGCGGTGTAGACTGAACGTTGCACCAGATTGGTGGCTACATACGGTATGAGTAGTGATGTAGGTTTATCACAAGTAGGGTGGCTATATAAAGTGGTTGAAAAATGCTAAATAGCGAAGTGATTTCAGAGCGGCTGTATAACGCGAGCGTTGATACACACGCCCAGAAAGCACTTCGGGTAAGAAGCAGATACGCAGTTGTTTCACGGGTTTTGGTGCAACGACATGGTCATAATCTGCCCGCCCCCACTCTCGTCCAACGATTCGTTCGAGCACACTCGCAGTCCTACGGACTGCAAGGTGCTCAACTCAGACGTTATGTGTCTTGAGATGAAATATGGATTACTCTAATAACGACAACTTGCTAATTCAGGGCTATTTCACGACAGCCTTGCTGGTCGAACTCAAGAATGCGAACTTCCTCAACAGCGAATATTACAAGAGCAGGCAATTTCAGGACAAGTTCGTTCAGGACAACCTGCCGACGGTGGGAATAGATAACCAAGGAGCACTGCTAATGGTGCTATACATGCTCCTTGTTGTTCCACGTCAGCTCCTCGAAACGAAATTCCCGACTGAGTTTCATAGTATCAATGATGACGTGGAGAAATTGGCCGCCTCGACGACATCCAGTTATAAAAAGGATGCCCAAGGTGTTGACCATGTTCGGCACCTTCGCAATGCCGTATCACACGCCCGCGTCAATTTTACACAAGACGGCACAGTCACCTTCCGTGACGAGGACGGGCAAGGCTCAATTTGGGAGGCCACATTTCCTTTGTCAAACATCGGTCATTTACTTACTTCGCTACAAGTAATCTTCATGAAATACGTCGAGAGTGTTAAGGGCGGATTTCGCGCGTGACATACTACAAAATGACAATAATAGTGGAACTCGTGAGCAAAGTTATAATGGAGAAAACACATAACAAGTCAATGCAGCCGACCGTCAAACCGCTACGCGGTTCTCCGTCGGCTGATTTCCGGCGTTATGCCCCATTCCGAGAGCCATTCTGCTATGACTGAAAAACGCACGTTGACCCTTCCGCGCATCAACGGCGCAACGGAATCCATAGAGACGACACAGAGCTTGCTATTCATCGGCGCGAATGGCTCGGGCAAAACTCGCCTCGGCACATGGATTGAAATCACTTCGCCTCAGCGCCAGTTGGTTCATCGAATTTCAGCCCAGAAATCGTTGTCGATGCCAGATTCGACGACGCCGGTTTCAATTGAACTAGCGGAACAAAATCTCTTATTTGGCAACCCCGGCTGGAATCATCAGCACAAAATGAACAAGTGGAGCCAAAAGCCCGCCACTACGCTTCTTAGCGATTATGAGAAGCTGATGGTCTATTTGTTTTCGGATGAAACTGAAGCAAATGCCAAATTCAAGATTGCAGTTAAGGCCTGCACGGCGCGTGTTGAGCCACCTGTAACAAAGATCGACCTCGTCAAGGAAGTGTGGGAAAAGATACTTCCCCACCGTGAGCTCGTAATAGGTGGCTTAAGGGTTCAGACACGCGTCAAGGATCAAGCCGAGAAAATCTACAATTCGTCGGAAATGAGCGACGGCGAGCGAGTCATCTTCTATTTGATTGGCCAATGTCTGGCTGCTCCAAAGAACGGAATCATTGTTATCGATGAACCGGAATTGCATCTTCACAAGTCCGTGCAAGCACCACTTTGGGCTGAAATTGAAAAGCTAAGAAGCGATTGCCTGTTCGTATATCTGACGCACGATGTTGATTTCGCTGCTGCACAAAATGGGGCAACACGAATTTGGCTGAAGTCTTTTGATGGCACATCGTGGGATTGGGAACCTGTCAATCCCGATGAGAGTCTTCCCGACGATCTTCTGCTCGAAGTCTTGGGAAGTAGAAAACCAGTCGTATTTGTTGAAGGAGATAACGGAAGCTACGATGTCTCCTTGTATCGTGAAATTCTCCCAAACTTTCTCGTTATTCCAAGAGGAAGTTGTTCACAAGTCATCCTCTCGGTTAAAGCGCTAAAGGCCAACGCGCAGCTACATCACCTCAGTGTATTTGGCATTGTGGATCGCGATAGAAGGGTTCCTCAAGAAATCGCCGCTCTAGAGGCAGACTCAATCTTTGTCCTCACGGTCGCAGAAGTTGAAAATCTCTTCTGCACGGAGGAGGTAATAAAGATCGCTAGCAAGAGGCTTGCGCGCGATCCGGTCGCTGACTTTCAGAAGGTCTCAGATGAGATATTCAAGCGACTTCAACAGGAGCTAAATACACAGATTTCTCTGCGCGTCGCAAGTGAAATCAAGTTTCAGCTCGGTATGTTTGATCAAAATACCAAAGGAGAAGGCGCGCTATCTGGTGCGCTAACTGCCCTTGCGCAGGGCATTGACGTGAAACAGCTCTATTCGACATTCGCGGCCAGCTTTTCGCAGATCATTGCCAGTGGCAACTATGAAATGTTGCTGAGCACATACAACCGCAAATCGCTAGCGAATCAGGCTAGTGGGGCTCTCGGTTTGAAGAACGGCGAACTTCCTGAATTGATCCTCAGGTTAGCCAGGGGCGACTGCCGCGACGAAATCCGTTCAGCATTGAAGAAGTACTTTGGAAACTTTGGTGCTCATGTGGCATAACCCTGCGGTCCACCGGACGCTGCGCGATAGAGCCGCGCAGCGCCGGTGACCTCCACTACAAGGGCTTCTCCGCGAAGGTCAAGGATGAAATTGCTGATGGTGTTTCGTTGCCTTTCTCCTGAAGCGCGCAGCGCTTCACTGATGTGGATGTTGAATTGTTCGTGCCGCTGAATCTCGCCCGCAGGGCGCACACTGGCCGTATCGGTGTTGCTGCTCCGGTTTCGCAGGCACTGCGCATGTTATGGGTGCAAGGTTCGCGACGGCGACACTACAAACGGTCATTGACGCGGCTTTCTTGCCGCAGACCCTGATGAAAGACGCACGCCGGGGGCTCCATTCGTTAGTCGAGGACAGCCTGCACGCAGGCAGACTCCTTGAATTAATCGAGCATTCCCCAGCGCAGGTCTTGAACCTGTTCCCATCAACGCAGCCATCCCACGTCACCTGGCACAACACCTTCAGCCATCGATCCCGGCGGGCACTATGCCCCCGCCGCAGCCTCCTGGCCGTACAACCTGAAATCATCCCCGCGCCGCAATACCGCCCAGGCCAACCGCGCGTTCTTCGCCGCCATCGCCACCACGGCCTTCCAGTAACCACGCCGCCCTTCTACATCCCTCGTCCAGCGGCTGATGGCGTCTTCCTTCTTCCTGCCACTTTGCAGGACGGAACGGGCGCCCAGGCTCAGCAGAGTACGCAGGTAGCGATCCCCGGCCTTGGTGATCCTGCCGAGCCGTTGCTTGCCGCCGGAACTGTATTGCCCCGGCACCATCCCCAGCCAGGCGGCGAACTGCCGCCCGCTGGCGAAATCATGACCATCGCCCACCGTGGCCACCAAGGCGCTGGCCGTGGTTGGGCCGATGCCGGACAGTTGCATCAGGCGCCGGGCATCGGCGTTGGCCTTGGCGCACCCGGCGATATGCCGGTCGTATTCCGCAATACGCGCGTCCAGCCGTTCCAGGTCGGTGATCGCATCGGCGACGACGATGTTGCAGGAGCCGGGCAGGTCTTCGAGCAGATGGGCCAGTTCGCGGCGCACGGTGTCAGCCTTTTGCGCCAGCACGATGCCGAGCTCCGCAAGCAGGCCGCGCACGCGGTTGATGAGCGCCGTGCGCTGCTCGACGTAGCCTTGCCGGGCACGATGCAGGAACAGTTCGCTTTGCTGCTCGATGGTTTTTACGGGCACAAAGCGCATGGCCGGACGTGCCACCGCTTCGCAGATCGCCGCCGCGTCGGCGGCATCGTTCTTGCCGCGCTTGCCGGACATGCGATACGGCGCGAGGCCCTGACGGGCCGCAGCCTGAGCTCAAACTACAAGGGCTTCCTCGCGAAGGTCAAGGATGAAATTGCTGATGGTGTTTCGTTGCCTTTCTCCTGAAGCGCGCAGCGCTTCACTGATGTGGATGTTGAATTGTTCGTGCCGTTGAATCTCGCCCGCAGGGCGCACACTGGCCGTATCGGTGTTGCTGCTCCGGTTTCGCAGGCACTGCGCATGTTATGGGTGCAAGGTTCGCGACGGCGACACTACAAACGGTCATTGACGCGGCTTTCTTGCCGCAGACCCTGATGAAAGACGCACGCCGGGGGCTCCATTCGTTAGTCGAGGACATCCTGCCCGAGGGCAGTCTCCTAAAGCTCATCGAGCATTCCCCGGCACAGGTCTTGAACCTGTTCCCATCAACGCAGCCATCCCACGACAGCCGCACATCATGGCCTTGCCGAGTCATCTCACGTGCCCAGTGGTGCGCACCGGAACAGGCTTCCATGCCAATCAGGCACGGCGGCAAGCTGGCGGTCACCTCCAGCAGCCTGGCCCGTTTCACCGCCGGGCGTTGCAAAATGACCTTCCCTGCGGCATCCACGCCGTGCAGCGCAATATGTTCTTGGCAAGATCAGTGCCGAGCGTTACGATTTCCATGATTTCCCCTCCCAGGTCAGGTAGATGAGCGTTGTCAGAAACCCCATCTTGGCACTTCGTTGCCGTTCCCGTGCCCTTTCTGCACGGCCGGCCTGGGACGGGGATGTCCCTTTCATTCGTTGGGCAACACAAGGGAGAATTCAGTGATTTTGAAGTCCACATTCAAAAGCCAAGGCGTTGATTGTGCAGCGACCTTGCGGCTGCCGCCGGGCGAGCCGCCATTCTCTGCAATCTTGATGGCGCATGGCTGGGGCGGCGTGCAGGACGCGCTGACAACGCCTTTCTATCCGCGCTTCCTTGAAGCGGGCTTCGCCGTAATGACATTCGATTACCACGGCTGGGGCGAGAGCAAAGGTCAACCCCGTCAGGTCATTGACCCGCAGTGCAGGGAGCAGGACATCGAGCAGGCGCTGTCTCATCTGAAGGCCCAAGCCCAGATTGATGCCGCACGAATCGTGCTGTGGGGCACTTCATTTGGTGGAGGACATGCCGTCAGCGTAGGCTCCAAGCATCCCGAACTGCTCGGCATCATCGCGCAAGTCCCCATGCTGGACGGTATGGCAGCAGTTCTGGCGACCCCGCTGCCGCGCTTGCTGCGTTTTGGCATCTATGCCGGCCTCGATCTTCTGCGTGGAGGCAAGCCACTTTATATTCCGGTGATCTCTGCACAGGGCGCGTTCTCATCCATGGATCGGGATGGTGCCGAAGCGGCGCTGCACCGCGACATCGAAAGGGTGGGGATCTCCTATGACAACCGGGTTGCTGCGCGCTCCTTGTTGACCATGGGGCCTTATCGCCCATTCAAGGCACTTGCGAACATCAAGGTTCCCACGCTGCTTATAGGCGCAACCCGCGACACCGTGGCCCCTTTCGTTGAAAAGAAGATTCGCGCAATTGGCAATCCTTGCTTGAGGCTTGAGACGCTGGACGCCAACCACTTTGATCCATACTTCGAGCCTGCATTCTCCGTGAACATCGGTCATCAACTGAGCTTCCTACGACAATTAGGCCGATAGCAGGCAATATTGCCCAACAAGACACTCCAGCCGACGTATTTGCCTCCGCTTCGCTCCGGCAAATCCGCGGCTGAGTTTTGGCGTTATGCGTAGTCGCCCCATGCAGTCGCCACAGTTTCTCGTAGTAGGTTTCGTCATTGTCTTGGCTGGTCTATTGACTGGCTGTGGCTCAGCTGAGCCCGATAGAGAGATGCTTCAGCGGGCTTTCCTTCAACACTCGGGTGGCTACGAAGATCTTCTAAAGATGTACCGCGAAGACATAGTTGAATCTAACGTCAGCTTTGTGAGTGCAGAGAGCCAAAGCCGCACACAGTGTGGACTGCGGCCTCAAAGACGCGAGTGCACTCTGCGAGCTGGAAGGTGGGAGGACTATCAGCGCCGCCTGAATCAACTTGGCATTCTTTGGGTAGAACACGACAAGCCAGCCGATAGGTTCTACTTTGTAACCTATTACAAACCAATCCTCATGAATGCCAGATTGCTGGGGGTGGTCTTTTCAGAAGAGAAAGCCCTTCAGGTTTCCACTTATTACCCCAAGCAGGAATGGTGGCCAATTCAAGGCGGGTGGCACTCGTTTCTCATGATCGATGGCTAACCCCACGCATAACCCTGCGGTCCACCGGACGCTGCGCGATAAAGCCGCGCAACGCCGGTGACCTCCACTACAAGGGCTTCCCCCCCGAAGGTCAAGGATGAAATTGCTGATGCTGTTTCGTTGCCTTTCTCCTGAAGCGCGCAGCGCTTCGCTGATGTGGATGTCGAATTGGTCGTGCCGTTGAGTCTCGCCCGCAGGGCGCCAATGGGCTGTATCGGCGTTGCTGATCCGGTTTCGCAGGCACTGCGCATGCCATGGGTGCAAGGTTCGCGACGGCGTGACTACAAACGGTCATTGATGCGGCTTTCCTGCCACAGACCCTGATGAAAGACACACGCCGGGGGCTCCATTCGTTAGTCGAGAACATCCTGCACGCAAGCAGACTCCTTGAGTTCATCGAGCATTCCCCGACGCAGGTCTTGAACCTGTTCCCATCAACGCGGCCATCCCACGATACTCGGCACAGCACGATCAACCTTCGGGTGCAACGGGCAGTGGCACTACGCCCCCGTCGCAACCTCCTGACCGTACAACCGGAAATCGTCCCCGTGGTGTAGCACTGCCCAAGCCAGTCGCGCATTCTTCGCCGCCATCGCCACCACCGCCTTCCAATAGCCGCGCCGGCCTTCCACGTCCCGCGTCCAGCGGCTGATGACGTCCTCCTTCTTCTTGCCGCTTTGCAGGACCGAGCGGGCACCCAGGATCAGCAGAGTGCGCAGATAGCGATCCCCGGCCTTGGTGATCCGGCCGAGCCGTTGCTTGCCGCCGGAACTGTATTGCCCTGGCACCATGCCCAGCCAGGCAGCAAACTGTCGGCCGCTGGCGAAATCATGGCCATCGCCCACGGTGGCCACCAGAGCGCTGGCGGTCGTCGGACCAATGCCGGCCAATTGCATCAGGCGCCGGGCGGCGGCATGGGTCTTCGCGCATAGCGCAATGTGCCGATCGTATTCGGCGATACGGGCATCCAGACGTTCGAGATCGGTGATCGCATCCCCCATCACGGTATTGCAATGGCCGGGCAGTTCTTCGAGTAGATACGCCAGTTCGCGACGGATGGTGTCGGCCTTTTGCGGCAGGACGATACCCAGCTCGGAGAGCAGCCCACGAATGCGATTGATGAGTCCGGTGCGCTGCTCGACGTAGCCTTGTCGGGCGCGATGCAGGAACAGTTCGCTTTGCTGTTCGACGGTCTTGACCGGCACGAAGCGCATGGCGGGGCGAGTCACGGCTTCGCAGATCGCCGCCGCATCGGCGGCGTCGTTCTTGCCACGCTTGCCGGACATGCGATAGGGTGCAACAAACTTAGGCGCGATCAAGCGCACGTCGTGGCCTTGGCGAATCATTTCCCGCGCCCAGTGATGGGCCCCGGAGCAGGCTTCCATGCCGATCCGGCACGGCGGCAGACTAGCCGTCACCTCCAGCAACTTGGCCCGCTTCACCGCCGGGTGTTGCAATACAATCTTGCCAGCAGCATCGACGCCGTGCAGTGCGAATAGGTTCTTGGCAAGATCAATGCCGAGCGTTACGATTTCCATGATTTCCCCTCCCAGGTCAGGTAGATGAGCGTTGTCAGAAACCCCATCTTGGCACTTCGGTGCCGTTCCAGTGCAATATCCGCACGGTCGGCTTGGGACGGGGAAGTCCCTTTCATTCGTTAGGGCATCACAAATACAGTCCCCATTTCACCTGTCAGGAAACAAAACATGAGTGCACTCGACCATCTCCTGAAGTACGTCAGAACAGGCACTGCAGAAGGTGACAGACCCTTCCTGGGTGAGATATTCATCGCGCCAACTCAGTTCACCCAACTCTGCGCTATTGAACCGGGTGGCATGCGGGTCCTCGTCGGAAATAAAGGAATTGGCAAGAGTGCCGTTGTCGAATGGATCGACAAGGTTTCCAAATCGAAGAAGCTGCCATGCCTACTCATTCGCCCGGACAACATATCTTCCAAAGACACGCCAACATCACCTGACATCGGCTCCCTGAAACGCTTCTACTACGAGGTGCTATTGCGAACAGTGGGGGCACAGATCGGCTTGCAACTCAAAGGGATGCTGAAAGGAGCCGCCGCAAAGCTCCACAACGAAGCACGCCAACAAGGACTTGCGGAAGAAGACTTCATCCAGAAGTCACTTGAGTTCATTTCAGCCATCTCCTTGCCTGTCGCGAAGATCAATGGTGTTCAGTTCGCAAAAGCGCTTGCTGGCACAAACTCGCCAAACTCATTGATCAAAGCAGTCAACTCGCAACTCCTGTCATCAGGGAACGTCTTCTATCTGCTCATTGATGACACAGACCAGTTGGCGGCCCCAGATCAACCGGCTCACCTGAATCGAATCTGGGCACTTCTGTTGGCTGTAAGACGACTGACTGGGGAATGCAGCGCCGTCAGGGCAATCGTTAGCCTACGCTCGAGCGTATGGACTCGACTTACCAGTGAAAGCCAGGGCCAAAGAGATCAGACTGACCACATGCGTGGTCTGATGATTCCCCTTTTGGCTGACGACAAGCTGATGCAAAACATCATCCGGAAGCGATTGGAAAGCGCCGCGAAGGATGCCGGCCAAACACGGGTTGATCCCTACACCGTCTTCTTTAACGGTTTGACCATGACCTTGCCCACCAGCGATGAAAAACGCTCGTGGGACTCATTCATCTCTAAATCGGCCCGCGAGCGCCCAAGAGACGCCATCCAACTCATCAAGAATATGGTCGATGCCGCCAAGCAGGGCAATGCCCCCTTGATTGGTAGCAACGAAGCCGGGGCGGCAATGCGGATCTATTCATCGGAGCGGGTTGACGACGTGGTGAATGAGTTCTCTCTAGATTGCAAGAACATTCGAGAGATCATCAACACTTTTGCCGACTTCGATTTCGAGTCTGATTTTGAGAAGCTGCGGCGGCATCTTCTTACGATCCCAAGCATTGCCTCAATCCAAATCCGCGGAGCGCAGCTTCGCCCAGATGTTGACGATGATGCTGTCGCAGTACTGAGGCTCTTGCACGAAACAGGGTTCCTGAATCCGCGCATTGTGGACAACACAATGCCACGCGGCTTTCGTCACATCCTGTTCCACGACGACTCCAACTTCGTAAAACTTGCAAACTGGAACTTCATGCAAGGAGCGCGATGGGAGATCCACCCAGCGTTCCGCACCTACCTCATTGGCGTTAAGCAAGCCCAGCTGGCGAAGCTGGCACCCGCCAAACAAACTGGCGGAATAAAGGGCTGAGCTGAGCGCGCGATGCCCAACTCTTCCATCGAGAGGACTCGCCCCGGCAAGCCGGGGCGAGTCCTCTCATGTCAAACTACAAGGGCTTCCCCGCGAAGGTCAAGGATGAAATTGCCGAGGGTGTTTCGTTGTCTTTCTCCTGAAGCGCGCAGCGCTTCACTGATGTGGATGTTGAATTGTTCGTGCCGTTGAATCTCGCCCGCAGGGCGCCAATGGGCTGTATCGGTGTTGCTGCTCCGGTTTCGCAGGAACTGCGCATGCTGTGGGTGCAAGGTTCGCGACGGCGACACTACAAACGGTCATTGACGCGACTTTCTTGCCGCAGACCCTGATGAAAGACGCACGCCGGGGGCTCCATTCGTTAGTCGAGGATATCCTGCACGTAGGCAGACTCCTTGAATTAATCGAGCATTCCCCAGCGCAGGTCTTGAACCTGTTCCCATCAACGCAGCCATCCCACGTCACTTGGCACAACACCTTCAGCCATCGATCCCGGCGGGCACTATGCCCCCGCCGCAGCCTCCTGGCCGTACAACCGGAAATCGTCCCCGCGCCGCAATACCGCCCAGGCCAACCGCGCGTTCTTCGCCGCCATCGCCACCACGGCCTTCCAGTAACCACGCCGCCCTTCCACATCCCTCGTCCAGCGGCTGATGGCGTCTTCCTTCTTCCTGCCACTTTGCAGGACGGAACGGGCGCCCAGGATCAGCAAGGTACGCAGGTAACGATCCCCGGCCTTGGTGATCCTGCCAAGCCGTTGCTTGCCTCCGGAACTGTATTGCCCCGGCACCATCCCCAGCCAGGCGGCGAACTGCCGCCCGCTGGCGAAATCATGACCATTGCCCACCGTGGCCACCAAGGCGCTGGCCGTGGTCGGGCCGATGCCGGACAGTTGCATCAGGCGCCGGGCATCGGCGTTGGCCTTGGCGCACCCGGCGATATGCCGGTCGTATTCCGCAATACGCGCGTCCAGCCGTTCCAGGTCGGTGATCGCATCGGCGACGACGATGTTGCAGGAGCCGGGCAGGTCTTCGAGCAGATGGACCAGTTCGCGGCGCACGGTGTCGGCCTTTTGCGCCAGCACGATGCCGATCTCCGCAAGCAGGCCGCGCACGCGGTTGATGAGCGCCGTGCGCTGCTCGACGTAGCCTTGCCGGGCACGATGCAGGAACAGTTCGCTTTGCTGCTCGATGGTTTTTACGGGCACAAAGCGCATGGCCGGACGTGCCACCGCTTCGCAGATCGCCGCCGCGTCGGCGGCATCGTTCTTGCCGCGCTTGCCGGACATGCGATACGGCGCGACAAACTTTGGCGCGATCAGCCGCACATCATGGCCTTGCCGAGTCATCTCACGTGCCCAGTGGTGCGCACCGGAACAGGCTTCCATGCCAATCAGGCACGGCGCCAGACTGGCGGTCACCTCCAGCAGCTTGACCCGTTTCACCGCCGGACGTTGCAATACCACCTTGCCGGCGCCATCCACGCCGTGCAGTGCGAATATGTTCTTGGCAAGATCAATGCCGAGCGTTACGATTTCCATGATTTCCTCTCCCGAGTCGAGTTGATGAGCGTTGTCAGAAACCCCATCTTGGCACTTCGTTGCCGTTCCCGTGCCCTTTCTGCACGGCCGGCCTGGGACGGGGATGTCCCTTTCATTCGTTAGACATTTCCGCACATGGAACTCGAACCTCCCAGCCTGAACATTCCGCTTGAACGTAGAGAGCGCTGGGGGTTGCGCCTTCTTTCCGTGTGCGTAGCTGTTGTTGCTGTGGCGGCATTGATTAATCCAACATTCGCCATTGTTTTTACCGCATCTGCAATCGTTGGCTTGCCGGTGCTGTATCTACTGTTCTTTCCCTCTCCCGGCTCAAGGGTGTTCGCAGCGTGGGGCGACTTTGGCCGTATCGCTTTCTATCTTGTCCTGTTCGGCTATATCGCTCTGTCCAAGTCTGTCCTAGTTCCAATCGTCATCGGAGTGATCGAACATGTTTTTCTCGTGTAGCTTGTCGTCTCGCCAGCGCCGATTTTTGTTGGCGCCCCCATGTCTAACATTTCGCTCCAGCGGGACGCGCCGCAAGCGGCGCGTCCCTGAGCTTGAACTACAAGGGCTTCCCCCCGAAGGTCAAGGATGAAATTGCTGATGGTGTTTCGTTGCCTTTCTCCTGAAGCGCGCAGCGCTTCGCTGATGTGGATGTCGGATTGTTCGTGCCGTTGAATCTCGCCCGCAGGGCGCCAATGGGCTGTATCGGCGTTGCTGATCCGGTTTCGCAGGCACTGCGCATGCCATGGGTGCAAGGTTCGCGACGGCGTGACTACAAACGGTCATTGATGCGGCTTTCCTGCCACAGACCCTGATGAAAGACGCACGCCGGGGGCTCCATTCGTTAGTCGAGGACATCCTGCACGCAGGCAGACTCCTTGAGTTCATCGAGCATTCCCCGGCACAGGTCTTGAAGGTTCCTTTCATTCGTTAGCTGCTATAAACGACACTTGCACTTTCGTACGTACCGACGTACGATTCAACTCCAGTCCCTAGAGTTGCCCGCCCATGACCACACTCACTGCCAGCGAAGCCCGTGCCAACCTGTATCGCCTCATGGATCAGGCGGCGGAGTCGCACCGTCCAATCCTCATCTCCGGCAAGCGTAGCAATGCTGTGCTGGTCGCTGAGGAGGATTGGAGCGCCATCCAAGAAACACTTTTCTTGCTCTCTGTTCCCGGCATGCGCGAGTCCATCAAAGCTGGAATGGCCGAGCCCATTGACGCTTGCGCAGAGGAGCTTGACTGGTGACCTGGCGCGTCGTCTTCACCAAACAGGCTCAGAAAGACGCGCGCAATCTTGCTTCTGCAGGACTCAAGGAAAAGGCTCAAACACTACTCGCCGTTGTTGCAGAGGATCCTTTCCGAAATCCACCGCCTTACGAAAAGCTTGTCGGTGACCTGGCTGGCGCGTATTCCAGACGCATCAATATTCAGCATCGACTGGTCTATGAGGTGATGCAAGCGGAGCACACCGTCAAAGTGCTGCGCATGTGGACGCACTACGAGTAGCCGCTAGTGTAGTGCCGCACGCTGATTGATACATAAGGAAGAACCACACATTTGTCGTCCCCGCGAAAGCGGGGGGACCCAGGGATGTACTGGATTCCCGCCTGCGCGGGAATGACGAAGCCGATATTTATGTATTCCGGCAAGAATGCAGGGAGATTAAAGGGACTCGAATTAATTTTCTGTGTCTCGGCGGTGCGTGTCTGTAGTACTTCAACGCAGGCGGTTGAACACCTGATCGAGCAGTTTGAGTGGGTTTCGGGGGCAGCAGGTGACGCCCCCACTCAGCCCGGCTTGCGGTGGGCGGCCAGGCGCAGCCAGGTGTCGATTACCGTGTCCGGGTTCAGCGAGATGGTCTGGATGCCTTCGTCCATCAGCCATTCGGCGAAGTCGGCGTGGTCCGATGGCCCTTGCCCGCAGATGCCGATGTATTTGCCCAGCCGGTTGCAGGCGGAGATCGCCAGCGACAGTAGCTGCTTGACCGCCGGGTTGCGTTCATCGAAGGAGGCCGCGACCAGGGCCGAGTCGCGGTCGATGCCCAGGGTCAGTTGGGTCAGGTCGTTGGAGCCGATGGAGAAGCCGTCGAACATTTCGAGGAAGCTTTCGGCGAGTAGCGCATTCGATGGAATCTCGCACATCATGATCAGCCGCAGGCCATTCTCGCCGCGCTTGAGGCCGTGTTCGGCGAGCAGGTCGACGACGGCGCGCGCTTCATCGGTCGTTCGCACGAAAGGCACCATCAGTTCGACGTTGGTCAGGCCGAGCTGGTCGCGCACTTTTTTCATCGCCAGGCATTCGAGCTCGAAGCAGTCGCGGAAGCTGTGCGCGGCATAGCGTGAAGCGCCGCGGAAGCCGAGCATGGGATTTTCCTCTTCCGGCTCGTACTGCTCGCCGCCGAGCAGCTTGCGGTATTCGTTCGACTTGAAGTCGGACAGGCGGACGATCACCGGCTTGGGGTAGAAGGCGGCGGCGATGGTCGCCACGCCTTCGGCCAGCTTGTCGATGAAGAAGGCGCATGGATCGGCATAGCCGCGGGCGCGACGCTTGATCTCATCCCGCAGACTGGCCGGCGCCTCGTTGAAATTCAGGATGGCCTTGGGATGGATGCCGATCATGTTGTTGATGACGAATTCCAGCCGCGCCAGGCCCACGCCGCCATTCGGTATCTGGGCGAACTCGAAGGCCAGTTCCGGATTGCCGACGTTCATCATGATCTTCACCGGCAGTTCGGGCAGGTTGCCGGTGTCCTGGCGCGTCACCTCGAAATCGAGCAGGCCGCGATAGACATAGCCGGTATCGCCTTCGGCGCAGCTCACCGTGACGTCTTCGTTCTCCGCCAGCGTCGCCGTGGCATTGCCGCAGCCGACGATGGCCGGGATGCCCAGTTCGCGGGCGATGATGGCGGCGTGGCAGGTGCGCCCGCCGCGATTGGTGACGATGGCGCCGGCCTTCTTCATCACCGGCTCCCAGTCAGGATCGGTCATGTCAGTGACCAGGATGTCGCCGGCCTGGACGCGGCCCATTTCCGTCGCATCCTTGACCAGACGCACCGGGCCGGCAGCGATCTTCTGGCCGATGGCGCGACCATGGGTGAGCACCTTGCCGTGCTGGCGGATGCGGTATTTCTCGATCACATTGCCGTGAGCGGCCTGCGATTTCACCGTCTCGGGCCGCGCCTGGAGGATGTAGAGCTTGCCATCGACGCCGTCCTTGCCCCATTCGATATCCATCGGCCGTTGATAGTGCTGCTCGATGATCAAGGCATAGCGCGCCAGCTCCAGCACGTCCTCGTCGTTGAGTGAATAGCGCTGGCGATCTGCCTCGGGCACGTCCACCGTATCGGTGCTGCGGCCGGCGCGCTTCTCGTTGGCAAACTGCATCTTGATGAGCTTCGAGCCCAGATTGCGGCGAATCACCGCCGGCCGGCCCAGTGCCAGCGTGGGCTTGTGCACATAGAACTCGTCGGGATTGACCGCGCCCTGCACCACGGTTTCACCCAGGCCGTAGCTGGAGGTGATGAACACCACCTGATCGAAGCCGGATTCGGTATCGAGCGTGAACATTACGCCGGAAGCCGCCAGATCGGAACGCACCATGCGCTGCACGCCGGCCGACAGGGCCACCTTGGCGTGATCGAAATTCATGTGCACGCGGTAGGCAATCGCCCGGTCGTTGTAGAGCGAGGCGAAGACTTCCTTGATCGCATGCAGGATGTTGTCGTAGCCGTGGATGTTGAGGAAGCTTTCCTGCTGGCCGGCAAACGAGGCGTCCGGCAGATCCTCGGCGGTGGCCGAGGAGCGCACGGCGAAGCTGGCTTCTTCCTGGTCCTGGCCCTGCGCCAGCCGCTCGTATTGTTCCTTGATGGCCGCTTCGAGCGCCGGCGGAAAGGGTGTATCGATGATCCATGCGCGAATCATCGCGCCGGTCTTCGCCAATGCGGCGACGTCATCGACGTCCAGGCTGGTCAGCGCCGCATCGATGCGCCCGGACAAGCCCCGATAGGCCAGAAACTCGCGATAGGCATCGGCCGTCGTGGCGAAGCCGCCCGGCACGCGCACGCCGCTGGCCGTCAACTGGCTGATCATCTCGCCCAGCGAGGCATTCTTGCCGCCGACCTGCTCGACATCGGTGATGCGCAGTTGCTCGAAAGGAAGGGCGTAGCTCATGTGACTGTCCTCGAAAAATTGAAATCCACGAATCCACGACGGATGTTTACTCTCCGGCTCCGGGCATCGAATATCGAGCGGAACGCCGGCGCATTTGCGGGAAGCCGCGCAAAAGATTATTTTATCCGCTTCCCGTTTCATTCCGGACAAGCATGACAGCCGCGCGCACCATATTCTTCGTTTCCGACGGTACCGGCATCACCGCAGAAACTCTTGCCAACAGCCTGCTTTCACAGTTCGACGCGATCCAGTTCCGCCAGGTGCGCATGCCCTTCGTCGACAGCGTGGCCAAGGCGCGCGACTGCATCACCCAGATCCGCGCGGCCGCCGAACGCGATGGCCAGCGGCCCATCGTGGTTTCCACGCTGGTCAGTCCGCAGGTCGCCGCGGCGCTGCGCGAGGCCGATGCGCTGATCCTCGATTTTTTCAGCATCTTCATCGCCCCGCTCGAAGCGGAACTGGGCACCCGCTCGACCCATACCATCGGCCGCTCGCACGGCCGTGCCAATGCCAAGACCTACGACGACCGCATCGAGGCGATCAACTTCACCCTGGCGCACGACGACGGCGTGACCGACAACGATCTCGACATGTCTGACGTGATCCTGGTCGGCGTCTCGCGCAGCGGGAAAACCCCGACCAGCCTTTACCTCGCCGTGCAGTTCGGCATCAAGGCGGCGAATTACCCGCTGATCCCGGAGGATTTCGAGCGCAACCGGCTGCCCGGCTCGCTGGAAAAATATCGCCACAAGCTGTTCGGCCTGACCATCAGCCCCGAGCGCCTGGCGGAAATCCGCCGCGAACGGCGGCCGGACAGCACCTATGCTTCCATCGCCAACTGCCGCGCCGAAGTCGATGCCGCGCAGAAACTGATGCGCCGCGAAGGCATCCGCTGGCTGGATTCCACCAGCAAATCCATCGAGGAAATCGCCGCCACCCTAATCCAGGAAGTCGGCATCAACGGCAAGGCGTTCTAGTGTGATGTTGCACGCTGATTGATACACATTAATTTGTCGTCCCCGCGAAAGCGGGGACCCAGGGACGTACTGGATTCCCGCCTACGCGGGAATGACGACGATGCGGTCTTCGTCGGGCAGCCCATGCCGCCGGATTCCCGCCTGCGCGGGAATAACGAAGCCTCCGTCAAAAATGCAGCGCTACACTAGCCGCGCTTCTGCCGCACTTCCTCGAACAGGCAGATGGCGGCAGCCGCCGCCACGTTGAGCGATTCGCTGCCCGCAGCCAGCGGGATGATCGCGCGCTGGTCGGCCAGCCGTTCCAGCGCCGGCGAGATACCCTGCCCCTCGCTGCCGAACAGCCAGGCCAGCGGCGCGCGCAGATCCAGTTCAAACAGCGGCTGCGCGCCATGCGCCGAGGCGGCAATGCGAATGCCGGTGAAGCGCTGCATGACCGCCGCCAGATCCGCCGACTCGCGAATCCGCAGGTCGAAATGCGCACCCTGCGCTGCCCGCAGCACGCGCGGCGTCCAGGCGCCGGCGCAGCCACTGCCGAGAAAGACGTCGCGGATGCCGGCAGCCGCCGCCGTGCGCAGGATGGAACCGACATTGCCGACATCCTGGATGCCGTCGAGCAGCACGCAGGAGGTCTGCGGCGCGCTACCGTCATCCGCCGCCTGCGGTATTTCGATCAACGCCAGGATGCCCGACGGACTGGCCAGTTCGCTCAAGGCGGCAAACAGTTTGTCGCGCAGCAGCCAGCACTCGACATCCACCAGCGACTCGCGCAGCGCCCGCACTTCGGGCTGCGTCATGCCATGCTCGCTGACGATCAGCCGCAGCGGCGGGCCGCACTTATCGCGATACGCCTGCAGCAGATGGACGCCATCGAGCAAAGCCCGCCCCTGGCGGCGCTGCTCGCGCGCATCCGCGGCCAGCGCCTTCAGCGCCTTGTAGCCGGGATTGTCGCGCGAGTCGATCTGCTTCATGTCACTCCCCGGCCAGCAGCCGGCGTACCGGCGCATAGCTGCGCCGATAGATTTCATTGACGCCATGCACGCGCAAGGCGGCGAAGTGCGCCGCCGTCGGATAGCCCTTGTGACGCGCCAGACCGTACTCGGGATACAACGCATCCAGACGCAGCAGTTCGGCATCGCGCGCGGTCTTGGCGAGTATCGAGGCGGCGGCAATCGCCGCCACCGTGGCATCGCCCTTGACCACCGGCCGCGCCGTCATGCCGACCCGCGGCACATGCAGGCCATCCACCAGGATTTCTGTCGGCCGCACCTGCAGCGCCTCGACGGCGCGCTGCATCGCCAGCAGACTGGCCTGGAGGATGTTGATCCGATCGATTTCCTCGACGCTGCTGCTGGCAATCGCCCAGGCCAGCGCCTGCTCGCGGATTTGCAGCGCCAAACGCTCGCGCCGGGCGGCGGAAAGTTTCTTGGAATCGGCCAGCCCCGCAATGGGCCGCGCCGGATCGAGAATCACCGCTGCCGCATACACCGGACCGGCCAGCGGCCCCCGCCCGGCTTCGTCGACGCCGGCGATCAGGTTGGAAGCGCTCATCCGCGCGGATCCCTGCGCCGGTGCCGGCCCAGCGCCGGCAGAATGGCAGCCGCCGCCTGCTCGGCGGTGTTCTGCCGCAGCAGCAAATGGATTTCCGTAAATAACGCATGCAGGCGTTCGCGCAGCGTGTTGTCGCAAACGGCATTGCCCAGCGCCTGGGCAAGATTTTCCGCCGTCGCCTCGTCCTGCAGAAACTCCGGCACGGCAAAGCGCTGCGCAAGGATGTTGGGCAACCCCACCCAGGGTTGATAACCCATGTTGCGCATGATGCGCCAGGAGGCGGGCGACATCTTGTAGGCAATCACCAGCGGCTTCTTCATCAGCGCGGCTTCGAGGGTCGCCGTGCCGCTGGCGACCAGGATGCCATCCGCCGCCGCCATGGCTTCCTGGGCATGGCCGAACAGCAGGGTCATCGGCAGCTCCTGGGCCTCGCTGCGCCAGAGTTCGGTTTCAAAAAGCGTGCGCGTTTCGCGCGATGCCAGCGGCACCAGGAAGCGCGCCTGGGGAAAGCGCTGGTGCAGCAGTTTGGCGGTTTCGATGAAAGTCCGCGCCATGTACTGCAGCTCGGACTGCCGGCTGCCCGGCAGCAGAGCGAAGACCATGCGATCCGGCATCAGCCCCAGGCGCTCGCGCGCCGCAGCCAGGTCGATTTCCAGTGGAATGACGTCCGCCAGCGGATGGCCGACATAGTCGGCCTGCACCCCCGTTCCGGCATACAGCGCCGGCTCGAAGGGAAACAGGCACAGCACCTGATGCACGGCACGCGCCATCTTGGCGATGCGCCCGCCACGCCAGGCCCACACCGAGGGACTGACGAAATGGATGCTGCGGATGCCGGCCGCCTTGACGCGCCGCTCCAGCCAGAGATTGAAATCCGGCGCATCGACGCCGATGAAGACATCCGGCGGATCGGCCAGCAGCCGGTTCAGCAACTGACGGCGGATGCCGGCAATCTCGCGGTAATGCCGCAGCACTTCGGCATAGCCGCGCACGGCCAGTTTTTCCGCCGGCCAGTCGGCGCGGAAGCCGGCCGCCTGCATCTTCGGGCCGCCGATGCCAAAAAACTGCGCATCGGGAACGTGCTGCTGCAGGGCGCGGATCAGATGGCTGGCCAACAAATCGCCGGAAGCCTCGCCTGCCACCATGGCAATCCGCAACGGCGCGGGCATGGCCTTCAGCGAACGATGCCGCGACCGGCAACGGCCAGAAAATCCGCCAGCGGCTTGAGCTCGGCCGTCCGGGCGCCTTCGGCGGCAATCGCCGACTGCGCCTCGGCCAGGGGGAGGCCGGACTTGTAGAGCGTGCGATAGGCCCGCTTGATCGCCATGATGGCCTCGGGCGAAAAACCACGGCGCTTGAGACCTTCGCTGTTGATGCCGTGCGCCTCGGCCTTGTTGCCGGCCACCATCACATAGGGCGGCACATCCTGCACCACCGCGCTGGCCATGCTGGTCATGGCATGCGCGCCGATGCGAACGAACTGGTGCACGGTGGTGAAGCCGCCGAGAATCACCCAGTCGCCGATGTGCGCATGTCCGGCCAGCGAGGCATTGTTGGCGAAGATGGTGTGATCACCGATCTGGCAATCATGGGCCAGGTGCACATAGGCCATGATCCAGTTGTCGTTGCCGAGCCGCGTGACGCCGACATCCTGAATGGTGCCGCAGTTGAAGGTGCAGAATTCGCGGATGACGTTGCGGTCGCCGATTTCGAGGCGCGTCGGCTCATTGGCGTATTTCTTGTCCTGCGGTTCGGCCCCCAGGGAGCAGAACTGGAAGATGCGGTTGTCGCGGCCGATGCGCGTATGTCCGGTGAGCACGACATGCGGGCCGACCCGCGTGCCGTCGCCGATTTCGACGTGCTCGCCGACCAGCGTGTAGGCGCCGATTTCGACGTTGTGTCCCAGACGCGCCGCCGGATGAACGATGGCCGTCGGATGGATGGAAGCTGACAGCATTTGACTTACTGCTGCACAGGAACGTCGATGGTGCGCAGGGTGCACATCAGCTCGGCCTCACTGACCAGTTGGCCGTCCACCATGGCACGCGTCTTGAAGCGCCACATGCCGCGCTTGTGATAAACGATGCTGGCTTCGACCTGCAACTGGTCACCCGGCAATACCGGCTTCTTGAAACGCGCGCCTTCGATGCCGACGAAGTAATACACGGTATCGTCGTTGCTGCGGTCATTGAGCGTCTTGAAAGCCAGGATGGCCGAAGCCTGCGCCATGGTCTCGATGATCAGCACACCCGGCATGACGGGCTGGTGGGGGTAGTGCCCGGGAAAATAGGGTTCATTGATGCTGACGTTCTTGAGCGCCAAGACACGCTCCCCCGGCACGCACTCCAGGACGCGATCGA
Organism: Sterolibacterium denitrificans; assembly: GCF_900174485.1. Classification (NCBI taxonomy): domain Bacteria; kingdom Pseudomonadati; phylum Pseudomonadota; class Betaproteobacteria; order Nitrosomonadales; family Sterolibacteriaceae; genus Sterolibacterium; species Sterolibacterium denitrificans. Next base: position 1,461,491 of record NZ_LT837803.1, on the reverse strand, counting down.
TCATCAACATGGGATAGCGATGCGGCAGATGCTGCAGAATCTGGTTGATGTCCATCGAGGTTACGGTGATCACGACTTCTTCTCCAAGGCGTCAAGACGCGCGCCAAAATCGCGCATTTTATCGCTCATCGCATCGAGGTGGCGCAGACGGGCAAAGTTTTTCGCCCATTCCGCGTGTTCCTGGAAGGGTACCCAGCCGGTGTAGGCGCCGGCCTTGGTGATCGACTTGGTCACCAGGGTGTTCGTCGACACATGCACGCCGTCGGCAATCTCCAGATGACCGAGGATCATCGCCGCACCGCCGATGGTGCAGTTGCGCCCGATGCGCGCGCTGCCGGCAATGCCGACGCAGCCGGCCAGCGCCGTGTGCGCACCGATGCGCACGTTGTGCGCCACCTGGATCTGGTTGTCCAGCTTGACGCCCTCTTCGATCACCGTGTCATCCAGCGCGCCGCGGTCTATCGTCGTGTTGGCGCCGATTTCGACGTCATCGCCGATGAGCACCCGGCCGATCTGCGGAATCTTCAGCCAGCGGCCGCCGCCCGGCCCCAGCGCGGCATCTTTCTCGCGGGCGAAACCGAAACCGTCGGCGCCGATCACCACGCCGGAATGAATGATGGCGCGCGCCCCAATCACGCAATCGGCATAAATCGTGACATTCGCGTGCAGCAGGCAGTCGTTGCCGATTTCCACGCCGTCACCGATCACGCAACCCGGACCGATACTGACACGCTCGCCCATGCGCACATTGCGCCCGACGCAGGCGCCGGCAGCAACGCTCGCGCTGGCCGGCAGCGTGGATGCCACGGTCGCGGCGGCATGGATGCCCGGCGCAGGCCGCGCCGCTGGATGCAACCACTGGGCAACCCGCGCGTAATAGCCGTAGGGATCGTCCGTGACGATGCAGGCCGTCGGGCAGGCATCGGCCACGGCCGGCCCGAGAATCACGGCGCCGGCACGCGTCCCGGCAAGCTGCTCGCGGTAGCGGGGATTGGCAAGAAAGGCGATGTCGTCCGCCGTGGCACGCGCCAGGGTTGCCACCTGGCGCAGCGTCTTCGCCCCATCGCCTCTCAATTCCCCACCAAGGCGGGCGACGATTTCATCGAGACGCAGGCCGCGCAGACCGTTCACGTCGCTGCTACCTCAAAGCGGAGCATGGCTGGAATGCCTGGCCGTCTGCGCCGTTTGCGAGCTTTGCGTCAGATCATTTGCCGGCGGGGGGAACGGGCGCATCGCCCAGCGCCTTGATGACGCGATCGGTGATGTCGATGCGCGGGCTGGCGTAAACCGCTTCCTGCAGGATGAGATCGAATTTCTCGCTCTCCGCAATGAAGTTGATGGCCTTGCTCAGGCGATCGAAAATCGCCGCCATTTCCTCGTTCTGGCGCAGGTTGAGGTCTTCCCGATATTCGCGCTGACGGCGCTGGAATTCACGGCTGAGCTCGCCGAACTCCCGCTCCTTGTTGCGTCGCTGGGCCTCCGACATGGTGACGGCGTTTTTCTCCACCGCTTCCTGCAGGCTCTGCAACTGCTTGGCAAGACGCTGCAGATCCTGGCTGCGCCGCTCGAATTCCCGCTCGATCTTTTGCTTGGCCTTGGCCGCCTGGGGCGCGTCGACGAGTATGCGCTGGGTATTCACGTAACCGATCTTGAGCTGCGCATGCGCCGCCCCGGCACCCAGCAGCATGGCCATAAACAGCAGGGAAGTGATGATCTTGTTCAACTTGATCTCCTGAATACCGATATTAGAACACCGTGCCCATCTGGAACTGCAGGCGCTGGATCTCGTCGCCCGACTTGCGGCGCCCCGGGTTGGCATAGCTGAATTTGAGCGGCCCCATCGGCGAGGACCACGTCAGGGAAAGACCATAGCTGTAGCGCACGTCGCCCAGCTTCATCTTCTCGTCCTCCCCCCAGACCTGGCCCATGTCAAAGAATGCGCCCAGACGAACCGATTTGTCGAATCCCGAGCCCGGCATCGGGAACAGCAATTCGGCATTCGCGATCACGCGCCGGTTGCCCCCGAGATTGCTGCGCTGACCGTAGGTGTCATACACCACCGGGCCAAGCGAGCCGCTGTCGTAGCCACGCACCGAACCGATGCCGCCGGCATAGAAGTTCTTGAAGAACGGCAGGCCGCGGCCACCGTAGCCCTTGGCATAGCCGAATTCACCATTCAGCATCAGCGAGGTATTGCGCCACCAGGGCATGGGGAAGAATTCCTGGCGCTGGAAGTTGGCGCGGTAGTAACGCAGCTTGCCAAGGCTGCCGAGCGGCAGACTGAGCTCGGCAGAGATGCTGGCTATCCCGCCCTTGGTCGGATACAGGCGGCTGTCGATGGTTTCCCTCAACCAGCCGATTGTTGCCAGCGTCGTGGTATTCCGTTCGCCGAAGTCGTTGACGTATTTGAGATAGACCGCAGGGCTGTAGGGCCCCATCGTCAAACGGGTCGAGTCGAAAGACAGCCCCATGTTCAGATAATCATCTTCCGCGATCGGCAGGCCAAAGCGCACGCCGCCGCCAAACGAGCTCGAACTGTAATCGGCGATCGTGGTGAGCGAACTGGTATCGGTCTTGCGGTGATAGATGTCGAAGCCGCGACTGACCCCATCGATGGTGTAGTACGGATCGGTATAGGATAACGAGTAAACCTTGTTGATCTTGCTGGTATTGACCTGCACCCCGACGGTTTTGCCGCTGCCGAACAGGTTCTGCTGCTGTATCGAGCCGGAGAGGACGAGTTTTTCCGAACTGGAGAAACCCGCGCCCAGCATGATGTTGCCGGTGGGCTTTTCCTTGACGTTGATGTTCAGATCGACCTGATCGGTAGCGCCCGGCACCGGCGGCGTCTCCAGCGTCACATCCTCGAAATAGCCCAGACGATCGATGCGGGTGCGCGACTTGTTGATTTTCTCGCCGTCGTACCAGCTGGCTTCCATCTGCCGCACTTCGCGCCGCAGAACCTCGTCGCGGCTGCGCGTGTTGCCGGTGATATTGACGTTGCGCACATACACGCGCCGGCCCGGATCGACGAAAATCGTGAATGCGACCGCCTGCTTTTCCTTGTCGAGCTCGGGCGCGGCATTGACGTTGGCGAAGGCATAGCCATCATTGCCCAGGCGATCACTGATTTTCTTGGTGGTATCGGTCAGCTTCTCGCGCGAGAACGTATCTCCCGGACGCAGCTCGATCAGCTTGCGCAACTCATCCTCGGGCACGCGCAGATCGCCGGCCAGCTTGACCGAGGAGACGGTGTATTTGTTGCCCTCGGTGATGTTCACCGTGATGTAGATATGCTGCTTGTCGGGGGTGATCGATACCTGGGTCGATTCGATGTTGAACTCGAGAAAACCGCGATTCAGGTAATACGAGCGCAGAGTCTCCAGGTCGCCCGCCAGCTTTTGCTTGGAATACTGGTCGTTCTTGGTATACCAGGTAAACCAGCCGGGCGTGCGCAACTCGAAAATACTCAGGAGTTCCTTTTCCGGAATCTGCTGCGCGCCGACGATGTTGATCTGGTGAATCTTCGTCACATCGCCTTCTTCGATACTGAAATTGATGCCGACGCGGTTGCGCTCGAGCGGCGTCACGGTCGTCGTCACGTTCACCGCGTAATAGCCGCGCGACAGATATTGGCGCTTGAGTTCCTGCTCGGCCCGCTCGACCAGCGCACGGTCGAAGATGCGCGATTCGGCCAGGCCGACTTCCCGCAATCCCTTGAGGATCTGATCCTTTTCAAAGGCTTTCAGGCCGGTGAAGTTGACGGCGGCAATCGCCGGACGCTCATCGATCAGCACGACGAGCACGTCATTCTCGATTTCCAGCCGCACATCCTTGAAAAAACCGGTGGCGAACAGGGCCTTGATGGCCTTGGCCGCCTTGTCGTCCGTCATGGTTTCGCCCACCTTGACCGGCAAATAGCTGAATACCGTGCCTGCCTCGGTACGCTGGATGCCCTCGACGCGGATATCCTTGACCACAAAAGGCTCAAATGCCAGTACCGGCGACGCAAACAACGCCGCGACCAGGCCTGCAACCAGTTTTTTCTTCATTCTGCTATCCGGAGATCAAGCGGTTGATGTCATTGTAGAAGGCGAATGCCATAAGCATCAGCAGCAAGGCCAGCCCGATCTGCTGGCCGATTTCCATCACCCGTTCGGAGAGAGGACCGCCTTTGACAATCTCGGCAACATAATACAGCAAATGCCCACCATCCAATACCGGAATGGGCAGTAAATTCAGCACGCCGAGGCTGATGCTGATGAGTGCCAGAAAATTCAGATAGGGCAAAACGCCCATGCGGGCGGACTGCCCGGCATAGTCTGCGATGGTCACCGGACCGCTCAGGTTTTTCCAGGACAAATCCCCGGTCAGCATGCGGCCGATCATCCGCAGGCTGAAGCCGGCCATCTCCCAGGTCTGGCGCAACGCCTTGCCGAAGGCCGCCGAAGCACCGTAGCGCACGCTGGTAAACAGCAGCGCATGCTGCGCAGGATCGTTCCTGACCACGATGCCGATACGGCCGACTGCCTGTCCCTGCTCATCCGCCCTGGACGGCATCACCTTCAGCGTCAGGACATCGTCGCCGCGCTTCACGGCAAAGCGCAAGGTCGCACCGGGCGATTTGCGCACCTGGCCGACAACCTCGTGCCATTCGGTCACCGGCGCCTCATCGATGCCCAGCACCTCATCGCCGGTGCGCAGCCCGGCCTGCTCGGCGGCCGAGCCGGGCAGCACCTCGCCGACGACGGGCGCCAGATGCGGCCGATACAGCCGCAGCCCGAGACGCCCGGGCAGATCCTTGGCTAGATCGTCCTCTTCGACCGCATCCGTCGCCAGCAGGCGGATGCTGATTTCCTGCCGCTGATTGACCACTTCGAGGCGCACCGGCACATGGTCGAGAGCCACCCGCGTGAGTTCCCAGCGCAATTCCTGCCAGGTCGTCACCGGCCGGCCATTGACGCTCAACACGGTTTCGCCATCCTCGATCGCCGCCGCCGCGGCGGCCGTCGCTGCCGGCGGCGTGGCCAGAATCGGCCGCAACTCCTCGCTGCCCTGCATGAACAGGAACCAGTAGAGCAACACCGCCAGCAACAGATTGGCCGCCGGGCCGGCGGCCACGATCAGGAAACGCCGCCATACCGACTGCCGGTTGAAGGCGCGCGGCAATTCGTGCGGCGCCACCTGGCCCTCGCGCTCATCCAGCATGCGCACGAAACCGCCGAGCGGGAAAACCGCCAGCGCCCATTCCGTGCCATCGGCGCCGAAACGCCGCATCCACAGCACCTTGCCGAAGCCAACCGAAAAACGCAGCACCTTGACGCCGCACCAGCGCGCGACGAGATAATGGCCGAATTCGTGCACCACGATCAGTACGCCGAGCGCCACGGCGAAAGCTGCGAGATAGAGCGGGAGATGAGTGGTCATGGTGCCGAACCTCAGGCCACCAGGGCGACGATCTCGCCGGCCAGGCGGCGCGCTGCGGCATCGGCCTGCAGCGCCGCATCGAGATCGGCCAGCGGCATGGCGGGAATGCGCTCGAGCACGCCGGCAATCGTCGCGGCAATACCCGTGAAGGGCAAGCGACCGTCCAGGAAAGCCGCCACCGCCACTTCGTTGGCGGCATTCAGCAGGGTCGGCGCGCTGCCGCCGGCGCGCAGAGCCTCGTATGCCAGCCCCAGACAAGGGAAGCGGCGATGATCGGGCGGCGTGAAATCGAGCTGGCCGATCTGGAACAGATCGAGCGGCGCAACGCCAGCCTCGATGCGTTCTGGATAGGCCAGCGCATGCGCGATCGGCGTGCGCATGTCGGGATTGCCGAGCTGGGCCAGCACGGAACCGTCGGCATATTCGACTAGTGAATGGATCACGCTCTGCGGATGCACGACGACCTCGATGCGCTCGGCCGGCGCATTGAACAGCCAGTGCGCCTCGATGACTTCGAGCCCCTTGTTCATCATGCTGGCGGAATCGACGGAAATCTTCCGCCCCATCACCCAGTTCGGATGAGCGCAGGCCTGCTGCGGCGTCACCTGCGCCAGCTCTTGCAGCGGCGTATTGCGAAACGGCCCGCCCGAGGCGGTCAGCAAGATGCGGCGCACGCCGCGCGCATCGAGATCGCCGTCGAAATTCGCCGGCAGGGACTGGAAGATGGCGTTGTGCTCGCTGTCGATGGGCAGCAAGGTGGCCCGCGCGCGGCGGACCTCGGCCATGAACAGTTGCCCGGCCATCACCAGGGCCTCCTTGTTGGCCAGCAGCACCCGCTTGCCGGCGCGCACCGCCGCCAGCGTCGGCTTGAGCCCCGCCGCACCGACGATGGCCGCCATCACCACATCCACTTCGTCATGCGCGGCAACCTCGGCCAGGGCGGCTTCTCCGGCCAGCACCTCGCTGCGCACGCCGGCCACCTGCAGGTCGGCGCGCAGCCTTGCCGCAGCGCCGGCACCGGCATCTGCATCGGCGATGACGACATAACGCGGCCGGTGCCGGCGGCACAGCTCGACCAGCTCGGCCACCCGCGAATTTGCCGTCAGCGCATGCACTTCGAAACGATCGGGATGCCGCGCCACCACGTCCAGCGTATTGAGGCCTATCGAACCCGTGGCGCCGAGCACGGTGAGACGCTGTTTGCTTCTATTCGTCATGAGCTCAGGCTGCCGGCGGCAGCAGATAAGACGCGGCCAGCGCCGCCAGCGGCAAGGTGGACGTCAGGCTGTCGATGCGATCGAGCACGCCGCCGTGACCCGGCAGCAGCGCGCTGCTGTCCTTGACGCCGGCCTGGCGCTTGGCCAGCGACTCAAACAGATCGCCGGCGATGCTCACCGCCGTCAGCAACAGCAAACCGAGCAGGCCCGGCAGCATGCCGCCCGTGGCACCCGCCAGATGGCCCGTGCCCTGCGCCACGGCATAGCCATAGAGGCATACGCCAATGGCTGCGCCGAGCGCGCCCTCCCAGGTCTTGCCGGGACTGATCGACGGCGCCAGCTTGTGGCGGCCAAAAGTGCGCCCGGCGAAATAGGCCGCGGTATCGGCCACCCAGACCAGCGCCATGGTCGCCAGCAACAGCCATGGACTGCGCTGATGGAGCAGCGCCAGCGCCGCCCAGGTCGGCACCAGCAACAGGCCGCCAACCAGCCAGCCGGTCATGCCGTTGCCCAGCGGCCATTTGGCGCGGAACCAGAGCGGCACCAGCAACAGCCAGAAAACCACCGCCAACCACCACAATCCCTGCAGCAGCGGCAGCGGCATACCGCCGGCAAGCAGCAGCAGGCAGGGAACGCAGATCAGCGCGGCGTAAACGATGCGGATAGTCGCCGAGGCTTTCAGCAGCCCGGCCCATTCCCAGGCAGCCAGCGCGACGATGCCGACGAACAGCAGCAACACGAACTGCGGCGGCAGCAGAAACAGGGCAGCCAGCAATCCGCCGGCAAGGATCAACGCGGTGATGATCCGGGTCTTCAGCATGGGCCGGGCGCCTCGCCTTTATCCGCCGCCGACCGCCAGGCTCGGCTCACGGGCGGCATGCAGTTGTTCGCTCGTCCGGCCGAAGCGGCGCTCGCGCCCCTGATAGGAGCGGATGGCCTCATCCAGCGCGGCGCCATTGAAGTCCGGCCAGAGCAGATCGGTGAAATAGAGTTCGGCGTAGGCCAGTTGCCAGAGCAGGAAGTTGCTGACCCGCTGTTCCCCGCCGGTGCGGATGAACAAGTCCGGCTCGGGCGCATAGGCCATCGACAGATAGGGCGACAGATCGGCCTCGTCATAGGCAGCGCGTTTTTCCGGCTGGCTGGCAAGCAGGGCGTTGAGCGCCTGCATGATGTCCCAACGGCCGCCGTAATTGGCGGCAATGGTCAGCGTCAGGCGCCGATTGTCCGCAGTCCGCTGCTCGGCTTCACGGATCATGCCGACCAGCTTGACGTCAAAACGCGTCAGGTCGCCCACCACCCGCAGGCGCACACCCGCCTCGTGCAGCTTGGCCACCTCGTTCTCCAGCGCGTGGAGAAACAGGTTCATCAGCAAGGAGACCTCTTCCGCAGGCCGCCGCCAGTTCTCGGAGCTGAAGGCAAACAGCGTCAGATAACCGATGCCGCGCTCGATACAGGCCTTGACCGCATCGCGCACCGCCTCGAGGCCACGCTTGTGGCCGGCTGCCCGGGGCAAAAAGCGCTTTTTCGCCCAGCGTCCGTTGCCATCCATGATGATGGCCACGTGCCGCGGCAGCGCATCCGTCGCCGGAACCACCTGGGTTGAACTGGAAAACATGCTCACCTGCTCACCTTATCGCCCTTCTGCGCCCTGCTGCACCCCGCCGTGGGTCCGCTCGTGGCGTCGTCCGGATGGCGAAACCGTCGCACCAGCGCCAGACCGGCCATGTCCCGAAGGCCGCGATCCCCGGGCCTCAAATGGCCAGCAGATCCTTTTCCTTGTCCGCGACGAGCTTGTCGATCTCGACCACATGACGATCCGTCAGCTTCTGGATCTCGTCCTGGATGCGCCGCTCGTCATCCTCGGAGATTTCCTTCTTCTTCAGCGCATCCTTGAGCTGGTTGTTGGCGTCGCGGCGCAGGTTGCGCACGGCCACCTTGGCGCCCTCGCCTTCCTGCTTCACCAGTTTGGTCAGATCGCGGCGCCGCTCCTCGGTGAGCATGGGCATCGGCACCCGGATCAGATCGCCCTGGCTGGCCGGATTGAGCCCCAGATCCGCATCGCGAATGGCTTTCTCGACCTTGGCCAGCATGGGTTTTTCCCAGGTCTGGACGCCGATGGTGCGCGCATCGATCAGAGTGACGTTGGCGACCTGGGAGAGCGGCGCCATGGCGCCGTAATATTCCACCTGAACATGGTCGAGCAGCCCGGTATGGGCGCGGCCGGTGCGCACCTTGGCCAGATCCTGCTTCAAGGCCTCGATGGACTTCTGCATCTTCTGCTCGATCTGCTTCTTGAGCTCGGCGGCTACGATCATCTCTACCCCCTGGAATTTCCGGATACTTGTTCAGCTATGCACCATGGTGCCTTCGCTCTCGCCAAGCACCACGCGCCTCAACGCACCTTCCTTGAAAATCGAGAACACCACGATGGGCAGACTCTGGTCGCGGCACAGCGCCAGCGCGGTGGCGTCCATCACCTTCAGATTGCGGCTGATCGCCTCATCGAAACTGATGCGCTCATAGCGCCGGGCGCTCTTGTCCTTCACGGGGTCGGCGGTGTATACGCCATCCACCTTGGTCGCCTTCATCACGACTTCGGCGCCGATTTCCGAGCCGCGCAGAGCGGCAGCGGTATCCGTGGTGAAAAAGGGATTGCCCGTACCGGCGGCGAACACCACCACCTTGCCTTCTTCGAGATAGCGGATGGCCTTGCCGCGGATGTAGGGCTCGATCACCTGCTCGACGTTCAGCGCCGACTGCACGCGCGCATTGATCCCCGCCTGGCGCATGGCGTCGGACAGCGCCATGGCATTGATCACCGTGGCCAGCATGCCCATGTAATCCGCCGTGGCGCGATCCATGCCGGTGGATGCGCCGGCCACGCCGCGAAAGATATTGCCGCCGCCGATCACCACCCCGACTTCGACGCCCAGCGCGGCAACCGCACCGATTTCGGCAACGATGCGGTTGAGCGTATCGCGGTTGATGCCATAGGCATCGTCGCCCATCAAGGCCTCGCCCGAGAGCTTGACGAGGATGCGCTTGTAGCGGCTTTTCTGCGCTGCGCTCATGGCCGGGCTCCCGGGAATTTACTTGGCGGCAGCCGCAGCCTGGGCGGCCACTTCGGCGGCGAAGTCCGTCACCTTCTTCTCGATGCCTTCACCGACGATGTACAGCGCAAAGCGGGACACGGACGCATTCCTGCTTTTCAGCAACTGCTCGATGGTCTGCTTGCCGTCTTCCGCCTTGACGAAGACCTGGCCCAGCAGGGTGACTTCCTTCAGGTACTTCTGCACCGTGCCTTCGGCGATCTTTTCCAGCATGTTCTCCGGCTTGCCCGACTCGCGCGCCTTTTCGATGGCGATGCGACGCTCGGCGTCCAGCAGCTCGGCGGGCACGCCCTTGGGGTCGAGCGACTTCGGCTTGGCGGCGGCAATGTGCATCGCCAGATCCTTGCCCAGTTGCTCGTCGCCACCGACGACATCGACCAGCACGCCGATCTTGCTGCCGCCATGCACGTAGCTGGCCAGCCTGCCCTGCGCCTCGATGCGCTCGAAGCGGCGGATCGTCAGGTTCTCGCCGATCTTGCCGATCAGCGCGGTGCGCACGGCATCGACGCTCTGGCCGTCGATTTCGAGAGCGGACAGCGCAGCCACGTCGGCCGGCGCGTTGGCGGCCACGAGCTGGGCGAGCTTCGCGGTGAATGCCAGGAAGTCGTCGTTCTTGGCGACGAAATCGGTTTCGCAATTGACTTCGACGATCGCGGCCAGCTTGCCGTCAGCCGCCAGATTCAGGCCGACCACGCCTTCGGCGGTCACGCGGGCCGCCGCCTTGGAGGCCTTGTTGCCCAGCTTGACGCGCAGGATTTCCTCGGCCTTGGCCAGATCGCCGCCGGCCTCCGTCAATGCCTTCTTGCATTCCATCATCGGCGCGTCGGTCTTCTCGCGCAGTTCCTTGACCATGCTTGCGGTAATTTCCGCCATTGCTTTACTCCAAGCTCAATTTCGACAATATCGTCACATCGACGAATCAATGGATCAACGAATCAACAAATACGAATTACGAATCACGAATCAACGAATGGCTGGCGCATGCACCGGGCAGACGCACGCTCGCACGCGCTCCACCCGGCGCCGCTGCGCCAATCGAGTTCACTCGGCCGATTCTTCTTCGACTTCCACAAACTCGTCGTCACCGGCAATCTGCTGCTCCAGCTCGGTCAGCGACTGGTTACGGCCTTCGAGGATGGCATCGGCCACGCCGCGCGCATACAGGCGGATTGCCCGGCTGGAGTCGTCGTTCCCCGGAATCACGTAGCTCACGCCCTCGGGCGAGTGGTTGGTATCGACCACGCCAACCAGCGGAATGCCCAGCTTGTTGGCTTCGGTCACGGCAATCTTGTGGAAGCCCACGTCGATCACGAAGATCGCGTCGGGCAGGCCGGCCATGTCCTTGATGCCGCCGATGCTCTTCTGCAATTTCTCCAGTTCGCGGCGAGTGGTCAGGGCTTCCTTCTTGGTCATCTTTTCCAAGGAACCGTCCTCGGCCATCTGCTCCAGTTCCTTGAGCCGCTTGATCGAAGTCTTGACGGTCTTGAAGTTGGTCAACATGCCGCCGAGCCAGCGCTCATCGACATAGGGCATGCCGGCGCGCTGCGCCTCTTCGGCAATGATTTCGCGCGCCTGGCGCTTGGTGCTGACGAACAGCACCGTGCCCTTCTTGGCGGACAGCTTGCGCACGAAGGCCATGGCTTCCTGGTACTTGACCATGGTCTTTTCCAGGTTGACGATATGGATCTTGTTGCGATGGCCGAAGATATACGGGGCCATCCTGGGGTTCCAGAAGCGCGTCTGGTGACCAAAGTGGACACCGGCTTCCAGCATTTCACGCATGCTTGCAGACATTCAGAATCTCCGAACAGGGTTGAACCTCCGCCCGGCCGTGCTGCCTCCGAACCAGTTCGGAGGCCACCCCATCGGCGCCAGGCGTGTGGATTGGTGGTTGAAAACAAAGACAACTTGCCCTGCGACAGGAGCGATCGGCAGACACGCCGCGCCCGTTGCCGCTTGACAAGCCGGGCATTATAAAGGCTTTTCCGCCGTACACTCAAGCTGTTGGGATGATTTCCCGAACAGTTCCCGGACACACGGCCGGCTTGCCGCGGTGCGGCGGCGGAAATACGGGTTCAATGCGGCTCCAATGCGCTTCATTTCAATCTTCAACGGTTAAAATCGCGGGAGCCTGGAACCTGGAACCCGGAACTTACCGATCACGCACTGACCGGATCACACATGAGCATCGAAATCAAATCCCCCGAAGACATCGAAAAAATGCGCCTCGCCGGCCGTCTCTGCGGCGAAGTCCTCGATTACATCGCGCCCTTCGTCAAGCCGGGCGTCACCACCGAGGCACTCGACCGCCTCTGCCACGACTACATGGTCGACGTGCAGGGCTGCATTCCGGCGCCGCTCAACTACGCGCCGCCCGGCTACACGCCCTATCCGAAATCGGTGTGCACCTCCATCAACCACCAGGTCTGCCACGGGATACCCAATGACCGGCCGTTGAAAAAGGGCGACATCCTCAACATCGACGTGACCACCATCAAGGACGGCTACCATGGCGACAGCAGCCGCATGTACATCGTCGGCGGCGAGGCGGCGGCTTCGATCCTGGCGCGGCGCCTGTGCAACGTCACGCTCGAATGCCTCTGGCTGGGCATCGGCCAGGTACGCCCGGGCGCGCGTCTGGGCGACATCGGCGCGGCCATCCAGAAGCACGCCGAAGCCAACGGCTTCTCGGTGGTGCGCGAATTCTGCGGCCATGGCATCGGCCGGCAGTTTCACGAAGATCCGCAAGTGCTTCACTACGGCAAGTCCGGCACCGGCATCGTGATCGAACCCGGCATGATCTTCACCATCGAGCCGATGATCAATGCCGGCAAGGCGGCGATTTCCGAACTGAACGACGGCTGGACCATCGTCACCAAGGACCGCAGCCTCTCGGCCCAGTGGGAGCACACCATCCTCGTCACCCCGAGCGGCCATGAAGTGCTGACCCTCTCCGCCGGCGCGCCACCGAAACCCGCTTCCATCGCCTGAGCAGCCGCCCCGCCATGCCCGACCAACCTTCAGGCACGGCGACCGGCAAACGGATACTCGCCCTGCGCCAGCGCCTGCAGGACGGCCAGGCGGCGCTGCACCAGGACTACCTCGCCAAAGGCAACGCCAGCGCCATGCTGCGCGGCCGCGCGCGTCTGGTCGACGGCCTGCTGCGCGAACTCTGGCGACATTGCGCGCCGCCGCAGGCCATGGCCCTGGTTGCCGTTGGCGGTTACGGGCGCGGCGAACTCTACCCGGCCTCGGATATCGACCTGCTGATCCTCCTGCCCGATGACGACTGCCGCCAGGCCGACGAAGAAATCACCCCGCTGATCGGCATGCTCTGGGACATCGGCCTGGAAGTCGGCCACAGCGTGCGCAGCAGCGCCGACTGCCTGCTGGAGGCGGCGCGCGACATCAGCGTGCAGACCAATCTGCTCGAAGCGCGCCTGGTGGCCGGCAATCGGCAAACCTTTGCCGGCTTCGCGCAGGCCATGCACGACCAGCTCGACATCCGGCAATTCTTCAAGGCCAAGCGCCTGGAACAGCAGGAGCGCCATGCGCGCTTCGATGACACGGCCTTCAGCCTCGAACCGAATTGCAAGGAAAGTCCCGGCGGGTTGCGCGATCTGCAGGTCATTCTGTGGATCGCCCGCGCGGCCGGCCTCGGCCGGCGTTGGCGCGATCTGACGGCGCACGCGCTGATCACCGCCAGCGAAGCCCGCCAGCTCGAACGCTGCGAACGCCTGCTGGATCACCTGCGCATCCGCCTCCACTATCTGGCCAGGCGGCGCGAGGATCGCCTGCTGTTCGACCATCAGGAAGCCCTTGCCGAAGCTTTCGGCATACGCCCCAGCGCCGCCAAACGCGCCTCGGAACTGCTGATGCAGCGCTATTACCTGAACGCCAGGCTGATCAACCAGCTCGGCACCCTCCTGCTGCAGAACCTCGGCGAACATCTGTTTCCCGCTTACCACCGGCATCTGGCGCCGATCTACATCAATCCCCGCTTCCAGATGCAGCGCGACCTGCTCGACGTGCGCGACGAACAGATTTTCGAACGCGAGCCGCGCGCCATCCTGGAAAGTTTTCTGCTGCTCCAGCAACGCTCCGAACTGAAAGGCATGACGGCGCGCACGCTGCGCGCGCTGTGGCGCGCGCGCAGCCACATCGATGCGAAGTTTCGCCGCGATCCCGGCAATCGCGCGCTGTTTCTGTCCATGTTCCAGCAGAAGCGCGGCATCGTGCATGAGATGCGGCGCATGAATCACTACGACATCCTCGGCCGCTACCTGCCGGCCTTCGGCCGCATCGTCGGCCAGATGCAGCACGACCTGTTTCACGTCTATACGGTCGACCAGCACATCCTGCAGGTACTGCGCAACCTGCGGCGTTTCAGCCTGCCCGAGTTCGCCCACGAATATCCGCGCTGCAGTCGCCTGATGTCGCGCTTCGAGCGTCACTGGCTGATCTATATCGCCGCGCTGTTCCACGACATCGCCAAGGGCCGCGGCGGCGATCACTCGCAACTGGGCATGCGCGATGCGCGGCGCTTCTGCATCGAACACGGGCTTGCCGAAGAAGATACCGACCTCGTCGGCTTTCTCGTCGGCGATCATCTGACGATGTCCGCGGTCGCCCAGAAACAGGATCTGGCCGACCCCGAAGTCATCGCCGCCTTCGCCCGCACCGTGCAGACCCGGCGCCGGCTGGACGCCCTGTACCTGCTGACGGTTGCCGACATCCGCGGCACCAGTCCCAAGGTCTGGAACAACTGGAAGGGCAAACTGCTCGAAGACCTCTACCTGGCCACGCGCCGCCTGCTCGACGGCAAGACAGACCGGCAGGCAAGCGACGGCGACGGCCGGCAGGACGAGGTACGCCGCCTGTTGCGCTTCCATGGCCTGCGTCCAGGCATGGAAGCGGCCCTCTGGCAACAGCTCGATACCGCCTATTTCATGCGCCATGCCGCCGATGAAATCGCCTGGCATACGCGCAATCTCTATCACTGTCCGAATGCGCCGCTGCCGGTCGTCAAGGCGCGCCTGCATCAAATCGACGATGGCCTGCAAGTGATGGTCTATGTCGCCGACCAGCCGCTGCTCTTCGCCCGCCTCTGCGGTTTCTTCAGCCGCCTGGGCTACTCCATCGTCGACGCCAGAATCCACACCACGCGCCACGGCTACGCCCTGGACAGCTTCACCCTGCTCGATCCCGGCCGGCAACTGCCCTATCGCGACATGACCGGCCTGATCGAACACGACCTGGTCGAACATCTGCGGGCCATGCCGCCACTGGCCGCAGTGCAACCCAACGCAACGCGCCTGTCGCGCCAGCTGCGGCACTTTCCGATCATGCCGGAAATCAGCATCCACCCCGACGACAAGGGCCGCTACCACATCATGTCCATCGTCGCCGCCGACCGGCCGGGGCTGCTGTATTCCGTCGCGCTGACGCTGGCGCATCACCGGGTCAGCGTGCATACCGCCAGAATCGCGACGCTCGGTGAGCGCGCCGAAGACACCTTCCTCATCAGCGGCGAAAAACTACTGCAACCCGCTTCGCGGATGCGGCTGGAGCAGGAACTGCTGGAGATATTGCAGATCTGAACGGCGCGTGACGGACAACCTACGGCAGGCCAGGCAGAGCGCCCTCCATCCCGGTTTCCATCTGCGGCGCGGAAAATACCTGCGCGACTTCCCGCGCATTCAGCACGCGCCATTCGCCTTCCACCAGGCCATCCAGCGTCAGCCCGCCCAGCGCGACCCGGCGCAGGGCCACGACGTGATTGCCGACGGCGGCAAACATGCGCCGCACCTGGTGATAGCGTCCCTCGCTCAGCGTCACCCGCGCCCGGCGCGGGCCGAGCGCGACCAGCCCGGCGGGCGCCAGCGGCGCATCCTCGCCTTCCAGCAGCAAGGTGCCGGCAGCGAACAGCGCCGCCTCGTCGCCGCGCAAGTCCATGCCCAATTCGGCCTCGTACACCTTCTGCACCCTGGCCTTCGGCGCGATGATGCGATGCAGCAGCAAACCATCGTCCGTCAACAGCAGCAGCCCGGCGGTGTCCCGATCGAGGCGCCCCACCGTCGACAGCACCGGCTTGCGCTGGCGAAAGCGCGGCGGCAGCAGCTCATAGACCAGACGCACCTGATCCCTGGTCGAGCAGGTGTAACCCACCGGCTTGTTGAGCATCAGCACCACGCCCGGCAGAGGATCGAGCGCCTCATCATCGACGCGGATCGCCGCGCAGGCAACAGCATCGGCCAAGTCGATCGTCTCATCGAGGCCCAGTGCCCGGCCATCGGCCCCCGTCACCCAGCCATTCTTCAGCATCTGCGTGACTTCCCTGCGGCTGCCATAGCCCAGGTTGGCCAGCAATTTCAGCAGTTTCATATTTTGCGATCCCCGCTCATTCCTGCCGGCGGCTCATTTCACCGCCTCGATCACCTTGTAGCCCTGCTCGCAGCAGATTTCGCGCACCTGGCGGAAATACCGGCGCAGCGTTGCTTCATAGGGCAGATGGCGATTGGCAACCAGCCAGAAGCGCCCACCCGCGCGCAGGCCCGCTGCCGCTGCGGCGAGAAAAGCCTGGCCGATCTCCGGCGCATCGGCGCGGCTCCGGTGAAAGGGCGGATTGCTGACAATGAAATCGTAGCGCCGCCCCGGCGCGAGGCCGGTCGTCACGTCGTGCCAGAAAAAATCGAAGACGACGGACTGCGCATGCCGCGCGCTTTCAACACCTTCACCATGTGCCGCGAGATTCTGCCGCGCCAGCGCCAAACCGCGCGCCTCGGCCTCGTACAAATCGAGCGCCCTCACCGCCGGACAGCGCAGCGCCACCTCGGCGGCCAGATAGCCGAAGCCGGCCCCCAGATCGGCGCCCCGACCGGCCAGATCGGCCGGCAGACAGCGCGCCAGCAGCGCCGAAGCGGCATCGACATGCGACCAGGCAAACAGCCCCGGGCGACTCAGGAAGCGGCCATCCGCAATGCGGCGCGGCGCATCGAGCACCGCCCATTCCGCCAGCAGGACGGCATCGACGCCTGCGGGATCGGGCTGTGTCCAATACACCCGGCATTTCTGTTTGGCGAGGCCGCGCACCGTCCCCGCTCCCGCCAGACGCGCCAGATCGGCTTCGCCACTGCGCGCCCCGGCGTTGTTGGCCTGGCAGCACAGCAGCGTGCCGCCGGGTACCGTGCGCTGCAAGGCCGCAGCCAGCAGCGCGCGCGCTTCATCGCGGCTGCGCGGCGGCAGCAGCATGACCAGCGGAAAGCAGCCTGGCGCAGCGGAGACATCTAACGCACCGGACGCATCGAACGCAGCGGCCGCCATGCGCAAGCCGTCGGCCGCCAGCGCGTCGGCATCCGGCTTGAAGCTTTGCTCGCACACCAACTGCCGGCGCTGCTGCGCGGACAGCTCATGCAGCGCCGCCCCCGCGCGTGCGCGCATGAACAGCACCTCGCCGGCTGCCGGCCAGCGCAAATCGCCCGCCCGGAACGGCAGCAGCAGCGTTTCCAGGGCGGGATCGGAAAAGGAGGAAAGTTTGGCAGCGGGCACGACAGACCGTCCGGCAGAACGAAAGCGGAACAAGGGCCGCGCAGTATCCACGCTGCGCGTTCCAGGGTCAAATGAGACTCCTCGCGAGCAGGCATGGGATGAAATCATTTTCCAATTGACAACGATTCTCAATTACCTGAAAATTTGCCCCCCTGAAATTCCTTTCAACCCGAGTTCAAAAATACGATGCGCTGCGATGCACCGAAGCGCATGCGATGCCAGCCAACATGACAACGTATGCGTATCTGCATGCCCACGACCGTCAGATTTGGATTCATCCACGGAGAACTTCATGATCACGCTCAAGAAACTGCTTCAGGCCACATTGCTCAGCGCCGTCCTGGTCACGCCGGCGCTGGCGCTCGAATACCCCATCGGGGTGCCGCAGCAGCGCAGCGGCATGGAGATCGCAGCGGTCTATCTGCAGCCGATCGAGATGGAGCCGGAAGGCATGATGCGCAAGACCACGGAATCCGACGTCCATCTGGAGGCCGACATCCACGCCCTGGACAACAATCCGAATGGCTTCGAGGAAGGCGCCTGGATTCCCTACCTGACGGTGAAATTCGAAGTCAGCAAGATCGGCAGCGACTACAAGGTGGCGGGCGACTTCATGCCGATGGTGGCCAATGACGGCCCGCATTACGGCGACAACATCAAGCTGTCGGGGCCGGGCAAGTACAAGGTGAAATACACCATCCTGCCGCCGTCGGCCAATCCCCACGCCCATTTCGGCCGTCATACCGACCGGGCCACCGGCGTGCGTCCCTGGTTCAAGCCGTTCGATGTCGAGTATGAATTCACCTACGTCGGCATCGGCAAGAAGGGCGGGTATTGAGCCATGAAACTCACCAAATTGAGCCTGGCCTGCATGGCGACGGCCCTGAGCCTGCCAGCCTTGCCCGCTCTGGCTGCCACGCCGCAGGAAAACACGCTGCTGGAACAGCTCATGGCGCGCATGGAGAAGCTGGAGGCGCGCAATGCCGAGCTGGAAAAACAGGTGCAGGAACTCAAGGGAGAAAGCCAGGCCGTCGCCGCCGGCCTGGAGAGTCCGCGCCTTTCGGAAAGCGAACCTGAACTGACCGTCCGCCTGAAGGCGGTCGAGAAGGATCAGTTGAACATGAAGAAGGCGCAGAAGATCGCCGAGAGCCTCGACGGCATCCAGGTCAGCGCCTCGCTGGCGACGGTGGCGCAAAGAGCCAGCGGCCTGCCGCAAGGCATCGCCAACGGCAAGAGCCAGTTGAATTACCGCGCCGACGTCTCCGTGGAACTGCCGCTGGCGCCGCTGGGCGACATCGACCACAAGCTGTTTGCCCACGTGCGCATGGGCCAGGGCCTGGGATTGAACGAGACGTACAGCAACCTGGGGTATTTCTCCAGCGCGCCGAACGCCCTCGCCTTCCGCGCCTCCGGGCTGAATCCGGACGACTCGGTCGCCATCCTGGGCCAGGCCTGGTACCAGGCGGCGATCCCCCTGCCCTATCTCGGCTTCAAGCCCTATTCCCGGGAAACCCTGGAGCTGACGTTCGGCAAGATGGATATTTTCGGTTTCTTCGACCAGAACCTGGGCGCGGGCGACGAATCGCGGCAGTTCCTGAACTCCGTGCTGGTGCATAACCCGCTGCTGGATGCGGCGGGCGAAGTCGGCGTCGATGCCAACGGTTTCCAGCCGGGCTTCGTCGCTTCCTATCTCAACGCGACCGACAAAACCCAGCCCTGGCGGCTGTCCCTCGGCCTGTTCGGGGCGGGCGATCGCGGCTCGAACTACCAGCGCAGCCTGAGTTCGCCGCTGGTCATGGTGCAGGCGGAAAAACAGCTCAGTTTCGATGGACTGCTGGGCAATTATCGCGTCTATGCCTGGAATCGCAGCCAGGGTGTGGATTTCGACGGCAGCGAAAAACGCCATACGGGCGTCGGCCTGTCCATCGATCAGCGCGTCGGCGACGGCATCATTCTCTTCTCGCGCTACGGCAAGCTGCTCAAGGGCGAATTGCCTTTCAACCAGACCCTGACGGCCGGAGCTGAATTCAACGGCAGCTACTGGGGTCGCGCGGCCGACGTCATCGGCGTGGCCGGCGCCTGGCTGAAATCAGGCAAGAGCTATCGTCTGGCGGGCGCTGGCGGCTGCGTCGGCGGCTTCGACGATCTGGGAAATTGCCTTGCCGGCGCGTTCACTTATTTCCCGCAAGGGGCCGAGAAAGTGGCGGAAATCTATTATCGCTACCGCATCACGCCACAGTTCGAGATCTCGCCGGACGTGCAATTCTTGAGTCGTGGCGGCGCCAATCCGGATGCGCCCTCCTCGCGCATCTTCGGGCTGCGCGCAAACATCGCCTATTGACATGAAACGACATGAAGCGGCGCATCGCAGGCGTCCGGCCATGAAACGGATATTCCGCAGCACCAGTGCCGCCTGCGCGCTGCTGCTCATGGCCGGCAGCGGCTGGGCCGCTGAACTGCCGACGTTCAAGGTGCTGATGAAAGACGGCCGGATCCACCCCGAAACCGTGGTCGTGCCGGCGAATACGCGCTTTCGTCTGGAAATCAGCAATGCGGGGCCGGGCGCGGCCGAATTCGAAAGCATCGAATTGAAAAAGGAATTGGTGCTGGCACCCGGCGTCACGCGGAAGATGGTGTTCTATCCGCTGAAGCCGGGGACTTATAAATTCTTCGATGATTTCCATCCGGGCACCGGGCAGGCGCTGATCCTCGCCAAATAGATCCGCCACCGCCCAGACCCGGACCGCGCCCGTTCATTCAGCCAGCCCCTCAGCCAGCCATACAGCCATCGCGGAAAATCATCATGGGAAATGCAATATTCGTCGTCTGGCGGGAAAGCCTGGAAGCTTTCCTGATCGCCGGGATACTTTTTGCCTGGCTGCAGGCGAATCACGATGATGGCCGCGGCAAGCGGGCCCTGCTGCTCGGCCTGGCCGGCGGCGTCGGGCTGGCGCTGCTGCTGGGCTGGGGCCTGCTCACGGTACAGGACGAACTGACGGGCCAGGCGCTGGAAGTTTTCCAGACCGCCATGCTGTTCGTCGCCGCCGGCCTGATCACCCAAATGGTGCTCTGGATGCGCCGCCACGGAAGGACGATCAAGGCCAGGCTGCATGCCGATCTCACGCTGGCGGCGACGCGTTCGGGGCATCTGGGCGTGGCCGTCGTGGCCGCCCTGGCCGTGGCGCGCGAAGGCGCGGAGACCGTCATCTTTCTGTATGGGCTGGCCCAGGGCGGCGAAATGCAATCGCTGCTCATCGGCAGCCTCATCGGCCTGGCCGCTGCGGCCCTGACCGCCTGGCTGGCGGCCAAATCGCTGGCCAGGCTCAACCTTCCCCTGCTGCTGCGCCTTTCCGCGATTCTGCTGTTGATCATTTCCTCGGCGCTGCTGGTCGCCGCCCTGGATCGCCTGATCGGCGACGGCACGCTGCCGCCCCTGATCGACCCGGTCTGGAACAGCGCCTGGCTGATCGACGACACGAGCCAAGCCGGCAAGCTGTTTGCCGATTTCACCGGCTATCGGGCGCGGCCTGCGCTTTCGGAACTCCTGATCTGGGCCGGCTACTGGATGCTGGTGGCCTTCTTCTGGCGCAAAACCGCCCATGCTTGAGCAAGCCATCCAGTTTCGTCCCCGCCGACCGGCGGGGCGGCTGGAACGTGTCGGACTGTGGCTGCGCCGGCACCGCAACGCCATCATGCTTCTGCAGTGGCTGGTCGTGCTGGGTTACGCCGGCATGGTCATCGTGCCGGCTTTCATGCCGCTGCCGCCGGCGCAGGCCCACATCTGGAACAACCTGCGGCTGTTCGCCCAGTTCTGTTTCTGGGGGCTGTGGTGGCCCGGCGTCATGCTGGCCACCGTCACCCTGGGCCGCGTCTGGTGCGGCTTGCTGTGCCCCGAGGGCTTCATCTCCGAACAGGTGAGCCGTCACGGCCGCGGCAAGCCCTTGCCGCGCTGGCTGAAATGGCCGGGCTGGCCGCTTCTTGCCTTCATCTGCACGACGCTCTACGGCCAGTTGATCAGCGTCTATGAATACCCCCAGGCGGCCCTGCTGATCCTCGGCGGCTCGACGCTGGCGGCCATCGTCATCGGGCTGCTGTACGGCCGCGAAAAGCGCATCTGGTGCCGCTACCTCTGTCCGGCCTCCGGCGTTTTCGCCGTCCTCGCCAAGATTGCCCCCGTGCATTACAAGGTCGACCGGGATGCCTGGACGCATTACAGCGGCGAGAAGCCCAGTCCGGTCAATTGCGCGCCCCTGGTGGATATCCGCCGCATGACCAGCGCATCGGAATGCCATAGCTGCGGACGCTGCGCCGGTCAGCGCGATGCCGTCAGCTATTCCTGGCGTTCGCCGTTCAGCGAAGTCCTGGATCCGGCCAACGAAGCCCGCACCATGGATGCCGTCACCCTGCTGTTCGGCGTGCTGGGCGTGGCCACGGCGGCTTTTCAATGGACGCTCAGTCCCTGGTTTCTGCAGCTCAAGCTGGGACTGGCCGAATGGCTGGTTAACCATGAATATTTCGGGCTGCTTTCCGACCAGGTTCCCTGGTGGCTGCTGACGCATTATCCGGAAGCCAATGATCTCTTCACCTGGCTCGACGGCGCCCTGATTCTGGCCTACCTGCTGCTGGGCGGCGGCCTGCTCGGCCTCCTCCTGCTGCTGGCGCCGCTGCTCGCCAGCCGCCTGCTGCAGACGCCCAGCCTGAGCTGGCAGCGCTTCGCCCTGAGCCTGACCCCGCTGGCGGCCGCCAGCGTGATCCTCGGCCTGTCGATGCTGACGGTCAGCCACCTGAAGGCGGAGCACGTCTGGCTGGGCTGGCTTGCCTATGCCCGCATCCTGCTGCTGGGCGCGGGCATGCTTGGCAGCGCGCTGTTGGCCGGCCTGCTGGCCGCGCGCGCGCCCACGCGCCGCTGGCGGCGCCTGCTGGCCTTCGCCGCCATGCTCTGGCCGGTGGCGCTGATCGGCCTGATCTGGTACCAGGTCTTCTTTGTCTGGTGATTTTCCGGTTTCCCGGCCTCCCGGTTTTTTGGCGCACCCCGGCAAGAACGGCATTCGTCGACGCGTTCCTGCCTGCCGCATCTTCCCCCTTGCCTCGCCACAAAAAATTCTCCATACTCGGCACGCTTCAAACAACCGTTTGATTTTGCTTTCCTGGAGGATGCATGGCCAACAAACCCAACGCCGTCGGTACTGCGCTCGGCACGCTGAGCCGCCTTGCCGATTCTTCATTCATGCGCCGGCACAAGCTCAACAAGGCCGCCGAGAAAGCGGTGTATCTGAGCACCCGCACGGGCTTCCAGGCCATCGCCCAGGCGCGCAAGCTGTTCAAGCCCGCCAAGCCGCAAGGCGGGGCCAGCCGCCTGGCCCTGCCCGGCCACACCACCGAGCTGTTCGACTGCAACATCAGCGAAGAACAGCAGATGATGAAGGACAGCGTGGCGCAGTTTGCGGGTGACGTGCTGCGCCCGCAGGCGCACGGCGCCGACGAAAGCTGCGCCTGCCCCGCCGACCTGCACGCGCGCGCGCAGGAACTCGGCCTGATGATGTTTGCCGTGCCCGAAGCCCATGGCGGCGACGCCAGCGAAGCTGCGCTGCTCACCAACGTGCTGGTGGCCGAGGCGCTGGGCAAGGGCGACATGAGCCAAGCGCTGGCCATCCTCGCGCCGCTCTCCGTCGCCAATGCGCTCACCCGCTGGGGAACGGCGGAGCAGCAGGCCACCTATCTGCCGCCTTTTGCCGCCAACGAACCGCTGCTGGCCACGCTGGCCATCAACGAGGCGCGGCCGCTGTTCAATCCGCTCGAACCGGCCCTCACCGCCACGCCCGGAGACGACGGCTGGCGGCTCGACGGCATCAAGACGCAAGTGCCGCTCGCCGCGCGTTCCGCCCTCTGGCTGGTCAGCGCGATGACCGGCAACGGCCCGCGGATATTCATCGTCGAGGCCGGCACGCCCGGCGTCGGCGTGCGCGCGGCCGGCAGCATGGGCCTGCATGCCGCCGAGCTGGGCGATCTGAACTTCGACAACGTGCGCCTGCCGAAATCCGCCCTGCTTGGCGACGAAACTTTCGACTACGCGCAATTCATCGACTGCGGCACGCTCGGCTGGTGCGCGCTGGCCATCGGCTGCGCCGAAGCGGTGCTCGATTACGTGATTCCCTATTGCAATGAACGCGAAGCTTTCGGCGAACCGATTTCGCATCGGCAGGCCGTCGCCTTCATGATCGCCAACATCGCCATCGAGCTGGAAAGCATGCGGATGCTGACCTATCGCGCCGCCAATCGCGCCGATCTGGGCCTGCCCTGGCACCGCGAAGCCTTCCTCGCGCGCACCCTGACGCAGGAGAAGGCGATGGAAATCGGCAGCAATGGCGTGCAATTGCTCGGCGGCCACGGTTTCACCAAGGAGCATCCGGTCGAACGCTGGTACCGCGACCTGCGCGCCGTCGCCGTGCTGCACGGCGGCCTGCACCTGTAATCCGCACCGATCGCTCAAAAGATAACCAAGGAAACCATCATGTACCTGGAAGTCCCGAAAAAAATCCGCGGTCTCAAGGAGCAGGCCGCGCAAATGGCCGATCACGTCTTCCGCGACATCTCGCGCAAATACGACAAGGCCGAGCATGCCTACCCGGTGGAGCTCGACATGGTCGCTGCCGCCATCGACGGCCTCAACGACGGCAATCCCGCTGGCGCGGCCGGCGCCAACAGCGCCAGCAAGAGCGGCCAGACCGATCACGGCGGCGTGAAGAACGGCGGCAACCTATCGACCGCCTGGAGCATCATGGAACTGTGTCGCGGCGATGTCGGCCTGCTGCTCTCGATGCCGCGCCAGGGCCTGGGCAATGCCGCCATTGCCGCCGTGGCCACGCCGGAACAGAAACAGCGCCTGGCCGGGCGCTGGGCGGCGATGGCGATCACCGAGCCGACCTGCGGCTCGGACTCGGCGGCGATCCGCACCACGGCCAAAAAAGACGGCGATCACTACATCCTCAACGGCGAGAAGATCTTCGTCACCGCCGGCGATCGCTGCGACTGCGTGGTGGTCTGGGCCACGCTCGACAAGGCGCTGGGCCGCGCCGCGATCAAGTCCTTCGTCGTCGAAAAAGGCACGCCGGGCATGACCGTCACCCGCCTGGAAAAGAAGCTCGGCATCAAGTCCTCCGACACGGCGGCGATCAGTTTCGTCGACTGTCGCGTGCCGAAGGAAAATCTCCTCGGCTCACCGGAAGTCGACGTGCAGAAAGGTTTTGCCGGGGTCATGGAAACTTTCGACAACACGCGTCCGCTGGTCGCCGCGATGGCGGTGGGCGTGGCCCGCGCCGCGCTCGACCGCGCGCGCGAACTGCTCGCGCCGCACTGCGAACTCGACTACGCCACGCCCGCGCTCAACAACTCGCACGCCGCCGCAACGCTCTACCGGCTCGAAGCCGAGTGGGAAGCCGCCTATCTGCTGACGCTGAAGGCCGCCTGGATGGGTGATAACCGCCTGCCCAACTCCAAGGACGCCTCGATCGCCAAGGCCAAGGCCGGACGCACGGCCACCGAGATCACCCTGAAGTGCGTCGAGCTGTGCTCGGCCTACGGCGAGGACGACCTGCTGGAAAAATGGGCGCGCGACTCGAAGATCCTCGACATCTTCGAAGGCACGCAGCAGATCCAGCAACTGATCATCGCCCGCCGCCTGCTCGGCAAATCGTCGGCGGAATTGAAGTAGGCGCCCCGCGCCATCATGCGCTCACGCACGCGCGCGCCCAGCCCGATGGTGATTGCTAGAATCGCCTGATGCCGATCGTCTCCTGGTACCCGCCGTGTTGAGCCTGAGCCATTTCGCCACCCTGCGCCTGATGTGGCGCGTGCTGCGGCGCGATTGGCGAGCCGGTGAGCTGACGGTGCTCGGCATGGCGCTGCTGATTGCCGTCGCCAGCCTGACCAGCGTCGGCTTTCTCACCGATCGCGTGGCCCAGGCCATGGCGCTCGAAGCCCGTCAGTTGCTGGGCGGCGATCTGCTGCTGAGCGCGGACCATCCCATCCCCGACCACATCCGCCAGGAAGCCGCGCAGCGCGGCCTGCGGCAGGCCGAACTGCTGATCTTCCCGAGCATGGTGCGCACCGACGAAGCCGCCCAGCTCGCCGACATCAAGGCCGTCAGCGCAAGCTACCCCCTGCGCGGCGAGCTGCGCATCGCCGGCAGCCTCGAAGCGGCCGCCAATGACGCCCAGCCGACGCGCAGCATTCCGGCACCCGGCAGCGTCTGGCTGGACGAGCGCCTCAGCGCAGCGCTTGCCGCCCAGCCGGGCGATCACATCCGGCTGGGCGCCAGCCGGCTGACCGTCGCCGCCATCCTCACCCAGGAACCGGATCGCGGCATGAGCATGTTCGGCTTCGCCCCTCGCCTGCTGATGAACCATGCCGATCTTGCCGCCACCGGCCTGGTGCGTCCGGCCAGCCGCATTGCCTATCGCCTGCAGCTGGCCGGCGATGCGGCCGCGGTCGCGGCTTTCGGCGACTGGCTGCAACCCCGTCTGGAACGCGGCGAGCGCCTCGAAGACCTGAGCAACGCGCGCCCGGAAATGCGCACCGTGCTCGACCGCGCCGAACGCTTCCTGCGTCTGGCCGCGCTGCTGGCCGTGGTGCTGGCCGCGATTGCCGTCGGCTTCGCCACCGATCGCTACATCCGCCGCCATCTCGATGGCTGTGCCGTGATGCGCTGCCTGGGTGCCAGCCAGGCCCAGTTGCTGCTGATCCATGTCGGTGAATTTCTGCTGTTCGGCCTGCTGGCCACCCTAGCCGGCTGCCTCCTGGGCTATGCCGTGCAACTGGGACTGCAAAGCCTGCTCGCCGGCCTGTTCAGCGCCAGTCTGCCGCCACCCTCGGCGCTGCCCTGGCTGCATGGCCTGCTCGTCGGTCTGGTGCTGGTGGGCGGTTTCGCCGTGCCGCCACTGCTGCGCCTGCGCCGCGTCACGACGCTGCGCGTGCTGCGTCGCGAGTGGGACGAGCAAACGCACCCGCTGCCGCGCCTGCTGGCCTACGCCCTGGGACTGCTGGCATTGATGGGCCTGATGCTGTGGATCGCCGGCGAGCTGCAACTGGGCGCCATCGTCATGCTCGGCTTCGCGCTCGCCTTCGGTCTCTACGCCCTGCTCGCCCGCCTGCTGCTGGCGGGTGCCACGCGCAGCGGCATCGTGACTGCGCTGGGCCGCTATCCCGGCCTGCGTCTCGGGCTGGCCAGCCTGCGCCGTCATGCGAGCGCCAGCGTATTGCAGGCCGCCTCGCTGGCGCTCGGGCTGACCGCCCTGCTGCTGCTCGGCGTGGCGCGCGACGATCTGCTGGCCAACTGGCAAAACCGCATGCCGCCGGACGCGCCAAACCGCTTCATCATCAACATCCAGCCCGAACAGCGCCAAGACTTGCGCGACTTCTTCGCAAGCGCCGGGCTGCCCGCGCCGCAACTGGAACCGATGATCCGTGGCCGCCTGGTGGCCATCAACGCCACCCCGGTGGCGGCCGACCGCTACGCGGACGAACGCGCCCAGCATCTTGCCGATCGCGAATTCAACCTCTCCTGGACGAGCGAGCTGCCCGCCGGCAACCGCATCGAGGCCGGACGCTGGCATGGCAAAGGTAGCGGGAGCAGCAAGGACACGGCCAGCGGCGAAACCGAGTTTTCCGTCGAACGGGGCCTGGCCAAAACGCTGGAGCTGAAACTGGGCGACCGCCTCACCTACGACATCGCCGGCCAGCAACTGACCGGCCGCATCAGCTCGCTGCGCCAACTCAACTGGGACTCGATGCGCGTCAATTTCTTCGTCATCGCGCCGCCCGGCGCACTGGAAAATTACCCGGCCAGCGACATCACCAGCTTCCATCTGCCCAGCGAACGGCGAGACTTCGTCAATGCACTGCTGCATGCCTTCCCCAACCTGACGGTGATCGACGTCAGCGCCCTGGCGCGACAATTGCAGACAACGGTGGATCAAGTCGCCCGCGCCATCGAACTGATCTTCGGCTTTGCCCTGCTCAGTGGCCTGATGGTGCTCTACGCCGCCCTGCAGGCCAGCCAGGATCAGCGCCGCTACGAACACGCCCTGCTGCGCGCGCTGGGCGCGCGCCATCGCCAACTGCGCGGCGCCCTGCTTGCCGAATTCGCCGTACTCGGCGGCGTGGCCGGCCTGCTCGCCGGGCTGGGCGCCAGCGCCATCAGTTGGGCCGTCGCCTACTTCGCCCTGCAGCTCGATTACCTGCCTTCCGTCTTCATGCCCTTGCTCGGCATCGGCATCGGCGCCGCCGGCATCGCGGCTGCAGGCTGGCTCGGCACGGCCGGCAGCCTGCAGCGTCCGGCAATGGCCGCGCTGCGCGAAGAAACCTGAAACGCCTCAGCCGTTCCACAACCGGGACAAACCTCCGTCCCGGACGCGCCGACACAAGCGCCGCGCGAGAAAAACAACCAAGAATCCTTGACATTCCACGCAAGCTCCTTATAATTCCGCTTCTCAGACGCGGGGTGGAGCAGTCTGGCAGCTCGTCGGGCTCATAACCCGAAGGTCGTAGGTTCAAATCCTGCCCCCGCAACCAAACATCTGCACAGCGCCGGCCAGTCCGGCGCTGTGCATTTCTGCGGTCAGTTTCACGTTCTTGCGCTCTTACGCTCACAGGAACCGGACGAACGTCATACCCCATCCCCCTCCCGCCGCCATGGAACCCGTCCGCATCTCCAAGCTGCTGGCCCAGCAGGGCCTGTGTTCACGCCGTGAGGCGGACGTCTACATCGAACGCGGCTGGGTGTTCGTCGATGGCAAACAGGTGAGCGAGCTGGGCAGCAAGGCGCTGCCCACGCAAAAGATCACGCTCAACCGCGCCGCGCAAAGTGCGCAAGAGGCGCGGGTGACCATCCTTCTGCACAAGCCGGTGGGTTATGTTTCCGGGCAGGCCGAGCACGGTTATCCGCCGGCGGTGAGCCTGATCTCGGCGGCCAGCCGGCAGGCCGGCGATGCGCATCCGCAGCGCTTTGCACCGGCGCAACTGAAAGGACTGGCACCCGCCGGGCGGCTGGACATCGATTCGACGGGACTGCTGGTGCTCACCCAGGACGGCCGCATCGCCAAGCAATTGATCGGCGCCGATTCGACCATCGACAAGGAATACCTGGTGCGCGTCGAAGGCAAGCTCGGCGCCGAGGATCTGGCCCGCCTGAATTTCGGCCTGAGCCTGGATGGCAAGCCGCTCAAGCGCGCCCAGGTGCGCTGGCAGAACGAAGACCAGTTGCACTTCGTCCTGCGGGAAGGCAAGAAGCGCCAGATACGCCGCATGTGCGAACTGGTGGGCCTGAAAGTGCTTGGCCTGAAGCGCGTGCGCATCGGCCGCGTGCGCCTGGGCGATCTGCCGCCCGGACAATGGCGTTACCTGCGCGATGACGAACGCTTCTGAATCCGCGCAGCCCGTACTGCTGATCGTCTATCACAGCCAGAGCGGCAACACCGCCCGGCTCGCCGAAGCGGTGCTGCGCGGCGCGCAGTCCGAACCGGGCATTCGCGCGGTAATGAAGCGCGCCTTCGATGCCACGCTGGAAGACCTGCTCGGCTGCCGGGGCCTGCTCATCGGCACGCCGGAAAACTTCGGCTACATGTCCGGCGCGATCAAGGATTTTTTCGACCGCACCTATTACCCCGCCGAAGGCAAGACCGTCGCCCTGCCCTATGCCGTCTTCGTTTCCGCCGGCAACGACGGGCGCGGCGCGGTGACGCAGATCGAGCGCATCGCCACCGGCTACGGCTGGAAGCGCGCGGCCGAACCGCTGATCGTGCGCAAGGAAATCACCGCGAACGACCTGGCCCAGGCGGAAGAATTGGGCGCGGCGCTGGCCGCAGGGCTGGCGCTGGGGATTTTCTAGCCGTCGCCGGCCCGCCTCCCGTTTATCCCTGCCCGCGACCCTGCGGCTGCGCCAGCACTTCCTCCATCAGCCGCTCATCCAGCGCCGCCCCCTCGGCCAGACGCTGGCGCAGCTTGATGAAATCGACGGTATCCCGCCCCGTCAGCTTGCGCGTGTTGAAAGCGTTGAACCCCAGCCAGGCTTCATTGTTCATGTTGGCCTGCAGCCAGTGGCGGTTCATGTGCTTGGCGGCATCCCAGAAATAACGCTTCTTGGCGCGCATGCTGTCGAGCGAGGTCTGCAGGCAGTTGGGGAACAGGTTGGCGAAGTTCCAGATCAGCTTGTCGATCTCGCCATCGATCCGGCTGAAGTCCAGCGTGCAGGCCGCGATCAAATCGCGCGCCGCCGCCTGGCTTTCGGGCGCAATCGGTTCGCCATAGACGATCTCGCCGTCTTCCAGCCAGGCATCCGTCCGCACCAGGGGATTGCGCAGCCACTGGCCGTCCTTCTTCAGCACCGGCTCGACCTTGCTGATCATGCCTTTCAGCTTCATCTTGTAGGCCGACCACAGCTCGCAGGAGACGCAGTTGTAAATCGCATCCTCGATGGTCAGGAACCACGGCAGAAAATCCGTCACGCCACCGACGGGTGAGGAACCATGGCGCGGGCCGGCCTGGCCGTACAGCGCCAGATCGCTCGACACGGTGAGATCCGCCGCCAGGCCGATCTCCTGGCCGCCGGCCACGCGCATGCCGCTGGCGCGGCAGATCACCGGCTTGCGGCACTCCAGCACGGCATCCACCATGCGGTTGAAGAGATCGATGTAATCGCCGTATTCATGCGGCCGGCGCGTGTAGTACTCGGCGTATTCCTTGGTATTGCCGCCACTGCTCCAGGCCTTGCCGCCCCTGGCTGCGAACACCGCCGCCACCACCGAGCGGTCGCTTGAAGCCCGCTGAAAACCGGCGATCACGCCTTTCACCATCTCGGTGGTGTAAGCGTTGTGCTGCGCCGGATTGTTGAGCCAGATCCAGGCCGAATACAAACCATCGACCGGCTGGCCGGCCGCATCCAGCAGCGGGCGTTTCTCGAAGATCACACCCGGCGCAGCGGCGGAAAAATGCTCGTCACCGAACAGGGCATGGTTCTTTGACGTATCGTCGCGGGGCAGCCAATCGAGGGACATGGGAGAGCCTTGGGAAAAGTGAAAATGAAAGTTGAAGAGTGAAGCGTGAGGCGTCGATGCGGATCAAAAGTCGGGCGTCAGAATCACGCGCTTCCGAAGCTCGCCGTGGCGGGCTGCCTCGAAAACTTCGCGGATCGCGCTCATCGGCTGAACTTCGACGAACGGTTCCAGCGCGATGCGGCCGTCGAGGCAGAGCTGCAGCACCTGCGGATAATGCCGGGGCGCGCAACCCCAACTGCCGATGATTTCGGCATCGAATGCCATCAGGCGCGAAATGTTGTAACGCAGTTCGTCCGTGCCATAGCCCACCACGACGAGCTTGCCGACGAAACCCAGCAGCGCCAGCGCCAACGCCTGGCCGGTACGGCTGCCGCTGCATTCGAAAATCTTCCAGCCCACGTTGGCCGGCAACTGCTGCGTCTGGCAGTAGCTTCTGAAGGCGGCTTTCAGTTGCGTCACATCGAGCCCGCCTGCCGCAATGGCATGATCCAGGCCGTAAGCCTGCACGAGCGCCAGTCGCTGGCTGTCGACGTCGATGCCGACGACCGTCGCCGCCCCCAAAGTCTTCGCCAACTGCACCATGTAGCCGCCCACCCCGCCGCCCGCGCCGATGACGATCACCCGATCGCCGCTCGCCAGCGCCGCGCGGCGCGCGGCCTGATACGGCGTGGTGACGGCATCGGCGACCACCGCCAGATGCGCCAGGGGAATCTCGCCGCGCGCCGCCGCGGGAATGACGCACAGATCGCGTCCCGGTACGGGAATGTGGCTGGCAAAGCCACCGTAGATACCCAATGAATTGCCCGGCATGCGCTGCTGCAGACAGCGATTCTCCCGCCCCGCACGGCACAGCTCACAGGCATGGCAGGGCAACACCGCCGGCACGATCACCTCGCGGCCAGGCAGCGGCGAATCGGATTCGGCCGCAGCAACCACCACGCCGACGATCTCATGCCCCAGCGTGAGCGGCGGCGCTTGCCGCGTCGGCACGCCATCATGGAAATACGACAGATCGGTGTGACAGACGCCGCAGCCGTGGATTTCCACCAGCACTTCGCCAGCGGCCAGCGTTGGCGGCGGCAGGCTCACACAGCGCAGCTCACCGGGCGCGACCATCTGCCAGGCATGAATCGCCTCGCTCGTCACCGGTTTCTCCACTGCGGCACGCGCTTTTCCAGGAAAGCCGCGATGCCTTCATGCGCATCATGCGTCGCCATCAATTCATCCAGATACTGGCGTTCGAGCAGACTCAAAGCCGCATCGAACGGCTGCCCCTGCGCCGCCCGCAGCGCCCGCTTGTTGTGTAGCTGCGCCGCCCGCGAAAGTTGCAGGCAAGGCGCCAAGAATTCCGCCACGCCGGCGTCGAACGCCTCGCGCGGCCAGACGCGATTCAGCAAACCGAACCGCAGCGCATCACTCGACTCGAGCAGCCGTCCGCCCAGCAGCATTTCATGCGCCAGTCCCGGCGGCAGCAAGCGCGGCAACAGGATGGCCGCCACCGGCGCAAACACCCCCAGACGGATTTCCGGCTGCCCCAGTTGCGCATCCGCCACCGCCAGCCGCATGTCGCAGGCCAGCGCCAGCTCCAGCCCGCCGCCCAAAGCCGAACCATTCAATGCCGCCAGCGTCGGCAGCGGGAACGCCCGCAAGCGCCGCGCCACGTCATGAAACGCGGCTAGCATCTCCTCCACCTGCGCCGCGCCGTGCTCGGCCACCTCGACGCCCGCGGAGAAATAGCGCTCCCCGCGCGCCGTCAGCAGCAGCACCCGCACCCGGGCATCCGCCGCAGCCTGCCCAAGCACGGCGGCAAGCGCATTCAGCAAGGTAATGTTCAACACATTGACCGGCGGACGGTCGAGCGTCAGTTTGAGCAGACCGTCGCTCAGATCGACAGCCAGCCATTGCGTGGACTCATACGCCGACGAAAATATTTTTTCTGCTTCTTTCACGAGCCGGACAGCTTTCGGGATTTGGACAAAGGGCCACAGGATAACTGGTTTCGGTTTGCGCATCGGCGCGGGTGAAGTGCATCACTCGTCATGCAACGGAATACAAGGAAGGGCAACGGGCCAGCCCCTCAAAACAGATCATCCAGCGCATCATCCCCGATGCCCGGCGGCAGGCGGCCGTGTTGTTCGCTGTAGGCCTGGAGCAGTTCATTTTCGCGCTGGCTGTAGAAGTGGGCAATTTCCAGGCGGTAGCTGTGCAAGGCTGTGTCATCCAGTTGTTCCAGCGCCTCGCGCAAGCCGGCCTGCAGGTTGGCCACGCCCTTGATCGCCAGCAAGGCATTGCCGGCATCGAAAATGAAATACACCCCCGGCTCGGCCGGCACGCTTGCCAGCGTGGCAGGATCGAGTGACTGGCGTGAAACGGGTGGCAGTTCGGCTACCTGCATCTCGTGCATCAGGTTGCATTTGAGGCAGCGCAGCCCTTCGCTGCAGGCATCCGCGAGCGGGTAGCAGCGTTCCACCTCCATCCAGCCCTGCCGCTCGGCGGGTGCCAGCCTGGGCGCAGCGACGGCGCGACGCTGATTGAAACCTCGTTTGTGCGTTTCATCGCCAGCGATCCGGGCAATATCGTCCGGCGTCCGCCACTCGCGCCAGGGCGCATCGAGCAGGACTTCGTCGATCTCGCCCGTGCCGCCGAGAAAGCGGTCGATGGCGCTGGCCGCGCGCCGGCCCTGAGCCACGGCATCGATCAGGCTGGCCGGCCCCGTGACGGCATCGCCGCCGGCGAAAACCTTGTGCTGACCGGCGAGGCGCAATTCATCATCGACTTCGAGCAGTCCGCCCGCGAGCCCCAAGCCCGCCACCTGCTGGCCGATGGCGCCGATGAGCAAGCCGGTCTGTCCTGCCGGACGTGCGGCAGCCGGGTCGGCCACTTGCCATTGCAGGCCCAGCGCAGCGTTTTCACGCGCGACCTGCTGCAGCGTGCTTTGCAGACGCAGTTGCACGCCTTCCTCCAGACCGGCGGCCAGCTCGCCGGGGTGAGCGCGCAAACGATCACCGGAGCCGCGATAGATCATCTCCACGGACGCCGCGCCCAGACGCAGGGCGCTGCGCGCCGCATCGCAGGCGACGTCGCCGCCGCCGATCACCGTCACCTCGTCCGGCAAATTCCCGACTTCTCCACGAGCCACGGCGCGCAGGAAATCCACGCCATCCATCACGCCGGGCTGCGGCCTGGCGGCTTCCAGCGGCTTGCCCTGCTGAGCGCCGATGGCGACGAACACGGCATCCGCGGCCTGCAGTTCGGGGGCTTGCAGGCTTTCCACGCGCGTATTGAAACGGAACGCCACGCCAACGGCGGCGACTTCCGCCACCTCATCGGCGATCACCTCGCGCGGCAGGCGATAGGCCGGAATACCGTAGCGCGCCATGCCGCCGGCTTCCGGCTGGGCTTCATGAATCGTGACGGCGTGCCCCAGCTTGGCGAGATAGAAAGCCGCCGTCAGCCCGGCCGGGCCGGCGCCGATCACCGCGACCTGCTTGCCTGTCGGCGGCAGGCGGCGCTGCAGCTCGCGCCAGCGGCCATCGTCATGCTCGGCGGCGATGCGCTTGAGGCTGCGGATGGACAGCGGATCATCGAGCCTGCCCCGCCGGCAATCCGTCTCGCAAGGCGCATAGCAGGCGCGGCCGAGGATGCCGGGAAACGGCAGCTTCTCGCGCACCACGGCATTGGCCTCGGCAAAGCGCCCCAGCCCGGCCAGTTGCACGTAACGCGGCACGTCGATGCCGGCCGGGCAAGCCGTGGCGCACGGGGCTTGGCCGGCCTGTTTCTGCCCGACGGGCGGAGTGCGATCCACCCGGTCGATCAGCGCGCCGGTCGGACAGACCGAAACGCAGGCATTGCAGAACATGCAATCGGATGCCGCCAATGTCTCGGCGATGGGTCCCACCCAGCGGCGGCCATCGGCTTCCTGCTTGACTTCCAGACAACCCACGCCGCGCACCTCGTTGCAAGCCACCAGGCAGCGCCGGCAGTCGATGCACAGGTTGTAATCGCGGTCGTAGAACGGCTCGTCCTTCACCACCGGCAGCGGCCGCGCGTAATGCTGCGGCCGATAGTCCGGCGTATCTGGCGGGATCACCACGTGGTCGGCCACCTTGCGCAATTCGCAATGGCTGAAAATCCCGCAGCAGCGCGCCGCCACGGGATGGCCGAAGCTACAGGTCACGCGCGAGCAGCCTTCGCGCTGCGGACAGCTCAGGCAGACATGCGGATGATCGGCCAGGATGGCCGCCAGCGCCTGCTGACGGGCATGTTCGATGTCCGGATTCCGGCTGGTCACTTGCAGCCCTTCGGTCACCATCACCCGGCAGGCACGCTGCAATTCGGCCGTACCCTCCACCGCCACCAGACACAGGCCGCAACCGCCCCAATCAGCGTCTCCATTGCAGGCGGACGGCAGTTCGGGATGGGCGCACAAGGCCGGGATGTAAATCCCCGCCTGCCGCGCCGCTTCCAGCAGGCTGCTGCCGGCTGCCGGCGCAAGCGGGCGGCCATCCAGGGTGATGCCGGCCGTGGCGCCGGCCGGCTGCCGCGCCTGTTCCCGCGCCGTCAGCCGGCGGCGCCGCAGATGGATGGGGAAGACCTCATTCATCAAAACAACTCATCGGCGACAGCGCTGTCCGCGGCAGGATCGCGGCGGATGTACAGCGTGCCCAACGTGCAGCCCGGCTTCGCCTCGTAGCATTCGCCGCAGCCATCCGTCACCGCGTCGCGCGCGATATGCACGGCATAGCCCAGCGCGCGGTAGTTCTCCGCCAGTTCCGACAGGCGCGGCTCGTCGATGGTGGTCTGGCGCTGCCAGCCGGCGGCCAGCAAATCCTGCGGAGACATTGCCATCGCCATCGACATCCCGTTCACCAGGAATGGACGATGGCCCCCGCCGGGCAGGCGGCCGTGCATGGCAGGCGGTCATAGCCGGCAGCCGGCTTGCAGGCGGCGCAATGACCGGCCAGGCGCTGGCGGCAGGCTTCCCGCACTTCCACCACTTCATCGTCGTAGTCGTCGATCATCGGCGCGAACAACTGCTCGGGGCAGGCCGCCAGACAGCCGCGCTCGACGCAATCCACGCAGGCGTCGGTATCGATGCGGATGTAATAGACCCCGGAACCATCCTGATAACCATAATTTGCCAACATTGCAGACCCTTCGCTTCCTGCCGCTCAACCACGCTCAACCAATCAACCCGCTTTCGCCGCCTGCTTCATCACCAGCGTGTGGGCAAACAGGGCCGCGCCCAGGGCGCCGGCGATCTGGCTATCGAATCTGGACGCCACCGCCGTCACGCCCAGCAGGCGCTCGATGCGTTTGACCACGCCGGAATTCTTGGCGATGCCGCCAGTGATGAAGAAATCGCCTTCGACACCGACTCGCTCGATCAGCGCCACCACCCGCTCGGCCATCGCCTGACAATAAGCGGCGATCACCTTGTTCTTGGTGTAGCCGGCCTTCAGCATGCCCAGCGCCTCGGATTTGGCGAAGACCACGCAGATCGAGGAGACGGCCGGCGGTTCCTCATCGACGTCAAACGAACGCGCACCCAGTTCACCGATCTGAATCTGCATCAGATCGGCGATGACTTCCATGCCGCGCCCGGTGCCCGCCGCGCATTTGTCGTTCATCAGGAATTGCGTCACCTTGCCGCGCTCGTCGCAACGGATGGCCTTGCAGTCCTGGCCGCCCATGTCGAGGATGGTGCGCACGCTCGGCCCGGCCATGTAGTTGGCGCCGCGCGCATGGCAGGCGATTTCGGTCAGCGCCTTGTGCGCGAACGGCACATTCACCCGCCCGTAGCCAGTGCCCACCACATGGCGGATGTCGCTCAACTGCAGGCCGCTTTTCTCCAGCACGCCCGCCAGCGCCCGCTGCGCCGAATCCGGGCTGCTGTTGCCGGTGCGCACGCTGTTGTAGCCGTAAATCCCGCCATCGACGCAGACCACGGCCTGCGAACTCACCGAACCGACATCCACCCCGGCAGTGACGATGCCGCCGCGCCAGTCGCGCGTCTCATCCAGCCAGCAGCTTTCATCCCAGCGCCAGTATTCCGGCCGCTCTTCGGTCACGCCCGACTCCCCACGCCGCTATCCTCAATCCTCGCCGGCCGCGCCCAGTAATTCCGGCGCCTGCGCGCCACGCGGCGCGACTTCGAGCGCCTCCAGCGCGCGCAGCTCGCGGTCTTCGGACACCGCCTTGAGATCACGGAACTTGCGCGCCGAAACCAGCACGCGTGATTCGAGCGAAGCCAGCGACTTGTTGTAGGCGCCGACGGCGCTGCCCAGGTGACGGCCGACGTCATGCCAGTGATCGGCCAGCACGGCCATGCGTTCGTACAACTCCTTGCCCAGCGCGCTGATCTCGCGCGCGTTGTCGGTCAGCGCCTCCTGCTTCCAGCCATAGGCCACGGCGCGCAGCAACGCGATCAAGGTCGTCGGCGTGGCGAGGATCACCTTCTGCTCGACCCCGGCTTCGATCAGCGCCGGCTCCACTTCCAGCGCGGCGCTGTAGAACATTTCACCGGGCAGGAACAGAACGACGAATTCAGGCGAAGGCTGAAACTGCTCCCAGTAGGACTTGCGGCCCAGCTTCACCAGATGCTCGCGCACGTGGCGCGCATGATCCTGCAGCCGGCGCTGGCGCGTGGCGTCATCCTGGGCTTCCAGCGCATCGAGATAGCCCGCCAGCGGCGCCTTGGCATCGACGACGATATTCTTGCCGCCGGGCAGACGCACGATCAGGTCGGGGCGCAACTGGCCGTCCTCGGTGCCGACGCTCTCCTGCTCGAAGAAATCGCAATGGTCGAGCATGCCGGCCATCTCGACCACCCGCTTCAGTTGCAGCTCGCCCCAGCGCCCGCGCGTCTGCGGCGCACGCAGCGCCTTCACCAGATTGGCGGTTTCCTGCTTCAGCTGGCCCTGCGACTGCGCCAGCGACTTGACCTGCTCGGTCAGCGTGGCATAGGCCTCGACGCGGTTTTTTTCCACCGTCTGCACCTGCTGCTCGAACTTCTCCAGCGTGATCTTGACCGGGCCGACCAGTTCCTGGATCGCCTGCTGGCGCTTTTCCAGTTCGCCGCGCGCGCCCTCCTGGTATTTTTCCAGCGTGCTGCGCGCAAGCTCCAGAAAACTCTGATTGTTGCGGCTCAGGGCATCGGCCGACAGCGCCTTGAAGCTGTCCTGCAACGACTGCCGGGCCGCTTCCAGCGTGGCGAGCTTTTCGGCGCCGCCGCGGCGCTCCTCGGCCAACTGGGTGGTCAGCTCGGCCTCGCGCGTGCGCAGATCGGCCACGCGCTGGCGCAATTCCTCGGTAACGCCATGACTCTCGGCAAGCTGCCCGCGCGCCCGGCCAAGCTCCTCATCGCGCGCCCTCAGGCGCTCATTCAGCCCCGCCAGCTCGGCTTCAACCTCCAGGCGGCCCAACCGCCGCACTTCACCCAACCGCAGCCAGGCCAGGCCAGCCACCAGCAGCGCGGCCGCAACGGCAACCGCCAGATAACCCAAGATCGCGTCCATCGGCGGATTTTACCCCAGCCCTTCACGCCACCACCCTGCGCGGCAGGTTCAGCATTTCCGGCGCGTGCATTGGGGATGAGCTTGGCAGCTATCCCGAAATCATCACAGGTTTGCCTCAATCCAATCCCGGCGCTTGTCCTTGACCATTACGAAGCGGCAACGGCCTACCGCCGCACGAGGCTGCGCGCCCAGAAGCGGATACGGCCCTGTCGCACCCACATGTCCGACTGACAGGCGCATTCGAACGCCTCCCTGCTGTCAAGCACTCACTTGCCATTGATGGATTTTTGCTGCGAATGCACTCATGGCGCGTCCTTGGCGTCCTTGTATTGCCCCGGCGTTTCCTGCACTCGATGGTCGGCAGGATCGAGCTGAGGTTTGATGCGCTCGATGACGCCGTTTCGGCTGACCACCAGTTCGGTGCCGGTTTGGGCCGCCAGCTCACGTGCCCGCTGTGCGGCACGCTGCAATGCCGCCCATGAGCCACGCAGATCGGCAGTGCTCGCCTGATCGATGGTTTTTTTGGTATTCATTGCTCGCTCCAGTCCAGTAGCACCGGTTTCTCGCCAGCGTTGTCGTACAGCGCCCAGGCATCGACAGCGGGGACGTAATGATGGTGAAAATTTTCCAGTCCTGCGGCAAAACGGCGCCGGATCACAGCCTCCGGAATGTTGTGCCCACCTTGACGGACGCGCTGCCCGGCGCGCCGCCATATCGCTGCATCAGCACCGCGTGCATGCCGAGCACATCGGCCACCGTCAGGTAATCGCGCGCCACGGCTTACTTGGCCAGTTCGCGGTAGAGGCTGTCGAATTCGTCCAGGCTGGAGGCAAACGAGGCCATCACATGACGGCGCGGCCGCTCCTGCTGTTGCCGGTCGATGTAGTCGCGCAGGGCCTCGTCCAGCACGGCCTGGAACTGGCGTCCCTGGCTCTCCGCGATCTGGCGCAACGCCGCCAGTACCTTGGGGGCGGCCTGGGAGGAAAGTTTTTCACGGGTGGCAATAGTCATGGCCTGCTCCAGCCTTCGTCATGATTCATCTTGACGCTTCATGATAGGGCAAGATGAGTCGTTACGCACCGAAAAATGGCCCGCCAGCAAAGCTGACGGGCCATGAGCAGAAACGGCTTGCGGGCGATCAGTCTTTATTCATCGCGGCGCAGCTTGCCCAGCCAGTGATCCATCAACTTGCCTGCCGCCTCGCGGCCGCCCAGGCCGAAAGACAGCGCGACGGCGACGGCGATGGCGCCGAGCGTCAAGCCGAAAGCCAGGTTGACGATATCGTCGGCAATCCCCATGGCGCGCAGGCCCATGGCGGTGACCAGCGCCAGGATGGCATAACGGGCGATGCGGGCCAGGCCCTTGGTCTGCGCGCCGCTCGCCTTGTCGATTGCCGTGTAGGCGACATTGGCCAGCCAAAAGCCGACGACGAAGATGGTTCCGCCCAGCAGGATGTCCGCGCCGAAGTGGATGAAGTTCGCCACGATATCGCTGACCAGCTCGAAGCCCAGTTGGGCCGCCGCCTCGATCGTCGCGAAGAGCATCGCAAAGAACATCGCCAGGCGGCCGACGAAAGTCGAGGCCTTGGTTTTCTCGAAAGCATGCGCGAGATTGATGCGTTCCGGCAGATTGTCGAAGCCCATCGTGGCGAGCAGCCCCGTCAGCAGCTTGCTGGCGAAACTGGCCACCAGCCAGGTGACGGTGAGAATCAGCGCCGCCGCAATGATGTCGGGCACGGCCAGCATCATCACCGAGAGCATGTTGGTTGCCGGCCGCGAAATCGCCTCGACCTTCAGCGCATCGAGCGCCGAAATCAGCGACGGCAGAAAGATCACGATGAAAGCCAGCAGGCCGGCTATCCGCGACAGGCGCATCCCCTCGCCCAGTCCGGCCTGCGCGCCAAACGCATCGAGACCGGCCGTGTGCGTCAGATTGCTGACGATATTGCGCAATACGACGGCAACGATCCAGCCGACGCCGCCGATGATCAGCGCGGCAAAGACGTTCGGCAGCATGTCGAGCACTTTGCCAACCATGTCGCGCAAGGGATCGAGCAGCCCTTCCATGTTCAGCGCGCCGAGGATGGCCGGCAGGAACAGCAACACCACCAGCCAGAACAGCGCTTGCGCCAGGCTGTCGGCAATCGGCGCCATCCGCGCATGTTCAGCCAGCTTCTCGTCCAGCGTCGTCTTGCTCAGACCCTTGATCACCAGCATGCGCACGATGCTGGCCAGCAGCCAGGCCACCAGCGACAGCAGCAGCGCGCTCAGCAGGCGCGGCGCATACTGGAAAACCTCCGTCGTCAGCGCGGCGAAAGGCCCGGAGACCACGGTCAGATCAAGCGAGTTGAAAACGGCAATCAGCGTCAAAAACAACACGACCCAGAAAACCGCAATCGAAAATACCCCCTCAAGATTGATCTTTTGCCCGGTCAACCCGGAAAAATGTTTGTTCAGCCCCACACTGGACAAGCCATGGCGCACTCCCGCGCGCAAGACGACGGCCACGATCCAGCCAATGACGAAAACGAGCAGCGCCCCCAAAAGTTGGGGAATCTGCCCGCCCAAAGTCGTCTGCAAGGTTCCCCAAAGTGCCTGTATATCCATGATCCTGTCTCCTTTCATGCTGTCAGGTTGCTGTCCAAAGCCACGTTATCCGCGCCGGAAACGCGTTCGCTTCACT
This sequence comes from Sterolibacterium denitrificans, assembly GCF_900174485.1. NCBI lineage: Bacteria > Pseudomonadati > Pseudomonadota > Betaproteobacteria > Nitrosomonadales > Sterolibacteriaceae > Sterolibacterium > Sterolibacterium denitrificans. Next base: position 1,420,941 of record NZ_LT837803.1, on the reverse strand, counting down.
TCCGGCAACCCGTTTTTATACGTGGCGAGATCCTGCCCTGTGGCTTGCAAACCACCCTCCATCACAAGCAGTTGCGCGGATGCAGCCGTCAGCACAGGAGGAAAACTCTAACACAACAAATCCTGGCGGCCTCATTTCCTTGGCATCATCATCACGCATGCCACCCATTGCACCGCCTGCTGCGGACCGAGAAACCATCCCATCGACGAACAATCGACACGCAATCTATTGAGCAAAACAAAATTCATCTGTACAATCCGCCTTCTAACTTTTTTGCGCCCGTAGCTCAGTTGGATAGAGTACTTGGCTACGAACCAAGGGGTCGGGCGTTCGAATCGCTCCGGGCGCGCCAAAAAGCTAGAGGTTAAGCGGTAGCACTTGCCAACCTCTGTATCACGAAACGCCGACTGTACATTGCAGTCGGCGTTTTTCTTTTCCGTCACATCACCGCAGCGGTTTTACCCGCTCCGGCTTCCTCCGATAGCCCCGCTCAGTCGTCCTGCACGAGCGCCAGCGGGCCGATGCTGCAAAATCTGCGAAACCGAAGCCACGCAACGACCACCTGACGGGACAGCCGTTCTCGTTCTCTCCGGAAACAAGGGCCTGTGGCCTTGAACGCTTCCAGCAGATCGGCATCCAGCCGGATTGCCGTGAAGACCTTGGTTTCATCCGCCTTCGGACGCCCAAGCGGGGTGCGGGACACCAGATACCCGCACCCCCACCGGATTACGAAAGGCGGAGGGTGCCGGTCTGCAGACTGGCGAGCGAATTGAGCGCCTGTGGATTGGTGCCCAGATTCGCATCCGACAACGTGCCGAGCACCGGCGTGACGCCGATCCCGGCCAGCGTGCCGTTCTTGCCGTACTGGTAGGCCAGATCGCCGCCCAGCGCCGCCGTATCCGAGCCCGCCAACTGGAAGCTGGTCAAGGCATCGGTCAGCGCCCAGCTCGTCAAGCCGCTGTTGGCGGCCCGGGCGGCATCGAAGGCCCCGACCAGGCCGGCGAAGTTGAAGCTCTCCACCTTCTGGTCGAGCAGCGGATCGCTGCCGCCGGCCGCGAAGGCGTCCATCGCCTCGGCGATCACCTGCAGCCTGGTCACCGGCTTCGAGGGCGAAGTGGCATACCAGTTCTTGAAAGTGATCTGGTCGTCCGCACCCACCTTGAGCACGAGGTCGTTGGCCGACTTGGAAAAGGCCAGATCGCCGTAAGCGAAATTGCCGCCGAGCGAAAGGGTATCGGCGCCGGTGCCCCCCGCGGCGAAGACATCCTGCCCGTCACCCTTGTTGAAACAGATCACGTCGTTCCCCGCGCCGGTGGTCAAGGTGTCGTTCCCGGCCCCGCCGATGAACACCTCGGCGGCGGCCCCGCCGGTAAGCGTATCGTTCCCCGCGCCGCCGTCGAAGAGCGCGGTTCCCGAACTGTCGCTCAACGTGTCGTTGCCCAGGCCGCCTTGCAGGATGTCATTGCCCGCCGCGCCATCGAGCGTGTCGTTGCCCAGGCCACCGTAAATGAGATCGTTGCCGACCGTGCCACGCAGGGTATCGTGACCGTCGGTGCCGGCGAAGAGCCTGGCCTTGATGGCGTCGATGTCCCAGCTGGTGCCGTCGTCGAAGCGGACTTGTTGCACCGGGTTATAGGCGCTTGCCGGGTTGTCGCTGGAGAAGAAATATCGCACGGTGATCCGGTCGGTCGTGCCTGCCACGCGCAGGATCAGATCGGCGTCCGAGCGCGCCATCGTCACTTCGTCCGGCAGGACGCCGGCCTTGAATTGCAGGACGTTGAGCCTGCCGGCCGTGGTGTTGTAGTAGAGCTCCACGGTGTCCTGCCCATCGCCTTTGCCGAACAGATAGGTGTTGTTGCCCGACCCACCGTTCAGACTGTCGTTGCCGGCACCGCCGTCCAGGATGTCGTTGCCGTCGCCACCATCCAGTGTGTCGGCGCCCTCGCCGCCGAACAGCTGATCATTGCCGGCCGCGCCATTGAGCGTGTCGTTGCCCAGACCGCCGTAAATGAGATCGTTGCCGACCGTGCCACGCAGGGTATCGTGACCGTCGGTGCCGGCGAAGAGCCTGGCCTTGATGGCTTCGATGTCCCAGCTGGTGCCGTCGTCGAAGCGGACTTGTTGCACCGGGTTATAGGCGCTTGCCGGGTTGTCGCTGGAGAAGAAATATCGCACGGTGATCCGGTCGGTCGTGCCTGCCACGCGCAGGATCAGATCGGCGTCCGAGCGCGCCATCGTCACTTCGTCCGGCAGGACGCCGGCCTTGAATTGCAGGACGTTGAGCCTGCCGGCCGTGGTGTTGTAGTAGAGCTCCACGGTGTCCTGCCCATCGCCTTTGCCGAACAGATAGGTGTTGTTGCCCGACCCACCGTTCAGACTGTCGTTGCCGGCACCGCCGTCCAGGATGTCGTTGCCGTCGCCACCATCCAGTGTGTCGGCGCCCTCGCCGCCGAACAGCTGATCATTGCCGGCCGCGCCATTGAGCGTGTCGTTGCCCAGACCGCCGTAAATGAGATCGTTGCCGACCGTGCCACGCAGGGTATCGTGACCGTCGGTGCCGGCGAAGAGCCTGGCCTTGATGGCGTCGATGTCCCAGCTGGTGCCGTCGTCGAAGCGGACTTGTTGCACCGGGTTATAGGCGCTTGCCGGGTTGTCGCTGGAGAAGAAATATCGCACGGTGATCCGGTCGGTCGTGCCTGCCACGCGCAGGATCAGATCGGCGTCCGAGCGCGCCATCGTCACTTCGTCCGGCAGGACGCCGGCCTTGAATTGCAGGACGTTGAGCCTGCCGGCCGTGGTGTTGTAGTAGAGCTCCACGGTGTCCTGCCCATCGCCTTTGCCGAACAGATAGGTGTTGTTGCCCGACCCACCGTTCAGACTGTCGTTGCCGGCACCGCCGTCCAGGATGTCGTTGCCGTCGCCACCATCCAGTGTGTCGGCGCCCTCGCCGCCGAACAGCTGATCATTGCCGGCCGCGCCATTGAGCGTGTCGTTGCCCAGACCGCCGTAAATGAGATCGTTGCCGACCGTGCCACGCAGGGTATCGTGACCGTCGGTGCCGGCGAAGAGCCTGGCCTTGATGGCTTCGATGTCCCAGCTGGTGCCGTCGTCGAAGCGGACTTGTTGCACCGGGTTATAGGCGCCTGCCGGGTTGTCGCCGGAGAAGAAATATCGCACGGTGATCCGGTCGGTCGTGCCTGCCACGCGCAGGATCAGATCGGCGTCCGAGCGCGCCATCGTCACTTCGTCCGGCAGGACGCCGGCCTTGAATTGCAGGACGTTGAGCCTGCCGGCCGTGGTGTTGTAGTAGAGCTCCACGGTGTCCTGCTCATCGCCTTTGCCGAACAGATAGGTGTTGTTGCCCGATCTACCGTCCAGACTGTCGTTGCCGGCGCCGCCGTCCAGGATGTCTTGCCGTCGCCACCATCCAGTGTGTCGTTGCCGGCACCACCATCCAGGATGTCGTTGCCGCTTCCCCCGGTGAGGGTGTCGTTGCCATTGCCACCGTACAGGCTGTCGTTACCGCTGCCGCCGTTCAGGGTGTCATTTCCATCCCAGCCGACCAACAGGGTGTTTTTGGCATTGGCGGCTTTCAGCGTGTCATTGCCGGTCGACCCTTGAGTGAGTTCGTCCACTTCCTGGGCCAGGAAGAAGCTAAAGCCGTCTCCCGCAGGATCACCGTATTCCTTCAATCGGTTGCGGATTTCCAGGCCGGTATCGCCGAAGACGGCGAGTTCGTCGAAGAAGCTGATCAGGCGGATGATGCCGGTGCCTGGGTTGGCGGCATATTCGCTCTGGAGCAGCGCCAGGGTTTGGCTGACGTCCAGGTCGAAGCTGCCCGTGGTTTCGTTCCAGGCCAGGCCGATGCTGCCGTAGAGGTCGGCGGAGTGCGTCTGGAGCATCAGGTGGGCGTTGACCCAGCCGGCCAGTTCGTTGAAGGCGCTGTCCAGCAGGCCGGCGGCAGCGTTTGCCGGATTGGCGTTTCCACTTTGCCGGAAGGCATCGCCCAGGAAAATTTCCAGCGCGGCCAGTTTGCGTGCGTCGATGTAGCTGCCGCGGCTGTTGGGGGCGATTTGCGTGACGCCGGCCCAGGTGTAGATGATTTGCGTGATCAGGCCGTTGCGGACGGCGGCGCTGGGTTCGGCCACGAATTGTTCGACCAGGGCGCGCAGGGCGCCGGTTTCGTCCTGCGCCATCGCCTGGCGCAGGCTGCGCACGTTGCCGAAGCCGGCGAGGTCGGGCAAGGCCGCGATGTCTTCCGGGAGGTCGATCCGGTTCTTCTCTTCCGTGCGGGCGTAGTCCGCCGCGAACCAGACGTCGCTCATGGCCGCCGTGCCGCCGCTGCTGAGTTTGTAGCTGCCGTTCTGTTTGTATGCGTTGCCGTTGGTGATCGTGCTGGCGGTGGTGTAGGCCGTGTTGAGCGAGAGCACGCCCGCGGCTTCGAGGGTGAGCAGTTCGCCGGCGTCCGTCAGGCCGTCGCTGTCGGCGTCCCGCCATATCCGCAGGTTGGCGAAGCCGGCGTCGTTGGCGTCGATCTTGCCGTCGCCATTGCTGTCGAGTTCGGCCAGCGCGGCGAAGCCGTTGGCGGCTTTCTGACCGTTGGCCAGCCGCGTGTTGTTGCCGAAGAGTTCGCTGCCGGCGTCGATCTGGCCGTTGCCGTTGCGATCCCAGACCAGCAGGCCGTCGTCCTTGCCGACCCAGCCGCTCAGCTCCGCGAAGCCGTTGCCGTCGTGGTCGAAGTGGACGCCCTCGGCCTTCGAGAGCGTTTCCACGCCGTCGCCGTCCAGATCGAGGATCAGCGGGCTGGCTTGGGTTTCGGCGGAGGCGAAGAGGGTTGTGAGGCGGGTGATCAACAGGTTGGCGATAGAGATTCTTTGAACGTCGTAAATACTGCCTCTACCCGCAAGATTGGCCAGACCGAGGAGGTTTGGTATCAGCTCGTTCCCGGGCAGCGGGAAGACTTCCGTGGTGAATCGGTCGATCTTGTGTGACCAGTAGCCCAAACCAATATCTCCCAATACTGGCAATGGTACCAAGCCCGTGATCAGTCGTAAGTTGATCGCTACGATAGTTTCCGAAGTCGTAAGATGAACCTGTACCTCTCCGAGATGCGTCGTGCCGGGTACTGTGGAGACCGCATCAAACTGCGTTCGGTGGTTGGTGATGTTCTCGTGCGTCCCGTTTGCGTCGATGTTGAGGTTGTAGCGCGCATTCAGGTCGGCAACCAGTTCCGCCGCACCGTAGGCGTTGAAGGTCACGGCCTTCAGTCCCGTTTCCGCCGCCAGCAACTGCGTTAGCGCGCCGCCGAGAGAGTGGCCGGTGAGGGTGAAGTTGGCGTCTTGGTACCGAGCGCTGACCTGTGCCAGAAAATCCTGCGCGTGCTGGTACTGATCGGGCGCCTTTCTGGCCAGCATCTGTGCGTTGGCAGTCCAGTCACCATCACCTGGGGGCGGCTCGGTACCCCGACTCACGACGACGACTTCGTTGGTCAGAGGATTGTAGAACGCTGCACCGTCGTAGCCAGCAGGATTGTCCTTGACGGGGATGTCCAACCTATCCCATCCCGAGAGCGTCCCCTCATTTTTGTATCCAAGCTCCGTCAGTTTCGCGAGTACTTCGTTGGTTGCCATGATGTTGCTCTCCTTGTTCAATTTGATCATTCGTTGTCTGGACGGTTACTTCGCATCCACCGGCACGCAGGAGGTGCTGCCCAGACGTTCCCGTATATCCTTGCGGATGCCTACCAGATTCTTCATGCCACTGCGATGCATCAAACAGAGGCTCCAGTCGGCCGCCTTGAGGACGGTCGGCCACACCTTCAGCATTACCCGGTCTGGAATGTCGAAACGCAGCGCGCTCGGCTCCCAGAGCGCTTCTTCCCCACGGATTTCGTCATTGACGCCGTCGATGCGGGTCGGGAAGCGCAACTCGTTGCGGTAGTCCCTGGGATCGTTGAAATAGCGGCAGGCCCCCTCCAGCTCGAAGTAGGCGAGATCGGCCGTGTGGTGACGATTGAAGAAGATATAGGACGCGCCCATACTGCGTTCGGGGAGTTGTTCTTCTCTTTTGTTCTTGGGACGACGTATCCAGGCGGCATGCCCAGGAGTGAATGACTTTGAGGTAACCGCATCGGCCATCCAGATTCGGTCCTCCGCCCTCTGGGCACTACCGGGCAACCCGCTGAGCCACCGATAGGCGGTATGCAGAATGTATCTGTCTCCCGGCGGCCACAGCATCGGCGCCTTGTTGTCGATCAGCCCGACGATGCGGCAAAGGTAACTCTGCATGTTGCGGTCATGCGCACGCAGTACTTTTATCCCCAGCAGCCACAGATGGCCGTCCTTGAGCCCGTCAGCCTGTACGGGCACGCCGAAGCGTTTGGCGTACTGCGGACTCCACGCCCATTCCACGACCGTCGCCCGATCCCCGAGTACCGGGTCATGCGCTTCCGGTAGTAGCGATGCTTCCGTCGCCATCGCTGGCCCTGCTGCAAGTATCCCCAAAACCAGCCAAGCCAAAGAAACCAAAGGGGCCCTCAACTTTTTCATACCCTTATCCTCTCTTTTCCATTCACCTAAATACCATCGCGCCAGCACCGATTTCCGGTGGGCTTGCTCTCCCGTAATTCCTGGCCATGACCCGTTATCACCAACACAGAATGGCAGCACAAAAGCCGACGATTCTATGATTTAAATGACATTTGTCCATCGCATTTTTCGTAACATGCCGATACGCGCTATGTCGAAAGAGATAGCACTCACAACGTAATCCATTGAAACGTCAGCACTACTTGATTCGGGTAGTAAATGGTGGCCGCGATGTGAATTTTTCCATGCGGACTTGCCGCTCGCTAACCAGAAACGAACAGCACTTGGTGCGAGCGCTTTCTTCGCCTGGATCGCGCGTTAAACTGTCGTTCGAATGCGAATGCTGGCTGCTGTGTCGAACGAGGGGACGGACGTGGAGCGTATTCAGGACGATGTGGTGGTGGTCGGCGGAGGGATCGCCGGCATCGTCGCGAGCATCGAGCTGCTTGCGGCCGGGCGCAGGGTCACGTTGCTGGATCGGGATACGCGGGAAAACCTTGGCGGACTGGCGAAGGAGAGTTTCGGCGGCATTTTTGCTGTCGGCAGCGCAGAGCAGCGCCGGGCGGGGATCAGGGATACGCCGGCGCAAGCCTGGCAGGACTGGCGCAGCTTCGCCGAATTCCGGGAAGACGATGCGTGGCCGCAGCGCTGGGCGGAAGCCTTCGTGCATGATTGCCACGATGAGGTGTACCGCTGGCTGAAGGCGCGCGGCATCCGTTTCCTGCCCCTGCCCGGCTGGGTCGAGCGTGGCCTGGCGCGGCCCGGCAACTCGGCGCCGCGTTTTCATGTGATCTGGGGAACCGGGCGCCATCTGATGGAAAGACTCGTCGCCGAGCTGCTCGATCATCCGCGCAGGGCGGCGCTGACGCTCAGGTTCGGTCATCGCGTCGAGGGTTTGATCAAGGAAGGCGGACGCATCACCGGCTGCCACGGTCGGCGGGAAGTTGGTGGTAGCAGCGATGGCGGCAGTGGTGGCGATGGCGCGGCCTTCGAGGCGCGTGGCGATGCGCTGATCGTCGCCAGCGGCGGCATCAATGGCGATCTCGAACGCGTGCGCCGCCACTGGCATGCCGACTGGGGGCACGCGCCGGCAACGCTGCTGAATGGCACGCACCGCTTCGCCGACGGCAGGCTGCACGATGCCGTTGCGGCTGCCGGCGGCTGCGTCACGCATCTCGACCGGATGTGGAATTATGCGGCGGGCGTGCATCACTGGCGGCCGCGCATGCCGCAGCACGGTCTGTCGCTGGTGCCGCCGCGCTCGGCGCTGTGGCTGGACTGGCGCGGCGAACGCTTCCAGCCGCCGCTGGTCAGCGGCTTCGATACGCGCGAGCTGGTCACGCGCATCTGCGCGGCGCAGCCTCCACAGAATCCGCAGCGTCCCTATTCCTGGCAGTTGCTGAATCGGCGCATTGCCCTCAAGGAACTGGCCATCTCCGGCGCCGAGTTCAATCATGCCATCCGCGAGCGGCGCATTTTTGCCTTCATGCGCGAGCTGGCGTTCGGCAACCGCCGCCTGGTCGATGAATTGATCCGCGAGTGCCCGGATGTCGTGGTCGCCGATACGCTGCCGGCACTGGTCGCCGGCATGAATGCGCTGCAGGGCGACGATGCCGTGAGTCTCGATGCCGTCAGCGATGCCGTCCGGCGCTACGATGCCGAAGCAGGCCGGGGCGAGCCGCGCCAGGCGGGCGATTACGCAGACGAGCAGTTGCGGCGGATTGCCGAATCGCGCCGCTACCGGGCGGAACGGCAGCGCACCTGCCGCTGCCAGAAGATCGTCGATGACGGCGCGCTGCCGCTGATCGCCATCCGCGAGTTCATCGTCAGCCGCAAGACGCTCGGCGGCATCCAGACCGATCTCGATTGCCGCGTGCTCGACGCCGCCGGCAGGCCGATCGCCGGACTGTACGCGGTCGGCGAGGCGGCGGGCTTCGGCGGCGGTGGCATGCACGGCTTGCGCGCGCTCGAAGGCAGTTTTCTCGGCGGCTGCATTTACAGCGGACGGCGCGTGGCGCGCGCACTTGCAGAAGGAGCAGGAACATGAAGAAAACCGGCGCCTGGCTGGCGGTGCATGCCCTGGAGCAACTCGGCATCCAGTGGACTTTCGGCATCCCCGGCATGCATACCACCGAGCTTTACGACGAACTCGCGCAGTCGGCGACGATCACGCCGCTGCTGGTGACGCACGAGGGCTGCGCTTCCTTCATGGCCGACGCGGTCAGCCGCACCTCGCCCGAGAAGGGTATCGGCGTGCTGCTGCTGGTTCCCGCCGCCGGCCTGACGCATGCCGCCAGCGGCATCGGCGAAGCGCGACTGGCCGGCATTCCGATGCTGATCCTCAGCGGCGGCATCCGCACCGATCTGGGCAAGCGCTATCAGTTGCACGAGATCGACCAACTGGCGCTGGCCGGCGAACTCACCAAGGCGGCCTTCCGCGTGCTGCGCCATGAAGACGTCGTGCCGACCATTTTCGAGGCCCATCGCATCGCCATCAGCGGCGAGCCCGGGCCGGTGCTGGTCGAGCTGCCGGTCAATCTGCAACTGCTGCCCGGCGAAATCAGTGAACTGCCGCGCCGGGAGGCGTTTGCGCCGCCGCCACCGCCCGCCCCGGATATCGTTGCCATTCGTGAGGCGGCCGATCTGCTGCGCACGGCAAGGAAACCGGCGCTGTACGTCGGTTGGGGCGCGCGCCATGCCGTCGGTGAATGCGTGGCGCTCGCCGAAATGCTGCAGATGCCCGTCGCCACCACGTTGCAGGGCCTGGCCGCCTTCCCGGCCGATCATCCCTTGCACGCCGGCTTCGGTTTCGGCGCTTCGGCCGTGCCGGCGGCGCGCAATGCCTTCAAGGATTGCGACTGCCTGCTGGCGGTCGGCGCGCGCTTCGCGGAAGTCGCCACCGGCAGTTATGGCATCGAGGTGCCGCAGCAACTGATTCACATCGACATCAACCCGGCGGTGTTCGACGCCAATTATCCGGCACGGATCAAGATCGCCGCCGATGCCCGCGCCGCCCTGCGCGCCCTCGGCGAGGCATTGCGCAGCCATGGCCTACAGGCGGTGCCGGCAAGCGAAAGCAACACTGCCCGCGCCATCGTCCGCGACAAGCAGGCCTACCGCGCCGCCTGGCTCGCCCACGACAGTCGCGGCCGCGTCAATCCAGCGCGTTTTTTCGAGGCGCTGCGCCGTCAGTCGGCCGACGATGCCATCACCGTCGTCGACGACGGCAATCACACCTATCTGACCGCCGAGCTGTTCCCGATCCACGGCGGCGGCCAGTTGATCCTGCCGACCGACTTCAACGCCATGGGTTATGCGGTGCCGGCCGCCATCGGCGCCAGGCTGGCCAATCCGCAGCGCGAGGTCTTCGCCATCGTCGGCGACGGCGCCTTTCTGATGACCTGCATGGAGCTGGCCAATGCGGCGGCGCGGCGGATGCCGCTGGTCATTTACGTCTTCCGCGATGGCGAGCTGGCACAGATCAGCCAGGCGCAGGAACTTCCCTATAACCGCAAGCCCTGCACGCAACTGCCCCCGGTCAATCTGGAAGGCGTTGCCCTGGCGACGGGCGCGGCCTACGTGGCGCTGCCGGATGACGCGCGGATTACCGAGGCGATTACCACCGCCCGCGAACTGGCCGCTGCCGGCCGCCCGGTGATCGTCGATGTGGCGATCGATTATTCAAAACGCAGCGCCTTCACCCTCGGTGTGCTGAAAACCAATCTCGGCCGCCTGCCCTTCCGCCAGCGCGTGCGCATGGTTGCGCGCGCGGTGAAGCGCCGCATCGGCGGCTGAAAGGCTGAGAGACCGGGAGGCTGAATCGCCCGGCTTATTTGAAGGGATGGCGCAGAACGATGGTTTCGGCGCGATCCGGGCCGGTCGAGATCATGTCCACCGGCACCGCGCAGACTTCCTCGATGCGCTTGAGATAGGCGCGTGCCGTGGCCGGCAGCCCTTCCAGCGTCTTGACGCCGACCGTGCTTTCCTTCCAGCCCGGCAAGGTTTCATACACCGGCTCGCAGCGCGACAGTTCCTCGGCGCCGACCGGCAGGATGTCGGTCAGGACACCTTCCAGCTTGTAGCCGGTGCACAGCTTGAGTTCTTCGACGCCGTCGAGCACATCGAGCTTGGTCACGCACAGGCCGGAAACACCGTTGATCTGGATCGAGCGCTTCAGCGCCGCTGCATCGAACCAGCCGCAGCGCCGCGCGCGCCCGGTGGTCGCGCCGAACTCGTGGCCCTTGGTGGCGAGATGCTTGCCGACCGGATCGAGCTTGCCCACCGCGTCGTAGAGTTCGGTCGGGAACGGGCCGCTGCCGACGCGCGTGGTGTAAGCCTTGGTGATGCCCAGCACGTAATGCAGCATGTTCGGCCCGACACCCGCGCCGGCCGAGGCCGCGCCCGACACGCAGTTGCTCGAGGTGACAAAAGGATAGGTGCCGTGGTCGATGTCGAGCAGCGTGCCCTGGGCGCCTTCGAACAGCAGGTTGGCGCCGCTGTTGTGCGCGTCGTAGAGCGCGCGCGGCACGTCGGCGACCATTTTCTCCAGGCGCGGCGCCATGGCCAGCGCGGCGTCGAGCACCTGCTGGAAGTCCACCGGCGCGCTGCGGTAGTAGTGCTGCAGCATGTAGTTGTGGTAGTCGAGCACTTCGGCCAGCTTCTCGGCGAAACGCTTGGGCCGCATCAGATCCTGCAGGCGAATGGCGCGACGCGCCACCTTGTCTTCATAGCACGGGCCGATGCCGCGGCCGGTGGTGCCGATCTTGTTTTCGCCGCGCGCCTGTTCGCGCGCCACGTCGATGGCCTGGTGATAAGGCAGGATCAGCGGGCAGGCTTCGGAAATCTTCAGGCGCGCTTCGGCGTCGATGCCGGCCGCCTGCAGCTCGTCGAGTTCCTTGATCAGCGCCTCGGGCGAGAGCACCACGCCGTTGCCGATGTAGCAGGTCACGCCGTCGCGCAGGATGCCGGAGGGCACCAGGTGCAGCACCGTCTTCTTGCCGTTGATGACCAGGGTGTGCCCGGCATTGTGGCCGCCCTGGAAGCGCACGACGCCCTGGGAATGATCGGTCAGCCAGTCGACGATCTTGCCCTTTCCTTCATCGCCCCACTGGGTGCCGATGACTACGACATTCTTTGCCATTACTTCCGTCTTTCCTGATTGACCTGGGCCGGATTGGCCCGATTCATTTCAATTCAGCGGTCTGCCAACGGCCGTCGCGCCAGACCAGTTGGCGGTCACAGCCGGCTTCGTGCCAGTCCGCCGGGGTGTCGCCCGGCAGTGCGTTGATGACGATTTCACCGCCGGCACGCAGTTCAGCCACGGCTTGCCGCAGGGCTGCGGCTTCGCCAGCCGTCGCCTGCGGCGCCACGATGGCCCGGCGCGGCAGGCCATTCGGCGCCAGTTGCGCCAGCTCGCGCAGATCGAGGCTGAAGCCGGTCGCGGCGCGATCACGGCCGAAGGCCTTGCCCACCTTGTCATAGCGCCCACCCAGCGCAATGGCGCCGGGATAGCCGGCGCAGTACGCGGCGAACACGACGCCGCTGTGATAGTGCAGGCCGCGCAGGTCGCCCAGATCGAAGCTGATCGGCAGATCGCCCAAAGTCGCCGCCAGCGCGCGCAATTCGTCGAGCGCGGCGGTGATTTCCGGCAGCGCCGGGAGGGTTGCCGCCGCGCGCGCCAGCACCGTCACGTCGCCATACAGTGCCGGCAGGGCCAGCAGGCCCGCGCGGCAGGGCTCGGCGACATCGGCAAGCAGTTCGCGCAGGCCGGGCAGATCCTTGGCCTGCATCATGCCGAACAGGTCATCGAGGTGCTCGCCCGCGAAGCCGGCGCCAGCGGCCAGCGCGCGGAATACGCCGACGTGGCCGAGGTCGATGCGCGTGGCCGCCACGCCGCTGAGTTGCAGGGCGCGCGCCAGCAGATGCAGTATTTCGGCATCCGCCCCGCCGCCGGCGTGACCATACAGTTCGGCGCCGATCTGCAGGGGCTGGCGCGTGGCCGTGAGATTCGCCGGCAGGGTGTGCAGCACGCTGCCGCAATAGCACAGGCGGGTGACGCCCTTGCGGTTCAGCAGATGCGCGTCGATGCGCGCGACCTGCGGCGCGATGTCGGCACGCACGCCCATGGTGCGGCCCGACAACTGATCGACCAGCTTGAAGGTGCGCAGGTCGAGGTCGCGGCCACTGCCGGTAAGCAGCGACTCGACGTATTCGAGCAGCGGCGGAATGACGTATTCGTAGCCGTGGCGATGAAACTCGTCGAGCAGCCGCCGGCGCAGGGTTTCGACATGCCATGCCTCGGCAGGCAGCGCGTCTTCGATCGCTTCGGGGAGTAACCAACGGCGCATGTGACGGCCTATTTGAAGATGATCAGCAACACCAGGCCGGTCAGCATGGAGATCAGGCCGAGGAAACGCAGCTGGCCATCGGCAAGCTCGGTGACGCGGCGAAAGCCTTCGCGCCAGACCCTGGGTGCGAGAAACGGCATCAGGCCTTCAATGATCAGCATCAGCGCGAACGCCAGCAAAAGAGTCGAGCCATCCATGATTTCAGCTTCAGTTCTTGCCGCCGCTGCTCTTCAGATACTTGAAGAAATCCGAACTGGGATCGATCACCAGCAGGTCGTTCTTGCTCCTGAAACTCTGGCGATAGGCTTCGAGGCTGCGATAGAAACGATAGAACTCCGGATTCCGGCCGAAGGACTCGGCGTAGATGGCCGTCGCCCGGGCATCGCCTTCACCCTTGAGTTTCTGCGCATCGCGGTAGGCTTCGGCGACGATGATTTCACGCTGGCGATCGGCGTCGGCCTTGATCTTCTCGGCTTCGGCCGCGCCCTGCGAGCGCAGCTCATTGGCCACGCGCTTGCGCTCGGTTTCCATGCGTCGATACACGGAATCGGAAACCTCGGGCGTGAAGTCGACACGCTTCAGACGCACGTCGATGATCTGCACGCCGAGCGAACGCGCCTCGGCATCGGCCTTGCGCTGCACTTCGGCCATGATCATGTCGCGCTCGCCGGATACCACGTCATGCACGGAACGCCGGCCGAACGCCTCGCGCAAGCCGGCATTGACCGTCTGCGCCAGACGCGTCTTGGCAACGAACTCGTCGCCGCCCACGCTGATGTAGTACTGCTTGACGTCGCTGATGCGCCACTTGACGAAGGAATCCACCTGTACCGGTTTTTTCTCGGCCGTCAGGTAGCGTTCCGGCTCGGGCGTTTCCATGGTCAGGATGCGGTTGTCGAAGGTGCGGACATTCTGGATCAGCGGCCATTTCCAGTGCAGGCCGGGCTCGTTGATCACCTCGACGACTTCACCCAACTGGAAAACGATGGCGTAGTAGCGCTGATCGACGGTGAACACGCACATCGACAAGGTCACCAGCGAAACGAACAGCACTACGGCAAAGGCTTGCAGGTTACGCAGCATCATCTTTCTCCCCGTTCGCGCGAACGCAAGCTGTCGCGGCGCGACAAACCGCTGTCCTGCCCGAGCTGCGACGGCAACTCGCCGGGCATCTGCTGCGCCGGATGCTGCGCCGTACCCGACTCATGATTTGCAGCACCCGAAGCCAAAGACGCACCCGCCGCCTGCATCAATTTATCGAGCGGCAGATACAGCAGATTGTTGTTGCTGCGTGAATCGACCATCACCTTGCTGGTGTTGGACATCACCTGCTGCACGGTTTCCAGATACATGCGATTGCGCGTCACTTCCGGCGCCTTGCTGTATTCGGTGAGGATCTGCTTGAAGCGGCTGGCTTCGCCTTCGGCATTGGCAATCACGCTCTGCTTGTAACCCTCGGCTTCCTGCAACAGGCGGGAAGCCGTACCGCGGGCGCGCGGGATGACGTCATTGGCGTAGGCCTGGCCTTCGTTTTTCTGGCGCTCACGATCCTGCCCCGCCTTCACCGCATCATCAAAAGCGGCCTGTACCTGCTCGGGCGGCTGGGTGCTTTGCAGGGTGACTGCGGTCACCAGCACGCCGGTTTCATAGCGATCGAGAATGTCCTGGATCAGCTTGCTGGTATTCGCCGCGATCTGCTCGCGCCCCTCGTAGAGCACGAAGTCCATCCGGCTCTTGCCGACGATCTCGCGGATCGCCGTCTCGGCCGCGCCCATCACGGCTTCGTCCGGATAGCGGTTCTTGAAGAGGAAGTTCTGCGGATCCTTGAGGCGGTACTGCACGGCGAACTGCACCATGACGATGTTTTCGTCATCGGTCAGCATCAGCGCTTCCTTGAGCACATTGCTGCTGCCGCGATAGCCGACTTCTATCGTGCGCACACGCGAGAGCTCGACGATCTCGTGGCTTTCGATCGGCCACGGCAGGCGCATGTTCGGCCCCGAGTTGGTGATGCGGTCGAAGCTGCCGAAGCGCAGCACGATGCCGCGCTGGCCCTCATCGACGATGTAGATGCCGCTGCCCAGCCACATGACGAGCACGAGCACCACCAGCATGAACACGCCGCCACCCATCTGGCGCATGTTGAGGGGCGGCCGGGCATCATTGCCGCCGAAACCGCCGCCGCCTTTCTTGCCGAACAGGGTCGAAAGACGGCGATTGAAATCGCGCCAGAGTTCTTCGAGATCGGGCGGCCCGTCGCCCTGTCCGCCTCTGTTTCCGCCGGGATCCGGACGGTTACCCCAGCCGTGGTCGTTCATGGACATGAATATTGCTGCAATCACTTGGTTAACCCGTGGTCAGGAAAAAGAAAGGAAAGTAGCGCAGTGGCAAATCGGCGAGCAGCGAACAACGAGCAAGAACCCCGGGAGCGACTGCTAGGATGCCGATGCAGCCGCTTCGGGAGGCGGTTCCGCCGCTTGCTCCGGCCCCGCCTGAGCCGTGTCACGATCCCGATGCTCAAGCGCGATTTCCGTCAGTGCCGCACGCAGCAGATCAAGTCCCGCCCCGCTGCGCGCACTCAAACGAACGCGCGAAATTCTAGCATACTCGTCACGCTCGATTCCCGCTTCGGCATGGGTTGCGTCGATCTTGTTCCAGACGACGATCTGCGGCACGTCGGCCGCGCCGATTTCGCTCAACACCCGATTTACCGCGTCGATCTGTTGATCGCGATCGGGACTGGCGGAATCGACGACGTGCAGCAGCAGATCCGAGTCGGCCGTCTCCTCCAGGGTTGCGTGGAAAGCCGCCACCAGCGCATGCGGCAGATCGCGGATGAAACCGACGGTATCGGAAAGCACGATCTGCCCGGCTTCCGCCAGGTACAGGCGGCGCGTGGTGGTATCGAGCGTGGCGAAAAGCTGGTCGGCGGCATAGGCGCCCGCCTTGGTCAGCGCGTTGAACAGGGTGGACTTGCCGGCATTGGTATAGCCGACCAGCGAAACTCTCAACATCTCGCGCCGGTTGCGCGCGCGGCGACGCACGGCGCGCTGGCGTTCGAGCTGCTTGAGGCGATCCTTGAGCAGCGCCACCCGCTTGCCGAGCAGGCGGCGGTCGGTTTCCAACTGGGTTTCGCCGGGACCGCGCAGGCCGATGCCGCCCTTCTGCCGTTCCAAATGGGTCCAACCGCGCACCAGGCGAGTGGCCAGATGCTGCAACTGGGCGAGTTCGACCTGCAGCTTGCCTTCGTGGCTCTTGGCGCGCAGGGCGAAAATATCGAGGATCAGGGCGCTGCGGTCGATGACGCGGCAGGCAACGACTTTTTCCAGGTTGCGCTGCTGGCCGGCGCTCAGTTCGTGATTGAAGATGACGACGGCGGCCTCATGCAGGCGCACCGCGGCAGCGATTTCCTCCGCCTTACCCTTGCCGGCGAATGTCGCGGCATCCGGCGCATGCCGCTTGCCGTGGATCACCGCCTGCGTTTGCGCTCCGGCACTGGCGGCAAGCAATTCGAATTCCGCAAGATGTTCGGCATAGCCTCCCGTGCCGAAATCCAGCTGAACCAGGATGGCCCTGGTTGAATTGCCGCCCTGCGCGGGCTTGTCAGACATCGGCAGCGGTTCGGAAGTCACTTGCGGTGCCGAGCGCCGCATGCAGCACTGCAAATACTGCGCACAACATCAGTCATCGACGTCCTGATTGATGGTCACCGGCCGGCCCGGCACGATGGTCGAAATGGCGTGCTTATAGACCATCTGCGTCACCGTATTCTTGAGCAGGACGACGTACTGGTCGAACGACTCGATCTGGCCCTGCAGCTTGATGCCGTTGACCAGATAGATCGAAACGGAAACATGTTCCTTGCGCAGGGTGTTGAGAAACGGGTCCTGCAACATCTGTCCTTTGTTGCTCATGGTGAGTCCTTCTTATAGGAGTTGTGTCGCTAATTTAAGGCATTTTTGCCGGCGGAGCTACTTTGCCGGCGACTTTGCGGAACGGCGAGGCGGCGTGCCCGATTTGCCGGCCGCGCGCACGACGGCCTTGCGCGGCGCAGCCGCAGCGTCCGGCTTGCCGCGCCGGGTAACGGCGGCTTTCGGGCGCGTCGATGGCGGCTTGTCGACAAACGGGTTCTCCGTGCTTTTGAATTGCACGCGCAGCGGCGTGCCCTGCAGCTTGAAGGCAACCATGAAGCCGTGTTCGAGATAGCGGCGATAGGAATCCGGCACGTGCTCGAGTGCGTTGCCATGAATCACGATGATCGGTGGATTCTGTCCGCCCTGATGGGCGTAGCGCATCTTCGGCCGGAAGATGCCATGACGCGGCGGCGCCTGTTTGTTGACGGCGGCCTGCAGCGCCCGCGTCAACCGCGGCGTGGACAGCTTCGCCATGGCGGCATTCCAGGCCTTGTCCACCGATCCCATGACGCCGGAGATGCCTTCGCCGCGCAGCGCGGAGATGTAATGGATACGGGCGAAACCGAGAAAATTCAGTTTGCGTTCGATGTCCTGCTTGATCTGCGCACGGCGATAGCCGTCAATCGCATCCCACTTGTTCACCGCCACCACCAGGGCGCGGCCGGCTTCCAGAGTGAAGCCGGCGATATGCGCGTCCTGATCGGAAATGTCCTGGCTGGCATCGACCATCAGCACCACCACGTTGCTTTGCTCGATCGCCTGCAGCGTCTTGATCACCGAGAATTTTTCGATTGCCTCGAAGACCTTGCCGCGCCGACGCAGACCGGCGGTGTCGATCAGAACGTAGTCGCGCCCCTCGCGGGTGAAGGGCACCTCGATGGCATCGCGCGTGGTGCCGGGCATGTCGAAGGCGATCACCCGCTCTTCACCCAGCAGGGCATTGATGAAGGTGCTCTTGCCGACGTTGGGCCGTCCGGCAATCGCGACGCGTGGCCCGGCCTGCGCATCCTCTTCCGTCTGCACCTCGGGGAAAGGGGCCAGCGCCTCCTCGACCAGTTCGCGCACGCCATCCCCATGCGCGGCGGAAATCACCAGCGGCGCGCCGCAGCCCAGTTCGTGAAACTCCGCCGCCACCACGGGACGATTCATTCCCTCGGCCTTGTTGACCACCAGCAGCAGCGGCCGGCCGCTGCGCCGCAACCGATCGGCAATGGAGCGGTCCTGCGGCGTCAGGCCGCTGCGGCCATCGACGACGAACAGCAACATGTCGGCCTCCGCAATCGCGGCTTCGGCCTGGCGCGCCATTTCATGGACGATGCCGCTTTTTGCCGATGGCTCGAAGCCGCCGGTATCGACCACCAGGTAATCACGTCCGCCAACCCGGCCGTGGCCGTAGTGCCGATCCCGCGTCAAGCCCGGCTGATCGGCGACCAGGGCATCCCGGGTCCGGGTCAGGCGATTGAACAGCGTCGACTTGCCGACATTGGGCCGACCGACGATGACGAGCGTGGGCTTCATGCGGCAGGTGCGACAGGTGTGTCTGCCGCGCTGCGGGCAGGTACTGAAATCACGAAGCGGACCGATTGTACCGATTGCATCGAGCGCGTCATTTCACGAACAGCGCATGCAGCGAACCATTGCGCGTCTGCACGACGAAACCGTCGCGGAAGCGCTGCGGATTCGCACTCAGCGCCGTGCCATCGGTCGTGAAGCGCGCGGCAAACTCGCCATTGTCGGAACGCAGCACATGCACCACACCGAACTTGTCGCCGACGGCAACATACCGGCCGACCGCGACGGGCTTGGAAAGCACCCGGTAGCGCAGCTTGTCCTGCTTCCAGAGGCTCGCGCCGTTATTGTGGTCATAGGCCTGCACGATGCCATTTTCGTCGCTCAAATAAACGCCCTTGTGGTCGACGTCGATGCCGCTGATGCTGGAAATGTCCCGTGACCAGTTCAGGTTGCCATTGCCCAGATCGAAGCAGGCAACGCGACCCTGATATGCAGAGGCGCAGACCGAACTGCCGGACACCACCGGCACGCTGGTGAGATCGGCAATACGTTCCAGTTCCGTCGTTCCCTTGGGTAGCGCCACGGTGCTTTCCCACACGGGGGCGCCATTGGCCGGATTCAGAGCCACCAGTTTGCCGCCGGGAAAACCGGCGAGTATGCTGCGTCCGCCGAACGCCACGCCAACGGGAGTGCGCAAGGACAACGTCGGCGTGCTGCGCTGATAGACCCACAGCCGCTTGCCCGTCTTGATGTCGAAAGCGAAGATGCGCGCATCGCCACTGCGTACGACGACGAGCTGTTCATTCACCGCCGGCGCGGCAAGCACTTCCGAACTGACCTGCGCCTTCCAGGCCAACTGACCATTCGCCGCATCGAAAACCAGCACCTCGCCCTTGGGCGAACCGACCGCCACCACCCTGCCGTTACCGCCGACACCCGCAGACAGCGGCTGACCGACGTTGATGCGCCATTCCTGCCGTCCGTTGTCGTAGCGAGCCAGCGTGCCGTCCTTGGCTGCCGCATAGACGTTGTTGCCCGCGACCAGCGGAGTGAAGGTGTATTCCTCGCTGCGGCCGACATTGGCCTGCCAGTCGCTGCGCACTTCCGCCGTCGGCGTGAAGGCGGTCAATTCCGCCGGCTTCTGCTTGGGTTCGCTGGCAAACGGATTCCACGACGCGCAGCCAGCCAGCAGCACACTCACCGCAGCAAGCACGCAATAGATTTCGAGTTTCACGGAGCCATGCTTCATCATGGTTGTTTGCCTCCTACCATCGCAAGCGATTCAAGTTTGACCAGCAACATGTCGCGATAAGCGCTCTGCTGTTGCGCCGGATTTGCACTCTTCTGCAGCTCGCCGAGCTTGTCGAGCGCTGATTGATAGGACTTTTCCGCGTCTTCGATCTTGCCTTGCGCAACGAGCACATCGCCCCTCACTTCGGCATAACGCGGCACGAACGGCGCGGCCGGTTCGGCACTCAGCGTCTGCAAGGCTTCGTCGTAGGATTTTTCCTCGAGCAGCAGCTCGGCCAGACGCAGACGCGCCAGATCGCGCAACTCGCTGTCCTTTGCATGCGTCTGCGCCCAATCGAGCTGGGTCCTGGCCGCCTTCATGTCGCCCGCCTCGATCTGCGTGCGCGCCGAAAGCAACGCCGCCATGACGGCATAGCGGGTGCCGGCATACTTGTTGATCAATTCACCAGCCGCATCAGCGATCCTCTTGGCATCACGCGCCTCAGCCGCACGTTCGACAAGCGTATACAACGCGCTTGCCTGCAGCGACTGCTCGCGCTGCCACCAATTCCAGCCTTGCCAGCCGGCCAGGCCGATGGCGACGACCAGCAGCGCGCCAGTCACCAGATTGCCGTACTGCCGCCACCAGGCTTTCAGTTCGTCGAGCTGTTCCTGCTCTTCGTGATCATAGACTGCCATTTTCATCTTCCCATGCAAATAACCGCTCGCCGATCACCTCGGCCAACTGATCGACCGCGACACGACGCTGCTCGCCGGTTTCGCGGAGTGGTTTCAACGTGACTTCGGCCGCCGCCGCTTCTTCATCACCGATGATGACGGCGAAGGTTGCGCCCGATGCATCGGCGCGTTTCATCTGCGATTTAAAACTGCCGCCGCCGCAATGCAGTTGCACCGCGTAACCGTTGTCGCGCAAGCCCTCGGCAACGCGGAAAGCCAGATGCCGGGCTTTCTCGCCTTCGCCCTCGCCCTGATGGACGAGATAGACATCCGTTCCGACGGCCTCCAGTTGCCCGCCTTGCGCCTGCCAGAGCGCCAGCAGGCGCTCCACCCCCATGGCGAATCCGCAGGCCGGCGCCGGCTTGCCGCCCAGTTGGGCAATCAGTCCATCGTAGCGGCCGCCGGCACAGACCGTGCCCTGCGCGCCGAGGCTTTCGGTGACCCACTCGAAAACCGTCAGGTTGTAATAGTCGAGGCCGCGCACCAGGCGCGGGTTGATGCGGAACGGAATTCCCGCATCCTTGAGCAGGGCCTGCACGCCTGCGAAGTGCTGCAGCGATTCACGGCCCAGGTAGTCGATCAGCTTCGGCGCGCGCTCGACGATTTCCTGCATCGCCGGATTCTTGCTGTCGAGGATGCGCAGCGGATTGGCATGCAGACGGCGCTGCGCATCGGCATCGAGTTGCGCCGCATGCTGCTCGAAATGCGCGATCAGCGCGCTGCGATGCTGCTGGCGCTCCTCGGCCTGCCCCAGCGTATTGAGTTCGAGGCGGATGTCCTCCAGTCCCAGGTCGTCCCACAGACGCTGGCACATCATGATCTGCTCGGCGTCGATATCCGGTCCGGCAAAGCCCAGCGCCTCGACACCCACCTGGTGGAACTGGCGGTAGCGGCCTTTCTGCGGCCGCTCGTGACGGAACATCGGCCCTTGGTACCACAGGCGCTTGGGGCCGTCATACAGCAGGTTGTGCTGCATCACGGCGCGCACGCAGCCGGCGGTGCCTTCGGGGCGCAGCGTCAGTTGCTCGCCGTTGAGGCTATCGGTGAAGGAATACATTTCCTTCTCGACGATGTCGGTGACCGTGCCGATGGCGCGGGCAAACAGCGGAGTCGGTTCGACCAGCGGCATGCGGATGGGGCGGTAGCCGTAACCCTGCAGCCAGGAACGCACGATCTCCTCGAACTGTTCCCACAATTCGGCTTCATCGGGCAGGATGTCATTCATCCCGCGTATGGCTTGCAATGTCTGGCTCATGAGTCTCTGAATCAACCGATATCAATACTCAATCCGCGCCGGATACTTGCGGATCACGTATTCGTCAATGATGGCGCGGAATTCGCCCGCGATGTTGTCGCCTTTCAGCGTCACCGTGCGCTCGCCATCGACATACACCGGTGCAACCGGGGCTTCGCCCGTGCCCGGCAGACTGATGCCGATGCTGGCGTGCTTGCTCTCGCCCGGGCCATTCACCACGCAGCCCATCACCGCCAGGGTCATGTTCTCCACACCGATGCGCTGGTCGCGCCACTCGGGCATACGTTCTCGCACGTAATCCTGGATGTCCTGCGCCAGCTCCTGGAACACCGTGCTGGTGGTGCGGCCACAGCCCGGGCAGGCGGCCACCAGCGGGGTGAACGCGCGCAGCCCCATGGTCTGCAGGATTTCCTGAGCGACGATGACTTCGCGCGTGCGGTCGCCATTGGGCTCCGGCGTCAACGAAACACGGATGGTGTCGCCGATGCCTTCCTGCAGCAGCACGGCCAGCGCTGCGGTGGAAGCAACGATACCTTTCGATCCCATGCCCGCTTCGGTCAGACCGAGATGCAAGGGATAGTCGCAGCGCTCGGCAAGGTCACGATAAATGGCGATCAGATCCTGCACCGCAGACACCTTGCAGGAGAGAATGATCTTGTCGCCCGCCAGCCCCAGCTCTTCGGCCTTTGCCGCGCTTTCCAGCGCCGAGGCGACCATCGCCTCGCGCATGATGGCAACGGCGCCCCGCGGCACCGCGCGCGCCGCATTCTCGTCCATGATGCGCGCCAGCAGCGCCTGATCGAGACTGCCCCAGTTGACACCGATGCGTATCGGCTTGTCATGGTGACAGGCAATCTCGATCAGGCGGGCGAATTGCTCGTCGCGGCTCTTGCCCTTGCCGACATTGCCCGGATTGATGCGCAGCTTGTCGAGTGCGGCGGCACACGCCGGCACTTCTTCCAGCAACTTGTGGCCGTTGAAATGAAAATCGCCCACCAGGGGCACATCGACATTCATCTTCAGCAATTGATCGCGCAGCTTCGGCACCGCTACCGCCGCCTCGCGGGTATTCACCGTGACGCGGACGATCTCCGAGCCGGCGCGCGCCAGTTGCGCCACCTGCAACGCCGTGGCGATGTAGTCTGCCGTATCGGTATTGGTCATCGACTGCACGATGACCGGCGCATCACCACCGACCGCAACCTTGCCGATCATCACACGACGCGTGCGGCGGCGCGGCAGGCGCACTTCAGCGCTCCAGTTTTCCGGGCTAGTCATTCCAGATTGAACCGTGCGACATCGACCTTGGTGTAAGGCTGCAAATCCACCTGGCGATCTTCATAAAGCAGGCGCACATGCGGCGCATTGCCCACCACCACGGCAAACGGCGGCCGTCCGCTGATGACCTGTTGCGTGCCGGGCAGATTGTTCTGGGCAAATATCACGTTCGCCGTGGCATCCTTCACCTCGACCCAGGAGACTTGATCGAAAACGAATACCAGACGATGAGCCTCCGGATCCACTGCAGACGTTGCGCCCGTGGCGACCATGCCCGGCGAAGCCGGGATTGCAGTTGCCGCGCCGGTCTCGGATGGCGTGAGCGTGACAGGCATCCCGGATGAAGAGGCTGCCGCCAGCGCCTCGGCCGTTGCCGGCAGGGCGGAGACAGGCTCGCTAGCGCTACCACCATCAGCGGGTGGCAAGCCCGTGGCATCAGCCGGTTCCGAAGGCACTGCAGCAGACGGCATGGACAGCGGCAAAGGCTGCCAAAAGAAATAGACGCCGATGGCAACCAGCAACACGACGATACTGCTGGCCGGCAGCCAGAATCTGAACAGCGGATTGCCGCGTCCGCCAAACTGGGGCAAGGGCGCGCCCGCATCAGGCAACACCGCGATTGCAGCAATCGCCGCCGGAACCTGTTTGTCGTAAAGGGCAAGCAAGGCAACCGGGTCGATATGCAGCAACTTGGCATAACTGCGAATGAAACCGCGCACCATGGTGGCGCCGGGCAGCTTGCTGAAATCGTCCCGTTCCACTGCCTCGATCTGGCGGGCACCGAACTTGATGGCCTGGGCGACATCCGCCACCGAAAGCCCTCGCGCCTGCCGAGCCGCCGACAGCGACTGGCCCAGAGTTCCAGCCAACGGGACAGGCTGACTCAACCGCGCATCGGCAAAGCCATCCGCAGCATCCGCACCATCCACGCCATCGGTGCCTGCGGGAATTTCAGCCGAATCAAGCAGATCGTTCATTCGTATTGTCCCTGCAGCAACTTGAGATGTTCGGGACTGCCCACAAAGTCCTGGCGCAACTGGGCGGCATAACGCGCCTCGCTTTGGCGATTCCCCGATTTGCGCTCGATGCGCAAGGCCAGCCAGACCAACTCGGCACTCGGCTCGACCAGCTTTTGCAATTCAGACAGGTGCAGGCGCGCAGCCGACAGACGGTCCTGGCGATAACAGATATCGGCCAGCAGGAAAATCGCCCGGATATTTTCCGGATCGAACTTCAGGGCGCGCATGAAATATTCTTCAGCCCCCTTGTCGTCCTTCAGACGCAGCAGGCAGATGCCGGCATTGGTGAGGGGCATTGCCGGCGTGGCATACAACGGACTCTTGATTGCAATGTTGAAATAAGACAGCGAGCGCTGTTCACGCCCGGTCTGACACAAAAACCAGCCGAAATTATTGTTGATTTCAGGATCGTTCGGCGCAATGCGCAAAGCCTGTTCGAAGCTTTTCTCGGCAGAGGCATTTTCCCGCATCTGCATGTAAGTCAATCCCATCAGGCTATAGGCCGGCGCATAGCCCGGATCTGCCGAAAGGGCAACCCGCGCTTCATCGAGCGCGACCGCCAAGTTGGCGTTCTGCAGGTACAACGCGCCAAGCTCGGTATGCACCTTGGCACGCTGCTGGCTGTCACTCGTCGCCGCCTGCTGGGAAACCGGCTGCTCGGCAGAACGCTCCACGCCGGCAAGTTCCGTGGCGCACCCGGCCAGCAGCAGTACGACTGCCGACAATCCGCTGCTCGCAACATGTCTCAATGGCAACATGCATCCTCCTCTCGCTGCTTCTGAATCGGAATCGTCCGGCGCGCGCCTGCTGCTGCAGGTTGCGTTCGTTGGGCTCGCTGCGTTCGTTGCGTCCGATCCTGAACCTGCCCAGCCAGTTGGCCGCAGGCCGCATCGATGTCATCGCCACGCGTCTTGCGCGTCGTCGTGACGAGCCCCGCCGCCATCATGATGTCGGCAAAACGCCGGATGCGTTCCGGAGCCGAGCGGCGGAAACCGGAATGCGGAAACGGATTGAATGGAATCAAATTGAACTTGCAGGGGACATCCCGCGTCAGGGCAAGCAGCTCGCGGGCATCGCCGTCACGATCATTGACGCCATCGAGCATGACATATTCGAAAGTAATGAAATCACGCGGCGCCCGTTCGAGGTAGCGCTGGCAGGCCGCCATCAGTTGCGCCAGGGGGTATTTGCGATTGATCGGCACCAACCGATCGCGCAACGCATCATTCGGCGCATGCAGCGAAACGGCCAGGGCAACGGGGCACTCCTCACGCAGGCGGTCCATACCGGGCACGATGCCCGAGGTGGACACCGTAACCCGCCGCCGCGACAAGCCATAGGCATGATCATCGAGCATCAGCCGCAAGGCGGAAATGACATTTTCCAGATTGGCCAGCGGTTCGCCCATGCCCATCATGACGACATTGCTGATGATGCGCTCGCCGCTGTCGCCACCGATCTTTCCGTCACCGAGCAGGCGGCTGGCCTGCCACAACTGGCCGATGATTTCGGCAACGGTCAGATTGCGATTGAAGCCCTGCTTGCCGGTCGAACAAAACGCGCAATCCAGCGCACAGCCCGCCTGGCTGGAGATGCAGAGCGTACCGCGCCGATCTTCCGGAATGAAGACGGTCTCGATTGCATTGCCGCTGCCCACGTCAAACAGAAACTTGCGCGTACCGTCGTCAGAGGCGCTGTCGCGCACCAACGCCGGCGGCAGTACACGGGCCACATCGCCAAGCCGCTCGCGCAGCGTCTTGGCGACATCCGTCATCAGGGAAAAGTCGTCGATCCCGCCCTGATGCATCCAGCGCATGACCTGCCGGGCGCGCATCCGCTCCCGCCCGGGCGTTTCGCCCAGGCGGGAAAAGAATGCCGCAAGTCCGGCAGCATCAAGATCGAGAAGATTGACTTTATCCTGGCTCATGCGATGTTTTGAGGCGTAAAACAAACGGACACTCAAAGTCAAAGTTCCGCAAACGCACTGAATCACGCCTTGAACATTGAGTGTTTAACGCGAGTAAACGTTCAGCGCCGGAAAGAAATAGGCAATTTCAACCGCTGCGGTTTCCGGCGCATCCGAACCATGCACTGCATTGGCATCGATACTTTGTGCGAAATCGGCACGTATGGTTCCCGGTGCGGCCTGCTTGGGATCCGTTGCCCCCATCAGGTCACGGTTCTTCAGAACGGCGCCTTCACCTTCCAGTACCTGCACCATCACCGGACCGGAAATCATGAACTCGACCAGATCCTTGAAAAAGGGACGCTCGCGATGCACGGCGTAAAAGCCTTCGGCCTCCTGGCGCGACAGATGAATCATCCGCGCGGCAATGATCTTCAGGCCATTGTCTTCGAAGCGGGAATAAATCTTGCCGATCACATTCTTGGCAACGGCATCGGGTTTGATAATGGAAAGGGTACGTTCAACAGCCATGCTTTACTCCAAACGAGGTTAAACAAACAGGGTAACTTGTTATTTTATCTCATTGTCGCAAAGCTTCCCCAGGGTTTTTTCGAGCCTGACCTCGCGACGCTGGCGAAACAACCGCCATTCCCCCAGGATCAGCGCCGGATGGCGATCCGCTGCGGCCTCCAGCAACTGGCGCAGCGCTTCCTTGAGGCGCGCTTCACTCGGAATCTTCACCCCCTGCCGGACCAGCAGATAACGCAGCAAGTTGCGCGCCCGGGGCTCATTCAGCGCAGCCAGCGTCGCGACGGGCACAGGAAAGCTCGCCGGCACCTCGCCCAGGTCGGCAACGGCAAGCTCATCCAGCAGTTCGGCGGCTTCGGCAAAACGCCCCGCCGCCGCCGCAAACCGCCCTTCCACTGCCGGGAAACGCATACGCAACTCGGGAATGATGCGATGCCGCAGAAAGTTTCGCGAATGCCGCACGTCGAGATTGCTTTCATCATCTATCCACGCCAGATCATGCGCCTGCAGGTAGCGTTCGATTTCGCCGCGCGGCATCGCCAGTAGAGGACGCAGCAACGCAAGACCCGAACGCAACCAGCGCGATTCGGGCATGCCGCGCGCACCATGCACGCCGCCACCGCGCAAGAGGTTGAACAACAAGGTTTCGGCCTGGTCGCCAAGATGCTGTCCGAGCACCAGACAATCGGCATCGAGCCGTGAAAAAGCTGCGTAACGGCAGGCGCGGGCCGCCGCTTCCAGCCCTTCAGCGGCATCGCGCGGCACCGTCACGGCAACACAGGTCAATGGAACCTGCAGACGCTGGCAAAACCGGCTGCAAAACGTCAGCCATTCATCCGCATGCGGACTGATGCCGTGATGCACGTGGCAAGCAGCCAGCTCATAGTCGAAGCCGGCTTGCAATTCATGCAGGGCGTGCAGCAGGGCAACCGAGTCACGGCCGCCGGACAGGCCGACGACCAAGCGCTTTCGCGCCGAAGCCAACGGCAAATGTCGCTTGAGGGAAGCTGAAAGTTGCGCCAGCAGCCTCTCGCTCTCAGGCGGCGCGCTGTTCCTTGTATTTGCCATAGCTCATCAGGCGCGCATAGCGGCGCTCGATCAACTCAGCCGGCGCAAGATCAGTCACCTGACGCAAAGCGTCCTGAATCGCCTTCCGCAATGAAGCCGCAATGGCATGAGGGGCGCGATGCGCTCCACCGACCGGCTCATTGACGACCCGGTCGATCAATCCCAGCGTTTTCAGGCGGCCTGCCGTGATTCCCATGGTTTCCGCGGCATCGCAGGCACGTTCCGAGCTTTTCCAGAGAATGGAGGCACAGCCTTCCGGAGAAATCACCGAATAGGTTGAATATTGCAGCATCAGCACGGCATCGCCCACCGCAATGGCCAGCGCGCCGCCGGAGCCTCCTTCGCCGATGATCGTAGTGATCAGGGGCACCTTGAGTTCTGCCATGATCAGCAGATTGCGCCCGATGGCTTCCGACTGGCCCCGCTCTTCAGCGCCGATCCCCGGATAAGCGCCCGGCGTATCGACGAAAGTAATCACCGGTATCCCGAACTTCTCCGCCAACCGCATCAAACGCAGCGCCTTGCGATAGCCTTCGGGGCGCGGCATGCCGAAATTGCGAAGAATCTTCTCTTTCGTATCCCGACCCTTTTGATGGCCGATGACCATCACGGACTGTCCATTGAAACGCGCCAGTCCGCCGACGATCGCCTGGTCATCCGCAAAGCTGCGGTCACCGTGAAGCTCTTCAAAATCCGTGAATATTTGCTCGACGTAATCCAGCGTATAAGGACGCTGCGGATGACGCGCGACCTGGGCAATCTGCCAGGGTGTGAGCTTGCTGTAGATGTCCTTCAACAAATTCTGGCTTTTGACTTCGAGGCGGCCGATTTCTTCGGAAATATCGACCGCCGAATCATCCTGAGCAAAGCGCAAGGCCTCGATCTTCGCATCGAGTTCGGCAATGGGCTGTTCGAAATCAAGGAAAGTGGTTTTCATGGGCAGCCAATTTGTTGGAACCGGGCGATTTTAACGCATCGAAACCGTTTCGCCCAGTCCGCGGATGAGCAAGAAGGTATGAACGTAGCGTCATCCGCGAGCGGCATTTCTTTTCCCTGTGCGAGGGTTGCAGTTACCGGTGTTGTTTTGTAAAGCGCAAAGCCCTCAAGTGGGGTACTTGAGGGCTTTGTATTGGGGGTCTGGCGCTGACCTACTTTCTCACCCGGGGTGGGCAATATCATTGGCGCGGAGGTGTTTCACGGTCCTGTTCGGGAAGGGAAGGGGTGGTTCCACCTTGCTATGGGCACCAGACGAAACTGTGTGATCTGCGGGGCTTTTTGAGCGTTGCGGATCGCGATATTTGGAAGAAGTGGGGTTTTGATTGTGGCGTGGAGTCACGCAAGGTTATAGGATCAAGCCACACGGGCAATTAGTACTGGTTAGCTTAACGCATTGCTGCGCTTCCACACCCAGCCTATCAACGTCCTGGTCTTGGACGACCCTTGAGGGGGGTCGAGCCCCCGGGAAGTCTTATCTTGAGGCGAGTTTCCCGCTTAGATGCTTTCAGCGGTTATCTCTTCCGTACTTAGCTACCCGGCGATGCGACTGGCGTCACAACCGGTACACCAGGGGTACGTCCACTCCGGTCCTCTCGTACTAGGAGCAGGTCCTCTCAAACTTCCAGCGCCCACGGCAGATAGGGACCAAACTGTCTCACGACGTTTTAAACCCAGCTCACGTACCACTTTAAATGGCGAACAGCCATACCCTTGGGACCGACTACAGCCCCAGGATGTGATGAGCCGACATCGAGGTGCCAAACTCCGCCGTCGATATGAACTCTTGGGCGGAATCAGCCTGTTATCCCCAGAGTACCTTTTATCCGTTGAGCGATGGCCCTTCCATACAGAACCACCGGATCACTATGACCTGCTTTCGCACCTGCTCGACTTGTCGGTCTCGCAGTTAAGCCTCCTTTTGCCATTGCACTATCAGTACGATGTCCGACCGTACCTAGGAGACCTTCGTACTCCTCCGTTACCCTTTGGGAGGAGACCGCCCCAGTCAAACTGCCTACCATGCACGGTCCCCGAACCGGATTCACGGTCCAAGGTTAGAACCTCAACGACACCAGGGTGGTATTTCAAGGATGGCTCCTCTCGATCTAGCGACCGAGTCTCACAGCCTCCCACCTATCCTACACAAGTCCCGTCAAAGTCCAATGCAAAGCTACAGTAAAGGTTCATGGGGTCTTTCCGTCTAGCCGCGGGGAGATTGCATCTTCACAACCATGTCAACTTCGCTGAGTCTCAGGAGGAGACAGTGTGGCCATCGTTACGCCATTCGTGCAGGTCGGAACTTACCCGACAAGGAATTTCGCTACCTTAGGACCGTTATAGTTACGGCCGCCGTTTACCGGGGCTTCGATCAAGAGCTTGCACCCCATCACTTAACCTTCCGGCACCGGGCAGGCGTCACACCCTATACGTCCACTTTCGTGTTTGCAGAGTGCTATGTTTTTATTAAACAGTCGCAGCCACCGATTCTTTGCAACCTCTTACGGCTCCGTCCGCGGGGACTTCACCTTATCGAGGCACACCTTCTCCCGAAGTTACGGTGTCAATTTGCCGAGTTCCTTCTCCTGAGTTCTCTCAAGCGCCTTAGAATTTTCATCCTGCCCACCTGTGTCGGTTTGCGGTACGGTCAATCTTGAACTGAAGCTTAGAGGCTTTTCCTGGAAGCAGGGTATCAATCACTTCGTCTTCTAAGAAGACTCGTTATCACCTCTCAGCTAAGCCGCGCGGATTTGCCTACGCAGCACGCCTACAGGCTTGAACCGGGACGTCCAACACCCGGCTGACCTAACCTTCTCCGTCCCCCCATCGCATTCAAGATCGGTACAGGAATATTAACCTGTTTCCCATCGACTACGCCTTTCGGCCTCGCCTTAGGAGCCGACTCACCCTGCGCCGATGAACGTTGCGCAGGAAACCTTGGGCTTTCGGCGAGGGAGCTTTTCACTCCCTTTATCGCTACTCATGTCAGCATTCGCACTTCTGATACCTCCAGCATCCCTTACGAGACACCTTCAACGGCCTACAGAACGCTCTCCTACCATATCCTTACGGATATCCGCGGCTTCGGTGCATGGTTTGAGCCCCGTTACATCTTCCGCGCAGGACGACTCGATCAGTGAGCTATTACGCTTTCTTTAAAGGATGGCTGCTTCTAAGCCAACTTCCTGACTGTCTATGCCTTCCCACTTCGTTTCCCACTTAACCATGTCTTCGGGACCTTAGCCGGCGGTCTGGGTTGTTTCCCTCTTGACGATGAACGTTAGCACCCACCGTCTGTCTCCCATGCTCGCACTTCTCGGTATTCGGAGTTTGCTATGACGCGGTAAATCGCGATGACCCCCGCAATCATTACAGTGCTCTACCCCCGAGAGTGATACATGAGGCACTACCTAAATAGTTTTCGGAGAGAACCAGCTATTTCCAGATTTGTTTAGCCTTTCACCCCTACCCACAGCTCATCCCCTAATTTTTCAACATTAGTGGGTTCGGACCTCCAGTGTGTGTTACCACACCTTCATCCTGGCCATGGGTAGATCATCTGGTTTCGGGTCTACGCCTTGCTACTAAAGCGCCCTTATCAGACTCGCTTTCGCTACGCCTCCCCTATTCGGTTAAGCTCGCAACAAAACGTAAGTCGCTGACCCATTATACAAAAGGTACGCAGTCACCCCTTGCGGGGCTCCCACTGTTTGTATGCATGCGGTTTCAGGATCTATTTCACTCCCCTCCCGGGGTTCTTTTCGCCTTTCCCTCACGGTACTGGTTCACTATCGGTCGATTACGAGTATTTAGCCTTGGAGGATGGTCCCCCCATGTTCAGACAGGGTTTCTCGTGCCCCGCCCTACTTGTCGTACGCCTAGTTCCGCTGCCGTGTTTTTTCATACGGGGCTATCACCCACTATGGCCGCCCTTTCCAGAGCGTTCTGATAACACAACAGTTAAATCGTACAGGCTGTTCCCATTTCGCTCGCCACTACTTTGGGAATCTCGGTTGATTTCTTTTCCTCCGGCTACTTAGATGGTTCAGTTCACCGGGTTCGCTTCCTCTGGCCTATGTATTCAGCCAGGGATGACCCTTGCGGGCCGGGTTTCCCCATTCGGACATCTGCGGATCAAAGCTTGTTTGCCAGCTCCCCGCAGCTTTTCGCAGGCTACAACGTCCTTCATCGCCTGTAATCGCCAAGGCATCCACCACATGCACTTATTCGCTTGATCCTATAACCTTGCGGACTGGCTGACTGTCAGTCGCGGTTACAGAACTCGCGTGTCACGCTTGTGCCGCACCCTGATAAAACACCAGGATGCAACGATACAATCACAACCCATGCCCGTATCCCCCTTCATACCAGGTATTCCCCAGCATTCCGAAGAATACAGAACATTTACTTCTTCCAAATTTTTAAAGAACTGTCTCAACCCTGTAAGGGGTGAGGGGTGAGGCCTCGGGCGCATGTCTCTGCACTCGATGCTGCACTCCTGACACCTCACGGCATTGGTGGAGGATGACGGGATCGAACCGACGACCCCCTGCTTGCAAAGCAGGTGCTCTCCCAGCTGAGCTAATCCCCCTTTGAATCCGCCATGCTTCGCCTGACGCATTCAATCCGGACCAACCAAACATCCACCAACCAAACACAGTACTTCAACTGCTTGATCGGCAATGATTCGATTGTCCGCCTTGACGCTTGGTGGGTCTGGATGGGTTCGAACCATCGACCCCCGCCTTATCAAGACGGTGCTCTGACCAGCTGAGCTACAGACCCGTTTGACAGCTTTCAACAACCGATAGGTTGTGGGTACTTGTGGTTTCTCTAGAAAGGAGGTGATCCAGCCGCACCTTCCGATACGGCTACCTTGTTACGACTTCACCCCAGTCATGAATCTCACCGTGGTAAGCGCCCCCCTTGCGGTTAGACTACCTACTTCTGGTGAAACCCACTCCCATGGTGTGACGGGCGGTGTGTACAAGACCCGGGAACGTATTCACCGCGGCATGCTGATCCGCGATTACTAGCGATTCCGACTTCACGCAGTCGAGTTGCAGACTGCGATCCGGACTACGATCGGCTTTCTGGGATTGGCTCCACCTCGCGGCTTGGCAACCCTCTGTACCGACCATTGTATGACGTGTGAAGCCCTACCCATAAGGGCCATGAGGACTTGACGTCATCCCCACCTTCCTCCGGCTTGTCACCGGCAGTCTCATTAGAGTGCCCAACCAAATGATGGCAACTAATGACAAGGGTTGCGCTCGTTGCGGGACTTAACCCAACATCTCACGACACGAGCTGACGACAGCCATGCAGCACCTGTGTCCAGGCTCCCTTTCGGGCACTCCCAAATCTCTCCGGGATTCCTGGCATGTCAAGGGTAGGTAAGGTTTTTCGCGTTGCATCGAATTAATCCACATCATCCACCGCTTGTGCGGGTCCCCGTCAATTCCTTTGAGTTTTAATCTTGCGACCGTACTCCCCAGGCGGTCAACTTCACGCGTTAGCTGCGGTACTAAGAAAGTCTCCTTCCCCAACACCTAGTTGACATCGTTTAGGGCGTGGACTACCAGGGTATCTAATCCTGTTTGCTCCCCACGCTTTCGTGCATGAGCGTCAGTGCTGGCCCAGGGGGCTGCCTTCGCCATCGGTGTTCCTCCACATCTCTACGCATTTCACTGCTACACGTGGAATTCCACCCCCCTCTGCCGCACTCTAGCTGTCCAGTCACAAACGCAGTTCCCAGGTTGAGCCCGGGGATTTCACATCTGTCTTAAACAACCACCTGCGCACGCTTTACGCCCAGTAATTCCGATTAACGCTCGCACCCTACGTATTACCGCGGCTGCTGGCACGTAGTTAGCCGGTGCTTCTTCTTCAGGTACCGTCAGTAAACCAGGGTATTAGCCCAGTCCGTTTCTTCCCTGCCGAAAGAGCTTTACAACCCGAAGGCCTTCTTCACTCACGCGGAATGGCTGGATCAGGGTTCCCCCCATTGTCCAAAATTCCCCACTGCTGCCTCCCGTAGGAGTCTGGGCCGTGTCTCAGTCCCAGTGTGGCTGGTCGTCCTCTCAGACCAGCTACTGATCGTCGCCTTGGTAGGCCTTTACCCCACCAACCAGCTAATCAGACATCGGCCGCTCCAATCGCGCGAGGTCGTCTCCGATCCCCCGCTTTCTCCCTCAGGTCGTATGCGGTATTAGCCACTCTTTCGAGTGGTTATCCCCCACGACTGGGTACGTTCCGATGTGTTACTCACCCGTTCGCCGCTCGCCGCCAGTCCGGTTACCCTTCCCGCGATGCCGCTCGACTTGCATGTGTAAAGCATTCCGCCAGCGTTCAATCTGAGCCAGGATCAAACTCTTCAGTTCAATTCCTGCGTCTTACTTACATACTTCTACTCAAAACGAATCTTCGGCCCGATAAACCATCTTTCAATAGCCCATCGGGTATTTCTTCGTATGAGCACTTGTCTCTTGATGCGATCAACGTAGCTTCAAGCCCAGACCAGTTTCCCGATCCGCCCAGGCGCCTTCGATCTCAGCACCCAAAACATCAACCACAACCCAACAAGTACCCACACCTATCGGTTGTCCAGTTTTTAAAGATCCTTCCACTTCCACCCCTAGTCGAAGTGGGCCGCCAATGACTGGCAGCAGGAAAAGGGAAATTATAGGCAGCACAAAAGCGCTTGTAAACCCCCTGCGCGAATTTTTTCTTGCATCAAGGGATATCCGGCATGATTTCAATGACCTGAAGCCGCCACGCCCCTCATGTACTGCCATAATCAGCGCATGTTTCATTCCCGAGCGGGTACATGCATGCTGATCGACCATCCCCTGCCAGATACCGACGCCTGGGTATTGTCGCTTGCCGGCGCGGAACTGCCCGTGCTCAGGCATACGGTCGAGGCCTTCGACAAGCTGCGCACGCAGGCGGAAAGCGTGAATGTACGTTCCTTGTCGGGCATCATCCTGCAGGACCCGCTGATGACGTTGCGTGTATTCGCGCATCTCGCCCAGCATCGCCGGAAAACACAATTGACCGACATCACGACCATCGAGCAGGGCTTGCTGATGATCGGCATCGGCCCGTTTTTTCACCATTTCGACAAGCTGCTGCGCGTTGAGGAACATCTGAAGAGTCGCCCCAAAGCCCTGCTTGGACTGCTCAAGACCGTCAATCGATCGCGCCGAGCCGCGCACTGGGCGCGTGACTGGGCAATACATCGCTATGACCTGAATGTCGATGAAATCACCTTGGCCGCGCTGCTGCACGATGTTGCCGATATTCTGATGTGGTGTTTTGCACCCGAACTCGCGTCGCGTGTCGAAGAACGCAAGTCCGCCGAGCCGCACATGCGCAGCGCAACCGCACAGGTTGAAACCTATGGCATCACCATGCTCGAATTGCAGCAGGCACTCGTGCGCTACTGGGGCTTGCCGCAACTCTTGACGATGCTGATGGACCACAGCAACGCGAATAATCCACGCGTCAGAACCGTCGCCCTCGCGGTCGATCTGGCACGCCACTCTGCCAATGGCTGGAACGACGCCGCGCTGCCGGACGATCTCAGAGCTATCCAGGAATTGCTGCGCATCAGCGATGACATGCTGCCGCAAAAACTGGGAGTCGATGCCGACCACATTCTCCCGCTGTTGGCCCCCTCGAATCCGGCGTGAGCATGGCAACGATTCCATCAGCGCAACCCGGTGCCCGAATGGCGCATGTGTCGCTGCTAGAATCAAATGCAACATGACTGAGCCCAACTCCGCCGCTTCCACTACCCGCTTTCCTTCCGCGAGACAATCTGGAATATCGCTGATGACATCGATCAAGAAGACCAGCCGTCCGGTGTATTCACGTCGCATGTCCGCGACGGAGCGTTTCTCTCTGGCGATCAATGAACTCTATCGCTACAACATCGTGGCGCTTGCCGAAGGCCGAGGCAGCATCACACGGAAGGAATTGCAGGCTGCCGTAGACATTGCGGCGAAAAAAAATCCGGGCGCTCGGGTGCGCCTGAAATCCTTTCTCGGCTTCGCGAAATGGGTTGACAGCGGCATTGCGCCGGTTGTCCATGAAATCCAGGTACCACACTGGGATTGCTTCAGCGAACGTGGTGCCGACTTCATGGAAACCTCGTTCGATGCATTGAATGGTGGTGCAGTCTGCGACCTGTACCTGATACCCGGTGAAACGACGCGCATCGTCGTCCGCGTGCTCCACGCGGCCATGGACGCGCGCGGATTGCAGCATTTCGTCAAGGATGTCTTTCGCATCCTGCGCGGAGAGCAGCCCATCGGCTCATCCTCGACGCTGACCGATACCGATGTTCGCCTCAAATTCCAGGACAAAATCCAGGGCAAGCAGGTCGAGATGGAATGCATGCCGATCCTGCAGCCAAGCGCCCATGAAGGAGAAACGCTGTCCTACGTCTGGCGGCGCGTCATCATCGACAAGAACATCGGCAACATGCTGCCGAAAATGGCCGTCTTTCTTGCGCAGTACGCACGCAAGCATGGCGAAGGCGAGGTCGGCTTCACGATTCCCGTTGACATGCGCGGCTTGCGTGAGGAGATCAATACCACGGCGAACATGACCGGCTACCTGCGCGTGAAGGTCGATCCGGATTCCACCGCCAAGAGCGTCATGCAGCAGATCAATCAAGGAATCAAGAGCTATCTCGATTGCATCATCCCGCCCATTTTCAAATGGGTGCCGTGGATTCCCCTGTCGATATTGGGCAAAGACATGCGCAAAAACGCCGACAAGCTGCTCTATGCCAAGAACAAGGTCATACCGAGTGGCGGCCTTGTTTCGATGGGCATGTTCAAGCCCGGAGACTACTCATGTCCGCAATTCAACGCAACGACCTGCATCGGCATTCCCGGATCGGTCGGCAAAATGAACGTCGTCATCATGAACCACTCGGATCATACCGAGGTGGTCTTCTCGACGCCGGCGGCCTTCAACAAGGATGGACAGCTCGACAGGCTCATCGAGGAATTCCAGCAGTCCATGAGCGCCTGAGTCACGCCGGGATCTGGCAAGAAGGAAAGAAAGCACCTCAGCGACAGCGGCAATGGTAGATGATCGTCCGCGTCGGCACAGCCGCGTGAGGCAATGACCAACTGCGCGCCACCATGCGCGTGTCGATGGCTTCGACCTGCGAGAAACCCGCCTCGATCAAATCCGCTGCGACATCCTGACGGGTGCGCTCGTCGTAAGCGAAGGGCGGCGGCGGATTGGTCAAGCGATGACGCAGATCGCTCAGCCACTGACCGGGCCGGCTGCGCGGCGGTTCATCATCGATCGGAATGTAGTCGAACACGTATTCGCCGCCCTGGGCACGGATGAACTTGGCAATGTTTCGCCAGATCGCCATCTGCGCCTCGCGCTTGAAATACATCATGATGCCTTCGCTGATGACAAAGCTGGGCACGGCAGCGAAGGAGGAGAAATCCAGCCGCGTGATATCGCCTTCCAGCAGGGTGAAATTCGAGCGCGCCAGTATCGCGCGCCCCTCGGGAGTCGACTCGAGTTGCTCACGCTTCAGCGCCACCACTTCGGGAAGATCCAGCTCGAAATAGCGATAAGCCGTATCGGCGCTGACCATGCAGCCGCGCGGCGAAAACCCGGCAGCGATCTCAATCACCTGGCGGCAGGAAGAACGTCGGAGCAGCGCGTCGATGAGCGCATGTCGATGCAGCAGGTTGTGCTTCAGCGATATCTTCTGCGGATTCAGCAAGCGATACAGAAAAAGATAGGCATTGACCAAGCGGAAGATGCCCTTTGCTCCCGGCGGCAAGACGATGTCGGCACAAGGCAAGCCACCCCACTTCCAGGTTGCCGCCGTATAGAGGGCCGAATGTGGAATCCGTTGCCGGGTTTTCCCCATGATCTCCCGGCGCTGCCGGGTATTCACAGGAATTCATCCAATGCGCGGGTCATGGCCTCGGGCGCTTCAACCGGAATGAAGTGGCCGCATTCGAGAATCTGCAGGCGCGCGTGCGACATCACACGCGCCAACCGCTCGCCGGCGGCAAGGCAATCGGAGTTTCGGCCATACAGACACAGGACCGGCATCGTCAGACGACGCAGACGCTCATCCTCGATGTCTCCAGCGGCTGCCACATCCTGGCGCAGGCTGCTCTGCAGAAAAAGATATTCCATCCGTTCCTGCAAACGACTTGCGGAACGGTTGCCCTGTCGCAATTTTTGCTTGAGCGCTGCCGGGAACAGCCGATCCAGCGCCTCGCGACTATCCGCAGTAGACATGCTTGGATAAACATAACGATTCGCCGGCAATGGCGCATCGATCAACACCAGCTTGTCCACCGCATCGGGATGACGCAGCGCATAGTTCAGGGCGATCAGCGCCCCGTAACTGTGGCCGACCAGAATGACTTTCCGATCATCCCGCCCATTCCTTTCATGCTGGAAATGCTCAAGCAAGCCTTCCAGATCGGCGGTCATGGTTTCCAGATCATAGCCCGACGCGGCCAGATCGCTCTTGCCATGGCCGCGCTGATCGTAGAGCAGGACATTGAAGCGTGTTGCCAGCTTCGCCGCCGCAGTGAAATACCAGGTTGCAATGCTACCGAATACCAATCCGTGGCACATGACCAGCAAGGGACCGGAACCCAGTTGCTGACAATGCAGGGTGACGCCATTCGCACGCAACGACACCATGGGGCAGTCTTCAGTTCAGCACGGGAATGGCGGCAAGCTGTTCCTGCACGATATCGGCCGCCTGGCTTGCGCCGCCCAGCCGCTTGAAGGAGTCGGCCAGGCGTTGTGCATTGACGCGGAACTGCGGCTCGGCCAGCAGACGCTGTACCGTCTCGCGCGCCACCGTGACGGACACCTTGCCATAGCGCATGTAGAGGCCAGCGCCCGCATCGATCACCTGCTGGGCAATGACGGGTTGATCATCGCGAATCGGCGCGACGATCAACGGCAGCCCGAATGACAGGCTCTCGCACACCGTATTGTGGCCGGCGTGACACACGACCGCCGTCATCTGCGGCAGCAATGCCAACTGCGGCACGCGTGGCTGGATGATGAAATTATCCGGCGCCTTCTCGCGCAGAACTTCCGGGCCGACCATCACGACCTGCAACGGCAGTCCAGCCAGCGCTTCGATCAGCACCTCGAAGAAACGCAGGCCACGGTCACGCGAGACCGTTCCCAGTGAAACGAGAATTTTCTGTTGCCCGGGATCCAGGCGCGACCACGGAAAATCGACGGTCTGCGGCCGATGGGAAAAAGCCGGGCCGACGAAATGATAGTTGGCCGCATAGCATTCATGCTGGCTGCCGATAAGCTCGGGCGAGGAAAAGACGATCACGCCGTAAGGTGAAAAATCCGGCCGTTCGACAATCTCGCGCACGCCGTAAGCGACTTGCAACTCACGCAGCTGATCCATCAGCCAGCGCTCCACGACGTCGACATGCGACAGCTTGAGTATCGAGGCGCTGGTCGTCGCCAGCGACAACCAGGGCACGCCCATCTGACGAGCCACCAGTGCGCCGGCCAGCATCTGGTGGTCACACAGCATGAGATCCGGGCGGAAATCGCGGACGATCTGCTCGAGTGGCGCCAGTGATGCCCGCGCCAGCGGCAGGCAGAAATCCTCATACAGGAACTGGACGCTCGCCAGGCCACGCACCTTTTGCGACTTCTCCTGCAGGCTGGCCATGAAATCCGCGGCTATCGGCAGCGTGAAGACCGGCATCGCCTCCGGCAGCAGGTTGCCTGCCAGCGTGTCATGTACCGCCCAGTGCACCTCATGCCCACGCCGCTCCAGTTCAACTGCAACGGAAAGTGCCGGATTGACGTGTCCCGTTAGGGGCGGCACGGTAATGAGGATACGCGCCATTCGTTCAGGCCTGAAGATGCCCGTATACGAAATCTGCAAGATCCCCCACCGTCAGGGCGACGATCTGGTCAATCTTCATGCCCGAAAGCCATTCGATGAAGCCGATGTGCTTGCCATAGTGCTCCTGGATTTTCTCGGCAATGCCGACGAATTCGATACTTTCCAGTTCCAGATCGTCGTTGAAGCTGGTCTGTGCGTCGATGTCGAAATCAAGTATCCAGTCTTCATCCACTGCCCGACGAATGATGTCTATGACCTGCGCGAGTACCGCGTCCTTGCTTTCTGCCATTTTCAAATTGTCCATCCGATGATGTAGTCACCGATTCTACGCGTGATAACCCATTGTTCATTGACCTGCAGCTTTTGCCCGTCGATTTGCCGGACGCAAAACTGTTTCGGCCTTCCGCCCAAGCCGGCACCCGCCAATTTTGCCACAGCTTCCTTGCTCACCCAGAAACGGGCCACCCATTCATCACGCTCTGTTTTTGGAAGCAGCGCGATTTCCTCTGCCGTCATTGCCAGGCCGATGAACTCATCGCTGCGCATCTCGATTCTTTCGATATCCACCCCGACCGGCTTCTCATCCGTCTTTGCCAGCGCCAGCAAGTCTTTGTGGGCAATCGAGACGTGCAACTGCTCGGCAAATGTCGCATGCACATGCGGACTGATTAGCGGCTGACCCTGCGCATTATTACCGACTCTCAATTCCTTGGGGAAAATCTCGGTGCAGCCATGCTTGCGCCACAAATACTCACGCACGGCATCCTTCGCGGCAACCCGGCCATTCAGCCATTGCCTGCGCCGGCGCGGTGAAGTCCCTTCATACTCGGCCATCTCGGGACGGTTGAGGAAGCGTTTTGCCAGATAGTCGCGCACGATTGCCGTATCGTAACGATCGTGGAACAGCACCACGCCCGCATCCAGCACTTCGCAGACGAGCCTTTGCTGTATCTGTTTGGTCTGCAGGAAGAAATTGCGGTCCATCTGATAGCGCCGCGTCTGCCAGCCTTCCATGGTGATGACCACCTGGCCGTGCGCATTCACCAGGCGCTGATCGGTCACGCAACTGACGCCATCGATATGCCGCACCCAGATCTGACAATCGAATTCGCTGCCGATCCCGGGATCCGGACCATAAAAGCTGACCCGATCGACGCTGATGGGCATCGCCAGGCAGTCACGCTCCTGCTCCATCACCCAGTAGCCGGCGAGCTGTCCCATGTTGTCGAGCAATGCCCCCTTGCCGGCAGTCACCTTGAGGCGGCCGCAAATACCATTGTCGGCAATCGGCCCCAACTGCGTCACGCCCTGATAGGCGGGGCCGTGAAACATCCAGCGATCGGCATACAGACTGCGCGCATCGATCGCCGTTGCCCGCTGGTTTTCGAACTGCACCGTGCGTTTCTGCGAGCGCCGCTCGAACACGCCGCTGCGCTGCCCTTCAAAACGGCTGGATGGCGCAGGATAGTGCGTGTCGATCACCGCCTTGGCCTTCATGTAGCCCTCGATGCCGACCTCGATTTCCGGGTACTGCTTCATCTCCAGATGAATATCGATATCGGTCGGCTTATCCACCACCAGCCAGTTGAAGGCATGGACTTCCCTGAAGCGGATCACCACGAAACCCGGCAGACTGGCTTCGATGGCATCGCGAATCAGCATGATTTCCATGGTCAGCGGCACCACCGGATGACGGTCGGCCAGCACAGGCCAACCCGGGCGCTGCGGATACAGCTCATGGTCCGCCACGTAGGGAATATTCGTGTCGATGTCGAGACGCTGACGCACGATCCGCTTGAAAGGCGCGGCAGGCACTTCCGTCGCGGCCGCCGTCACGGGGGGCTGGGGCATCATGCCGGTGACGGGCTCTGGTGTCTTGCGACGCATCTGCCACAGCGACTGAATCTCGGTCGCTGCCTGCTGGATGCTCAGCATGGTCTGGTTGTACAAAGCCTGCAGCGGATCGTTGCCGTCCTGCGGCAAAACCGCGCCCTGTACGGCCGGCACGCCCTGCCCGGACAAGGGCCGGTCGAGTTTGACCAGCGGCACGCCAAGCCGCAGCTTGATCGCGCTGGGCGAAGGCGAGGCAGCCGCTGCCGCACGTGCACCCTCGAATCCCAGCAGCGTCGTATCGATGTCCGCACCCTCTACCCAGAGTGCCGCAAGCAGGTGGATCAACTGTTCCATGCCGCTGCGCTTGGCGACGTTGGCGCTGATGGCCAGATGGCGACGATGCTTCAGGATGTCTTCGACGAAACCGACCAGGCTGCCGGTGCCCACCTGGATGAAGGCGCGGAAACCGTCGGCATACATGTTCTCGATCAACTGGCGGAAGCGCACCGGCTGCACCAGGTGCTCGAGCGCAAGCGTCTTCTTGTCCGTCATCGAGGCGGGAAACAGGCTGCAGGAAGTTGCCGACCACACTGGAATATCCGGCTCACGCAGCTCGGTCTCGACATAGAAGTCGCGATACTGCTGCATGTGCGCGGCAAACATCGGCGAATGAAAGCCCGAGACGAACGGTAGCTTCTGACTCAGCACGTTCTTGTCCAGCAGCCGCCGGGCGGCGGTTTCTACCGCGGCCTGCCTGCCGCAGAGGATGACCTGGTGCGGACAATTGTCATGTGAAACACAAATATCCTCCAGGCCCTCAAGTGCCGCCTGCGCCGCCTCGATACCACAGGCAGCGGCCAGAAAGATCACGTCCGGCACCTGCAATGTCGTCGGATCCTGCTCGAGCACGCCCATCACGGCATCGACACGCTCCTGGGTCAGCATGCCGCCTGCCGCCATGGCGGAAAACTCGCCGATGCTGTGCCCGGCCAGCCCGTCCGGCTCGATGCGCAGGCGCCTGAGGACATTGAACATCAGGTGATTGAAACTGTTCAGCCCCAGCACGACGTGCGGCAGATCGACGGCAGGATCGGCCGCGCTACAGAACTCGGACAAAGGCAGATGGAAATGAGCCGCCACATCTGCCGCGCGCGGCTCGAACGCGCTGTCGACGCCGGGGAAGACAAACGCCAGCTTGCCGCCGCTGCCGATCAGACAGTCCGGCGAAAAATAAATCTGATTGCGTCCATGCCAAGCCTGGCCCTTGTCGACCACCTTGAGGGCAAGTTCGATGCGTTTCTCATTGGGTTCAATGATGGCCAGTCGCCAGCTACCCGCGCCGGACTGCGCATCCCATCGTTGTTGCTGCAGGCGCGCGAGCAATTCCTCGCGGCTGTCGGCCGCAAGGGTCACCACCCTGGGCAAGACGGATGGTTCAGATGGTTCGGAGGCTTCCGCCGCGCAAGGCGGCCGGTATCGACTCAGCACCACATGGGCATTGATGCCGCCGAAGCCAAAGGCATTCACGGCGGCGATACGCCGCGTATCCTGTTGCGGCCACGGCTCCCTTTTGCCCAGCACGCGGAAACGTGTCGCAGCAAGCAGCTCGTGCGGCTGCTCGCAATGCAGGGTCGGCGGCAGCACACCGTGGTACACCGCCAGCGCCGCCTTGATGACGCCAGCCACGCCCGCTGCCGGCATGGTATGGCCGATCATCGATTTCACCGAACCCAGCACCGGCCGCAGCACGCCCTCATCCGCCCCCGGTTGCCAGGCGCCGAAAAACGCCTGCACCGTCTGCAGCTCCGCCTGGTCGCCGGCAGGCGTTCCCGTACCATGCGCCTCCAGCAGGCCCAGTCGATCACGCTGCAGATCCGTCTGCTGCCAGGCACGCTGCAGCGCCAGCAATTGTCCAGTCACCGAAGGCGCCATCAGGCTGCTGCTGCGCCCGTCGCTGGCCGAGGCAACACCATTGATCAGGGCATAAATCCGGTCGCCATCACGCTCGGCATCGGCCTGGCGCTTGAGCACCAGCATGCCGATGCCCTCGCCTGCCAGGATGCCGTCCGCAGCGGCGGAAAACGGCCGGACGACCTGG
This sequence comes from Sterolibacterium denitrificans, assembly GCF_900174485.1. Lineage (NCBI taxonomy): Bacteria > Pseudomonadati > Pseudomonadota > Betaproteobacteria > Nitrosomonadales > Sterolibacteriaceae > Sterolibacterium > Sterolibacterium denitrificans. The sequence continues at coordinate 1,377,738 of NZ_LT837803.1, read as the reverse complement.
CTGCGCGACAGGGCGCCGAGCTGGCAGAAAGTCGCCCAGAAAGTCAGGTCATGCGTGAAGTGCAGGCCACCGGCCAGCATCATGTCGGTCTGCCGGACGCGCAGCGACTCGCAGGCCTGCTCGATGGCCAGCAGCGAACTGGCGCAGGCGGCATCCACCGTATAGGCTGGGCCCTGCAGATCCAGCCGATTGGCCAGACGCGAGGCGACCAGATTCGGGATCATGCCGATGGCCACGTCCGGCCCGTAATAATCGAGCTTGCTTCTGATCTGCTCGCGCACCGCCTGCAGTTGTTCCTCGGCCAGAGCGGGAAACAGCTCCTGCAGAGTTTGCAGGAGCTGCTGCACCAGCCGCACATGCTGCTCCAGACGCAGCGTGCCGGCACTCAGATAGTTGCCGCGGCCGATGATGACGCCGCAACGCTCGCGTGGAAACTCACGGCTGGCATAGCCGGCATCTTCCAGTGCCTCGATGCCGACCCGCAGACTCAGCAGTTGATCGGGATCGGCCGAAGCGGCCGCCCTGGGCATGACGCCATATTTGAGCGGATCGAAATCGACGTAGTCATCGACGAAACCGCCGCGGCGGCAATAGAAGCGATCGACTTCGCCGGAATCGGGATCGTAGAATAGCGAGGCCCAGCGCTGTTCCGGCACCTCGCTGATGGCATCGACGCCATTGACGATGTTGTCCCAGTAGCGCTGCAGATTCGGCGCGCCGGGAAAGATGCACGCCATGCCGATGATGGCGATCGGCTCGCTGGGCGGCTGGGCGGTCACAGGTACACCTTAATAGGCCATGCCCATGCTCTCGGGCGTGGCACACATGAATACGACCTGAGTGTCTTCCCGGCTGCCGAATTCCAACTCCTGCAACAGCGCCTCGACGCCTTCCCTGACGGGAATCAGGCCGATTCCCTTGCGCGCATATTCGCGCTCCAGCTCGGCGGAAACCATGCCGGTTCCGGCCCATGGCCCCCAATTCACCGACAGCACGCGCCCCTTGACGCGAAGCTGCAGGGCATGGGCAATCTTGTCGAGCACGTCATTGGCGGTTGCATAATCGACCTGCCCCTTGTTGCCGAAGGCGCTGGCCACGCTGGAGAAAAAAACCACGAATCCGACATCGTCGCGCAACAGCTTGTAGAGCATCAGCGCGCCGCGTACCTTGGTGTCGAAGACGCGCTGAAAGCTTTCTGGCGTCTTGTGGCGCAGCAGCTTGTCCTCGACCACGCCGGCGCCATGAATCACCCCGTCGATGCGTCCATAGCGCTGATACAGCGCCTCGATATAAGCCGCGAAGGCATCGATATCGCGCACATCGATGGCCGAGTAATTCACTCGCCCACCGGCCGCCTCGATCTGCGCGAAGGTATTGCGAATCTCGCGCGCGGCCAGGATCTGCGAGCAATGCTGCTCGATTTCGATCGGCTTGAGTTCGGGATGCTGGCGGATCAGCAACTGACGCAAGGATTTGAGATCGGTTGCGGCGCGCGTTTCCGCATTTTCCTCGCCCGCCGGCAGAGGCGAGCGCCCCACCAACTCGAGCTGGCAGCCATAGCGTCGTGCCAGCGCCACGGCCAGGTGCGCCGTAATGCCGCGCGCGCCGCCGGTGAGCATGACCACGCTGTTCCTGTCGAGCGCCAGATGATTGATTTCGGCTGCCAGCGGCAGGGAAGACTCGACCACCTTGAGCAGATGGCGACTGCCCTCGCGATAGCTGACTTCCGTCAACGGATTCTCGGCGAGCAGTTCGATCTCCAGGTAGGCGGCCAGTTCATCGGCAGGCTCGGTGATGTCGAGATCCACGTAATGCACCTTGACCTCGGGCCACTCCCTGGCCACCGTCTTGAGCATGCCGGCCATGCCGGCGCCATGGCCGAAATCTTCCGGAATCTTCGGGCCGGGCGTGCCGCTGCGCCCGAAGTTGCCGCCCAGGCCGCTCGCCACCAGCAAGTAGGAAGCCTTGTGCAGCAGGGTATCGCGGACCAGATTGAAGAAACGCTTGGCATCCCGCACCCGGGCAATCGAATTCAGACCGAACAGATGGATCAGTCCATCAACCTGTTCCAGGCTTTCCGGCAAGGCGGCGTGTTCGGAAAAACTGATCACCTGCGCCGTCGCACCATACGCCGCCAGCCGCGTTGCCAGGCACGTCGCCACCCCGAGCTCATCGTCGGTAATCAGGAAGTGCTTGCCGGCAAAAGCCTGTTGCCCGTCCTGCCGGCCCTTGACGGCCTCGGGCGCCTGAACGCTTTGCATGACATACCGCGAAAGCGCCATGCGCTGGCCTGCATCGGCTCCATTTTTACCTTCATTTCCAGCTTCGCCTGCACCTTCAGCCAGATCGACGGCCGACGCTCCTGGCGACCCATCCTGCTCATTCACTCCACTGTCGGCATTGAGCTTCAGCCAATCGACGATCGCCCGCAAGGTCTTCAGCGCGGCCAGGGTTTCCAGCGCGGCATCCTTGTCGCGCAGCGTGTTTTGCAGGCCCAGACGCTCGGACAGTTCACCGACGATCTCCAGGCGCTTGATGGAATCCACCGACAGATCCGCCTCCAGATCCAGATCGAGATCCAGCACCTCCGCAGGATAGCCGGTACGTTCGCTGACGACGGCCAGCAAGACTTGATGCGCATCGAGGCGTGCCGGCACGGGCGTTGCGGACAGGTTCGACGCCGGAGATTCATCCTGCGCCACCGCCGCTGCAGCGTCGTTGCCCGCCGGCAGATGATCATGCAGCCAGGCCGTGATCGCATGCAGGGTTTTCTGTGCCGCCAACTGTTCGAGCATGGCATCCGCACCCGCGCCCAGCAGACGGCGCAAACCCATGCGCTCGGACAGCTCGCCCATGATTTCGACGCGCTTGATCGAGTCGATCGACAGATCGCCCTCCAGATCGAGCTCCGGATCGAGCATGTCGACGGGATAACCGGTGCGCTCGCTGACGATCGCCAGCAAGACATCGCGCACATTGCGGCCACTGGCTGCCGTTTGCGCTGTCGACCGCGCGTCCATCGCCATTGCCGTAACGTCTGCGGCTGCGGGTCGTTCAGGCGCGCTGCCCATGCCCGGCGTGCCGGATACGCTCCCCCGGTACGGCAGTGCAGGCATCGCGCCAGGTGCGGATGCAGTTACAGGCGCGCCGAGCAGCCCGAGCATCACGTCGCGCTGCGCCTGAACCAGATCACGCATGTTGTTCAGATAATGGAACACGGCCTGATCCGCAGGCGCCTGCGGAATCTGCGCCATCTGGCTGCCGAACTGCAACTGCAACGGACGGGTGACGACTTTCCCGGCATGACGCGGCGCCTCGCCATGACGTGGGCGGGCGCGCGCACCATTGACCAGCCAGCAGGTGGCGGCAAGTTTCTGCGGCTTGCTCAGGTCGAGCATGCTCACTTCACGCCCCGCCCACAGCGGCTCCGGCGTGAGTCCATCCAATGCCACGGCCAGCCGGGCAACCGCTTCGAGCAGCGTCGGAATGCCGGGCTGCCCCTTCTGATCGGTCGCCACCACCAGATGCGGTTTGCCGGCCAGTATCTTTTCGATCAAACCACTGAGGACGCGGGCCGGGCCGGCTTCGACAAAAATGCGCGCGCCATCGGCATACATCTGCTCGATCTGTTCGACGAAACGCACCGGCCTGGCGATCTGCTCCGCCAGTTGTTGCTTGATACGCCTGGCATCCGCCGGATAGGGCTGGGCACTGACGTTGGAATAGACCAGCGCTGACGGCGCCTGCAGATCGACGCCGTCGAGGATCGCCGCAAAGCGCTGCGCGGCCGCTGCCACCACGGGTGAGTGGAAGGCGCAAGCAACCTCGATGGAACGGGCGGCCACGCCCTGCTCCTTGAGCAGCGCCAATGCCGCCTCGATTGCCGGCGTGCTGCCGGAAATGACGGTCTGTGCCGGGCTGTTCTGGTTGGCCAGAACGACGCCGGATCCGGCTGGGAAGAGCGCTTCCAGCTCGGCGCGCCCCGCGCTGACGGCAGCCATGCGGCCGGGGTCGGCGCCCGCCGCCGCCAGGATGGCAATGCCGCGCTGCTCACTGAGACGCAGCAGTTCGGGCAGTTCATAACACCCCGCCACCGCCAGGGCGACCAGTTCCCCGTAGCTGTGGCCAGCCAGCATGTCCGGCTTGACGTTCAGCGCCTGCAGCAGCGTGGCCATGGCGTAATCCGCCATACCCAGCGCCGGCTGCGCCACGCGCGTATCGGTGATGGTCTTTTGCTGCTGTTGCTGCTGCTCGCGGGTATAGGCGGTCGGCGGGAACAACGCCTCGCGCCAAGCAGCGCCCTGCAGCAGAATCTCCTGCAAGGCCGGAAAGGCGACAAACAGATCCTGCAGCATTCCCGGGCTTTGACTGCCCTGTCCCGGAAAGACGAAAGCCAGCTTGCCATGCACCTCGGTCTGCCGGTAATGCACGCCGTCCTGTTTTTCACGCAGATGCGCGCATTCCAGCTTGAAGATCAGGTCATCGACATCACGCGCGACGATGCTGCACTGCACCGGGCCGTCGGCCGAATTCACCACGGTATAGGCAATGTCGCGCAGCCGCAGCGGCGCGTCCGATTCGCGCAGAAAGCGGCCAAGCTGCTGCATGTGCTGCGCGGCATCCGCGAAGGAGGCGCCACGAAACAGGAACACTTCGGCCATCCACTTGACGTTGCCGCTGGCTACCGGATTGCCGGACTTGCCACAGCCGGTATAGGCCGAGAGGACCGCATGGAAATTGGTGCCGCCAAAGCCGAAGGCGCTGACCGAACCGCGTGCCGCGGTGCTCGGCCAGGGCATGGCCTGACGATTCAGCATGAATGGGCTGTGCGCCGCATCGTAGCCGGCATTCGGCTGCGTGATGTGCAGTGTCGGCGGCAGCACCCTGTGATGCAGGGCCTTGGCCACCTTGATGAAGCCGGCGATGCCGGCGGCGCATTTGGTGTGGCCGATCTGGCTCTTCACCGACCCCAGCCCGGCGCCATGCGGCAATGCGCCGCCGGCGGTGTAGATTTCCGTCAGGGTCTGCAATTCGGTGCGATCACCGACCACCGTGCCCGTGCCATGCGCCTCGACCAGGCCGACCTCGCCCGGCAGCACGCCGGCCTGCCAGTAGGCGCGTTCAAGCGCGCGCTTCTGCCCTTCCTTGCGCGGCGCGGTCAGCCCCAACCCCTTGCCGTCGCTGGAGCCAGCCACGCCGTTGATCACGGCATAGATGCGATCGGCGTCGCGCTCCGCATCACTCAGACGTTTCAGGACGACCACCCCGACGCCTTCGCCAAGGCAAATGCCGTCCGCCGAATCGTCGAAAGAGCGGCACAGGCCCGTCGGCGACAAGGCCTTGACGCTGGCGAACATCAGAAAATCATTGATGCTGTTGTGGAAGTCGGCACCGCCGGCCAACACCATGTCGCTGCTGCCGCTGCGCAATTCCTTCACCGCCAGTTCAATGGCGGTCAGCGAGCTGGCGCAGGCCGCATCGACGGAATAGTTGACGCCGCCCAGGCCGAGACGATTGGCGATGCGCCCGGCGATGACATTGACCAGGATGCCGGGAAAGGAATCCTCGGTCAGCTCCGGCAGCACGGCATCGAGCTCGGCCGGCATTTCGCCCAGATACTGGGCATAGCCGTTGCGGAAGACGTAGGCATTCAGCAGATCCGTGCCCGACTCGGCGCCGAAGATGACCGAAGTCTTCTCGCGATCGAAAAACCGCCCTTCCTGATCGCCGCTGGCGTAGCCCGCATCGGCAAGCGCGCGGCTGGCGGTTTCCAGACTCAGCAGTTGCGCCGGCTCGATGGCCGCCAGCGATTGCGGCGGAATGCCGTAACGCAGGGGATCGAAGGCGACCTCGCCGATGAAGCCGCCCCACTTGCTCGGCGTCTTGCCCTTGCCGGCCTGGCCTTCCTGGTAATAGAGACCGACATTCCAGCGCTCTGCCGGCACTTCCGTCACCAGATTGCGGCCTTCGACGATGTTCGCCCAATAGCTCTCCAGGTCCGGCGAGCCGGGATAGATGCAGGACATGCCGATCACCGCAATCGGTTCGGCATTTTCCGCCTGCGGCAGTGCGGGCGGCTGGCACTGCCGCAGCAGACTTGACGAGCCCGCGCTGATCGCCGCATGCAGCTCGGCCATGCTGATGACGGCATGCCGCAAGGCCACCACCTGGCCGATCATGTACATGCCTTCCGCCTGCTGGATTTCGCTGTTCAGCTTGACCAACTGCTCGCCCTCGCGGCGCACGCCCTTGGTTGCCACGCGCAGACGCCCGACATTGAAGCCTTCCAGCGCCTTCCAGACGGCCTGCGGATCCAGCCCGGCATCCTGCAGACGCTGCTTCTCGGCATTGAACTGGCCGACGAAATCCGAATGCAGGCAGCGCGTCGCATGGCCCGGCGCGGTTTCCAGCAGCGTCGTCGAACCGCCGGCAACCACTTTCTTCTGGAAATTCCTGTTGATGGCTCCGCTGGCGACGGCCTCGCGCGTCATGATGTAGGCAGAGCCCATCAGCACGCCGATCTTTGCCCCACGGGCAGCCAGGCCGGCGCCCGCCGCAGTGACCATGGCCGCCGAGCGCGCATCGTGGATACCGCCGGCAAACAGGATGTGCAACTCCTCCGGATGCTCGAAATCCTGCAGGACCTGCAGCTGTTGCTCCCAGAGCATGAAGCTGAAACGCGGCCCGATATGGCCGCCGCACTCACGCCCCTCGAAGACGAAATGCCGCGCGCCATCTTTCAGGAACAGACTCAGCAACCCCGGTGAAGGCACATGCAGATACGCCGGAATGCCCTGCTCTGCCAGCATGCGCGCCTGCGACGGCCGGCCACCGGCGAGCAAGGCCACGGACGGCCGAAATTCCTGGATCAACGCCAACTGGGGATTCAGTATTTCGGCCGGCGCAAAACCGAGCACGCCGACACCCCAGCTTCGCTGGCCAACGGCCTGGCGGGTTTCCTCCAGCAGTTTGCGCGCGGCATCCTCACGCATCAACGACAACGCCAGGAACGGTAGTGCACCGTTTTCGGCAACTGCGGCGGCAAATCCCGCCGTGTCGCTAACCCGCGTCATCGGCCCTTGGGCGATTGGAAAACGCATGCCATGCGCCCGTGCCAGCGGCGCATGCTCGGCCAGCGGATCGAGCTGCACTGCCTGCCGCAGATGACCGGCGATGCTCATGCGCAAGGTATTCAACAGGGATTCGAGATTCGAGCATTGCGCAGTCAATGCCTTGGCCAGCGCCGCATCCTGGCCAAGCGGCAGAACGGGCTGCTCCGCTGGCCATGCCATCAAGCGGCGGGCTTCAGCCGCCGGCAGGTCGCCATATTCGGCAACCGGCAGACCCGGACGCGAATAAACGCTGTAGCCGCCCAGCAGCCGGGTTTCGCTGCCATCCATGGCGCGGATATCGCTCTTGATCGCTTCGGGCAGCCGGCATTCGCTCAGCAACGCCAGCTGGCTGTCGAGCACCACGCCAAAAGCGCCGCCGGCAATCGCCGCCGCTGCGGTGTGCAGGCCGATGCCGCCCTGGCACCACACGGGCACCGCAAGCTGCTGTTCCGCAACGAGATCCAGGACGCGCTGGAGCAGGATGAAGGCGCTCTCCTCGCCGACCGGCCCGCCGCTCTCCTGGCCCTTGGCGATCAGGCCGTGAGCGCCGCCGGCCAGGGCCGTACGCGCCTCATCCAGCGTCGTTACCTGCACCACGACCGGGAAACGCGCGACCCAGCTCTTCAGCTTGCGCTCGGCCGTCAGTACGACGAAGCCGGTTGTTGCCGGCAGATCCTGCGGTTTGATGCCGACATGGTCGGGAATGCGGATGCCGCAACAGCCCGAGTTCGCCAACGCAGCGGGCAGACCGGCAATGAAGGCCAGGACTTCTGCGTGGCTGTCGGCGTTGCGTCCCAGATCGATTGCCACCGCCGCCTTCTGCTTGCAGAAAGCGCGCGCCAGAGACAAATCCGCCCGTTCCAGCGGGGTAATGCCCAGCACACGCAAGGATTCGGCCACCACGTCCTGACGCAGGCGCTGCCACTCGGTGAAATCGGCAACTGTATCTTGGGAAGTCGGAGTCAGAGTCGCTGCGGGCATCAGTATTCCTGCTGGAAATATCGGTTCTTCATTTGGCCGCCATCTTTTTTACCGGTCTTTCCCGCCGACCCGCGCTTTTTACGGCACCCCTGGGCAACGCCGCTTATTCACCCGGCCTCAATATCCGGTTTCTCCGAAAAATCTGCCAGACCACCATAATCATGACAAAAAATAATAAAACCATTCATGTCCAGGTGCAAGCTCGACGCACGGTCTGGCGCGAAGAATTACCGTGATTTGCAGGCAATGACAGCCAATCTCCGGACATTTGCAGACAAGAAGAAAACCACGCTTTTATGAATGACACAACCATCCGTCAGGCGGTCCGGCTCTCCAGTTCCTCCCAGCGCGACATCAGTTGTTCAAGCTCCGCCTCGAGCAGTGTCGCCCGCGCCTGCAAGGCCCGGGCCTCATCCGGCGTCTCCCGATAGATGCTCCCGCTTGCCAGGCGCTGCGCAATCAGCGACTGCTCCGCCTCCAGCGCAGTGATGCGATCGGGCAGTTGCGCAAGCTCCTGGGTTTCACGATAACTGAGCTTGTTGCCGGACTCACGGCGCACAGGCGCAGCCGGGCTTCCCTTGGCCACGGTCGCGACAGCCGGCGCGGCGGATTCGTTGCGCATTCGCTCCGCTCTTGCCCGTGCCGCCAGCCAGTCCTCGTAACCACCGGCATACTCGCGCCAAACGCCATCGCCTTCGGCAACGATGCTCTGGGTCACCACGTTGTCGAGAAAACGCCGATCGTGGCTGACCAGGAACAGGGTGCCGGCATAGTCCTGCAACAGTGATTCGAGCAGCTCCAGGGTTTCGATATCCAGGTCATTGGTCGGCTCATCGAGTACCAGCACGTTCGCCGGCCGGGCAAACAGGCGCGCCAGCAGCAGACGGTTGCGCTCGCCACCGGACAGCGACTTGACCGGCGAGCGGGCGCGCTCGGGAGCGAACAGGAATTCGCCCAGATAACCGATCACATGCTTGCGCTGACCGCCGATCTCGACGTACTCCGAGCCCGGACTGATCACCTCCGCCAGCGTGGCTTCCTCATCCAGGGCGCTGCGGAACTGGTCGAAGTAGGCCACTTCCAGCCGCGTGCCCAAGCGCACCCGGCCGGCATCCGGCGCCAGTTCGCCGAGAATCAGCTTGAGCAGGGTGGTTTTACCCGCACCATTCGGGCCGATCAGGCCGATCTTGTCGCCGCGCAGGATGCGGCAGGAAAAATCGCGCACCACCATGCGCCCGCCAAAACCCTTGCTCACGCCATCGAGTTCGGCCACCAGCTTGCCCGATTGTTCGCCGCGCACCAGTTGCAATTCGACATTGCCAAGTCGCTCACGCCGTGCCGCCCGCTCGCGCCGCAATCCCTCCAGACGCAGCACCCGGCCTTCGTTGCGCGTACGCCTGGCCTCGACGCCCTTGCGTATCCAGACCTCTTCCTGGGCGAGGAACTTGTCGAACCGGGCCTGCTGCTGGGCTTCGGCGGCCAATTCGGCGGTTTTGCGCTCCTGATAGGCGGCAAACGAACCGGGATAGCTGTTCAGCCTGCCGCGATCCAGCTCGAGCACGCGTGTCGCGATCGCATCGAGGAAGCTGCGATCATGCGTAATCACCAGCACGCCCCCGCGAAAATCACGGATCAGGGTTTCCAACCAGAGGATGCCATCGAGATCGAGATGGTTGGTCGGTTCATCGAGCAACAGCAGATCCGGCTCCATGGCCAGCGCCTGGGTCAGCGCGACACGCTTGATGCCGCCGCCGGACAATGTGCCGATACGCGCCTCGGCATCGAGCGCAAAGCGCGTGATCGCCTGCTCGACCCGGGTATGGATGCGCCAGCCATCGGCATGCTCGAGCTGCGCCTGCAGTTCCTCGAGCTGTTCGAGACGTTCCGGACTGGCATCCTGCGCCAGCGCATGGATCGCCTCGTGATAGGCCAGCAGCAACTGGCTGACCCTGCCCAAACCGGCGGCAATGGTTTCGTAGATCGTCCGTTCGGGATCGAACGCCGGCTCCTGCGGCACATAGGCAAGCCGCGCGCCGGGCTGCACCCAGAGCCGGCCATCGTCGAGCGCCGTCGTACCGGCCAAAGCCCGCAACAGCGAGGATTTGCCGCTGCCGTTGCGGCCGATCAGCGCAATCCGCTCGCCATTATCGATCTGCATCGAGACGTGATCGAGCAGGGCGACATGACCATAGGCCAGGCAGGCATCATCCAGGGTCAGCAGGGGCATAACGGTATGTAGTCGGCCACCGGGGCACGCAGCCGTCGGACCTGGCCGCGCTCATCATTCACAATGCACGACGACGATGCGCAACGCTGGCCGATAAGGATTTGGGGATTGAGGTTTGGAGGCTGGGAGTTGGGCTGCGGAAATCACGGCCACTGAAATGAGCAGGGGCAGAAAAACCGCCACCAAATCTGGCGGGATTATACGTCAGCCGGTAGAATGGCGGGCCGCGCCAATGCGGAAACGGCCCCATTCTCTTTCTCCTCGTAGCACAACGGATAGTGCACGCGCCTCCTAAGCGTGAGATACAGGTTCGATTCCTGTCGAGGAGGCCATTCCCTGAATGCTGAAACCGCACGCTGCTGCGTGCGCTCACAACTCGCCACCTTCCGTCCTGCGCAAACGTCTCGCCATCCATGTCCGCACTGGATCATCCGATCGAAATCAGCGAGAAAGCCGGCGTGCGCTACCTGCACTTCGGCTCCGACTGGGTGCAGGGCGCCATGCGCATCCGTCGGCCCTTCGCGCTCGAACTCGCCTATACGCGGGAAATGATGGCCGCCCTGCTGCTGCGCACGGAACCGGCATGGCCACGGCGCGTGCTGCTGATCGGCCTGGGCGCCGGCTCGCTGGCCAAGTTCATCTACCGCAACCTGCCCGAGACATGCACGACCGTCGTCGAAATCGACGAACGCATCGTGCCGATCGCCCAGCAGTATTTTTCCCTTCCGGTGGATCCGCAACGCCTGAAACTGCGGATTGCCGACGGCCTCGAATTCATCCAGCAGACGCGCGGGCGCTACGATGCCATCTTCGTCGATGGCTACAATGCCGCCGGACGCGCCGGCAAGCTCGACAGCCTGGAATTTCATGCCGCCTGCCGCTCCCGTCTCAGCGAACGCGGCCTGGCGATCAGCAATCTGCTTGGCCGCAGCCGGGGCTTTCACGCAGCGATCGAGCGCCTGCGCAAGGCTTACGCCGGACGTGCCATGGTCTTTCCCTCGCTGGACAGCGGGAATGCGATCGCCTTTGCCGCCACCGGCGAACCGCTCACCGTTACCACTGAAGAAATGCGTGAACGGGCGCACACGCTCAAATCGACGACGGGTCTGGATCTGCGATCGACGATCAGTCGTCTGGAGCAAAACCAGCTTCTGATCGGCGGCAGCCTGGTGCTTTGATCAGGCAGCAGAGCTCAGCGCAGCGGGTTACTTGATACGCGTCAGATGAGATTTGCCAGCGGCAGGTGGCTGGGCAGAAGACGCGCCGGCATCCTCGCTGGCAATGGCATCGCCGATACCCGTCTCAGCCACGAGTTCAGGCTCGCTTTCACGCACAACGGGCTCAAAGGCCATGCCCTGGCCATTTTCGCGAGCATAAATTGCCGCGACGTTATCGACGGGAACCGACAAGCCCTGCGCCACGCCATTGAAGCGCGCAGAAAAAGTGATCAATTCGTTGCCCATCACCAGTTGATGAGTGGCTTCAGGCCCGAGATTCAGAACGATTTGCCCATCCTTGACGTACTCGCGCGGCACGCGGGTATGCGTGTCGACGGCAACCGCAAGGTAGGGCGTATAGCCGTTCTCGCAACACCACTCATGGATGGCGCGCACAAGATAGGGCTTGAGCGACGGGATCTGTTCTTCAGTGCTCATGACCGCAGCTCGCCAGGCGTGATGCGCGATTTCAGCGGCGCATCACTTTTTCGGATGGCGTCAGCGCATCGATGAAGCCCTGGCGGCTGAAAATACGCTCCGCGTACTTCATCAGCGGCGCGGCGGCCTTGCCGAGCTCGATCCCGTAATGATCGAGACGCCAGAGCAAGGGAGCAATCGCCACATCCAGCATCGAAAACTCTTCGCCAAGCATGTGTTTCTGCTTGGTGAAGATCGATGCCAGCTCGGTCAGACGATCGCGTACGTGCTGACGCGACTTCTCGGCAGACTTGAGGTTCTTCTCCAGCGCATCGATGTGACTGAACAGTTCGTGCTCCATCGTGAACAACAGCTGACGGGCACGCGCTCGCATGATGGGATCAGGCGGCATCAACTGGGGATGCGGAAAACGTTCATCAATGTACTCATTGATGATGTTGGATTCGTAAAGAACGAGATCGCGATCGACCAGAACTGGAACACGGTTATAAGGATTGATCACCGCGATGTCTTCCGGCTTGTTGAACAGGTCAACGTCAATCACCTGAAAATCCATCTGCTTCTCGTACAGGACGATGCGGCAGCGATGGCTGAACGGGCACGTGGTGCCCGAGTACAGGTTCATCATGGTACTCGTACCCCAGGAATAGTCGGCATCACGCACCACGCGGCGGACCGCTGGTGAATCATTTTCTCGATGCCCCATATGCAACATTGCGCAGTTCGGTTAATTGGAAAATTAATGTACGTCTTTCCAGTACTCGCGCTTGAGCAAGTAGGCAAAGACGAACAACACGGCCAGACCAAGCAGCACGCCGATACCGACATTCTGGCGTGTGCGAGCGACGGGCTCACTCATGTACTGGAGGAAACCCACCAGGTCGGCCACCAGGGCATCATACTCCTCCGGCTGGAGTGTGCCGGGCACGGCAAGCACCAGCTTGTGATCCTCGCCCATGACCTGCTGTCCCTGCAGCTCCCACAGGGCATGCGGCATGCCGACGTTGTCGAAAGCCACGTTGTTCCAGCCGGTTGGACGCGTCTCGTCGCGATAGAAGCCCCGCAGATAGGTATACAGCCAGTCGGCCCCGGTGCCATTTTCAGAAGCCCGGGCACGCGCCACCAGGGTCAAATCGGGCGGCGTGGCCCCAAACCACAGCTTGCCTTCAGCCGGACGCATGGCGATGGACATCAGATCACCGACCTTGGCCTCGGAGAAGATCAGGTTGTTCTTGATCTGTTCATCGCTCAAGCCCAATTCCTGCAGGCGGTTGTAACGCATGAACGAAGCGCCATGGCAGCCCATGCAGTAATTGACGAAGACCTTGGCCCCGTTTTGCAAGGCCGGCAGATTTCCTGAGCGATCCGGCGCCTTGTCCAGATGGATGCCGGCATCGGAAGCAAAGGCCAGCAACGGGGCAAACAACAGAATGAAAATGAGCTTTTTCATTTTCCCGTGACCCTTTCCGGTTCGGGTTTGCACTTGTCGATACGCGACCAGATCGGCATCGTCAGGAAGAAGAGGAAGTAATAGGCGCTGAGAATCTGGGCAATCGGCGCCCCCGGAATCACGCCAAAAAACTCATACTGCGGCGGCTTGGTGCCCAGGAAGCCGAGGATGAAGAAGGCGACGATGAAAATCGTCAGCAGTGTCTTGAAAATCGGGCCGCGATAGCGGATCGACTTCGCCGGACTGCGATCCAGCCAGGGCAGGAGGATGAAGATCGCCACGCCACCGCCCATCGCCACCACGCCCCAGAACTTCGCATCGATGCCGAAGAGCGGATAGGTGACCGCACGCAGCAGCGAATAGAAGGGCGTGAAGTACCAGACCGGCGCGATGTGCGGCGGCGTCTTCAAGGGATCGGCCGGGAAGAAATTGTTGTATTCGAGGAAGTAGCCGCCGCCTTCCGGTGCGAAGAAGATCACCAGGGCGAAGACCATCAGGAACACCACCACGCCGACGATGTCCTTCACCGTGTAGTAGGGATGGAAAGGAATGCCATCCAGCGGAATGCCCTTGTCGTTCTTCTTTTTCTTGATCTCCACACCATCCGGGTTGTTCGAGCCGACTTCATGCAGGGCAATCAGGTGGGCTACGACCAACGCCAGCAGGATCAGCGGCACGAGGATGACGTGGAAGGCGAAGAAGCGATTCAGCGTGGCATCGCCGACAACGAAGTCACCACGCAGCCAGACCGAGAAATCCGGGCCGATGACGGGAATCGCCGAGAACAGGTTGACGATCACCTGGGCGCCCCAGAAGGACATCTGTCCCCAGGGCAGCAGATAGCCGAAGAAAGCCTCGGCCATCAGACAGAGGAAGATCAGCATGCCGATGATCCAAACCAGCTCACGCGGCGCGCGATGGGAACCGTAGATCAGGCCACGGAACATGTGCAGATAGACGACGATGAAGAAAGCCGAAGCGCCGGTCGAATGCATGTAGCGGATCAGCCAGCCCCAGGGCACATCGCGCATGATGTATTCAACGCTGGCGAATGCCACCGGCACGCCGGCCGCATTCAGCGCCGCATCCGGCTTGTAGTGCATGGTCAGGAAAATGCCGGTAACCACCTGATTCACCAACACCAGCAACGCCAGCGAGCCAAAGAAATACCAGAAATTGAAATTCTTCGGCGCGTAATACTCGGACATGTGGTCGCGATACATCGACATCAGCGGGAAGCGCTGATCGACCCAGCCCAGCAATTGTGTCAGTTTGCCGCTCATTCCTCAGGCCTCCTTGCCATCCTGGCCGATGCCAATGATGATCGTGTTATCGCTCAGATACTTGTGCGGCGGAATGACGAGGTTGTCCGGAGCGGGCTTGCTCTTGAAAACACGGCCGGCCAGATCGAAGGTGGAACCATGGCAAGGGCAAAGGAAACCGCCATGCCAATTGTCCGCGACACCGGATTCCGCAGTGTCGCCGGTCTTGAATTTCTCGGTCGGCGAGCAGCCCAGATGGGTGCAGATGCCGACAGCCACGAGGATTTCCGGCTTGATCGAACGCGTATCGTTCCTGCAGTAATCCGGCTGCATCGGCTTTTCGGAATGCGGATCGCTGACCTCACCATCCACCTGACGCAACGAATCAAGCATTTCTTTGGTGCGATTGACGATCCACACCGGCTGGCCGCGCCATTCGACAACCATCATCTGGCCAGGAGCAAGCTTGCTGGTATCCACCTCGACCGGAGCGCCTGCCGCCTTGGCGCGCTCAGACGGCAGCATGCTGGCCACAAACGGCACGACGGCAGTCACTCCCGCAGCGCCGCCGACCGCAGCAGTCGTGACGATCAGTCGTCGCCTGCCACAATCAACATTGTTGTCTTCACAACCCATGATCCGTTCCTAAAGGGGAAATGCTCAAATCGAAAATTATACTCGAAACCCGGGCAAACTTGAACAGAATCACGGCACATGGGCACGGCAGGAGGCCATCAGCGCGGGTGATTCCTGCTGCAGACCGGCCAGCCAGCGCTCCAGTTCCGCGACCAGATCGCGCGCCGAGACAGCGAACGCCGCCACACCA
Source organism: Sterolibacterium denitrificans (assembly GCF_900174485.1). Lineage (NCBI taxonomy): Bacteria > Pseudomonadati > Pseudomonadota > Betaproteobacteria > Nitrosomonadales > Sterolibacteriaceae > Sterolibacterium > Sterolibacterium denitrificans. The sequence goes on along the minus strand of NZ_LT837803.1, from coordinate 1,362,225 downwards.
CTCTGCGCATCGCCGCCCGCCGCCTGTGTTTGACGAAAGTCGCGCTGCGCGAGCAGTGGCATGCCGCGTGACTTGCCGCCCAGCACGGAAACCCGTACTTCGATGAGCGCACGACTGCTGTCGGGCGCAGCAAATTCCTGAATGAACTCTTCAAGTGCCAGATGCAGTTGGCAGTCTTCCATGCCCTGACGACCACTGAAACTCTCATTGCGCCGCACCATCTGCTCGAGCAGGGCCGCCGGCGGCGCCACCCAGCGGCTTTCCACGAAGCTCCGGCGCTGCCTTGGCTCTACATACTCAAGGCGATACTGCATTACCGCCGTATCCAGCCAGGTCGGCGTCTCGATTTCGGCCAGCCACAGCAGCAGGCCATCACGCCCGACAGCGGCTCGATTCGCTGCCGCCTGCGTCGGCGGCGTGACGAAAAGGTCATAGCGCGCCGGCTCCGCCTTCTGCACCCCGCCGGCAAAACAACCGCCGAGCCCAAGCACGGCCGCCAGCGCCAGCCAGAAAGCGGATCGAAATGACTTCATATACATGAAGAAGGGTCTGCGCATGGAGTGCATCCTTGTATCCTCGTACCTTCGTGCTCTCGTGCCATCGCCACCCTACCTGGCGTGAGGCTCGAAACCACGCTCACCCGGACCGGGGCGCGGCGCGGGATAACCGAACAATAATGCCTGCGGCGTCGTCTCGAGTCCTTCGAGAAGATTTCGCATCTGCCGCGAATTCTCCTGCAGATCGCCCATCAGGCCATTGAAACGCGGCAGGCTGGTTGTCACGAGCTCGCTGCCAACCGCGCCTGTCATCGCCTCCAACTGCGTGCTCAGGCTCTGCATGGAAGCGACCAGCGCACGCATCTCGACGGCCAGCGGAGCCGATTCGCCGGCAGTGCGTTCCAGATGCACCAGAATGTTCTGCACGCGCTGCAGGTTCTCGGCCGACAGCACCGCCCTGGCGGCGGCAACCAGTTGCGGCAACTCACGCAGGCCGTCCGAGGCCGCTTCCAGGTTTTTCATGGTGCGATTCAAGTGCTGCAGGTTTTCTTCATTCAGCACCCGGTTGAGGTTGGCCGTCAGGATGCCGATCTGACCGACGATATCGCTGGCCTGATCGCCCAGCGCATCCATCAATGTCTGGCGCAAGGGAATGCGTGGCGGCTTCTTGTCATTCAGCGGCAACAGTTCCGCGCTTTGCGCATTGTCATCGAGCTGGACGTAGGAAAGCCCGGTGATGCCCTGGGAATTCAACTGGGCTGTGGTCGATGTGCTCAATGGCAGGTCCGCATCCACGCGCACCAGCACCAGAATGTTCTGCCTGTTCTGCGGATCCAGCGTGATGGAGATCACCTTGCCAGCCTTCATGCCGCGAAACCGTACCGGCGCCAATGGATTCAGGCCATTCACGTTGTATTGCGTGACCAGCAGCAGATCGCGCGTCAGCGTGCGGGTGCCGCCAAACCACCAGGCCACCAGTACCAGCGCCAAACCGAAAACGATGACGAACAAACCAGCCGCCAGTGCGTGGGCACGATTTTCCATACTCAGAGTTTGTCCCACGAAGAGCGCCGGCTGCGCTCATGCAGGAAGAAATTGCGAACGAAGGGGTGGTCGAAATGCATGACTTCGGCGATGCTGCCGACCGTGAGTATACGCTGTTCAGCCAGTACCGCGACGCGTGCCGACAGTCCGGCCAGCGTATCCAGATCATGCGTGACGAGTACCACCGTCAGCCCGAGCTCCTCGCTCAGCATGCGAATCAGTCGCACGAAATTCGCCGAACGGTCGGGATCCAGGCCCGAGGTAGGCTCATCGAGCAGCAGCAATTCCGGCTCCAGCGCCAGGGCCCGCGCCAGCGCAACGCGCTTCACCATGCCGCCGGACAGCTCCGCCGGCATCAGTCCGGCATGGCGGGGCAGAAGCTCGACCATCGACAGCTTGAGCATCACCAGATCGCGAATCAGGTCTTCCTTCAGCACCCCCAGCTCACGCAGCGGGAAGGCCACGTTCTCATAGACATTGAATGCCGAAAACAATGCACCTTGCTGGAACAGCACGCCAAAACGCCGGCGCAGCGTCCGCTCACGCCCGATGCCGCCACCGAACAGCGGCTCGCCAAACAGGCGGATCCGGCCATGATCGGGCCGCAGCAGGCCGATCATCTGACGAAGCAAGGTCGTCTTGCCGCTACCCGAACCGCCGACCAGCGCCAGCACTTCTCCACGCTCGACCGTCAGATCCAGCCCCCGATGCACCCACACATCGCCAAAGCGGGTGGATAGATCGCTTACCTCGATGATGGGCATGCTGGACATGAGGCTCAGAACAACCCCGTCTCACGTGTGGCGATGGCGATGATGGCATCGATCAGAATCACCAGCGTGATGGCCGACACCACCGAGGACGTGGTATTCACCGAAAGACTCTCGGTATTGGGTTTGACGCGCAGGCCGAAATGACAGGCCACCAGCGCCACGGCAATACCGAACACGAAACCCTTGACCAGCCCGATCCAGAGGTTGGCAATCGGCACGACCTTGGGCAGGTTTTCAAAAAAATAGCCGAAGGAAATATCCAGTTGCAACTGGGCGGCAATCATCCCGCCGAGCAGCGCCACGCCACTGAGCCACAACACCAGCAACGGCATGGCAATGGCCAGGGCCAGCACTTTCGGGTAGATCAGGCGCAGGCTATGCGACACCCCCATGGCTGCCAGGGCGTCGATTTCCTCGGTCACCCGCATCACGCCGAGCTGCGCGGTCATGGCCGAACCCGAGCGGCCAGCCACCAGCACGGCAACGAGAATCGGGCCGAGTTCGCGAATGATGCTGATGCCGAGAATATTGACGATGAACACATCGCCGCCGAACTGCTTGAGCTGCAATGCCGACAGGTAGGACATCACGATACCGATCAGAAAGCCCACGATGGCCGTCACCGGCATCGCTTTTACGCCGCTCTTGTACAGGTTCGCCGATATCTCCAATCTCGGAACATCTTTCGGCCGGCGCAGCAGATGCAGAAAATCCAGCATCAACTGCCCCATCATGAGCACAAAACCACGCAAGTGATCCGCAAAAACCAGCAGCATCTGACCCGTCTGCATCACCCAGGCCAAGGGCGATCGCGGGACACGGCCCACGTGCGGCTCGTGGTCTACCTTGGCAAGACGCTCGAGGATGCGCAATTGCTCGGACGTGGCCTGCAATGCATCCGGCAACTTGCGTCCCCAGGCACGCCAGAGCAGCAGCGCCCCGGCGCTATCCAGCATCTCGATCGACTGGCAATCCCAGGCCACTTCCGGCTGCCGCGCATGGCCGGAAAGTTCCGCCGTCAATGCATCGATCCGCGTTGCCAGTCGCGCCAATGTCCAGTTGCCATGCAGCCGGACTTCGCAGCGGCCGCCCTCGGCTGCAGCCACACTGATGCCGGGTATCTGCCCAGGATTCATGAACGCCGTCCGGCAGCGTCAATCGCCACGCGCCATCGTCCGATGCCGATGCGGCAGGCGGCCGGCTGCTGCCGGCAGGGCATGGATAGGAATCCGCAGGTCATTCACGCACACCGATCGCCAGGGCATGTAAATAAAGCGCTCAAGGTTACCATGATTACCCTGCATGCATCCCGCAGCGCCTGCACGATGCCGCAAGGCACGGCAGCGCGCAAACCGGAAACCCCGGTCCGTGGCGGAAATCAGCGCATCACTCAAGCAATATCGCGCACAAAAGCGGAAATATTGCACGGCAGACGACAAACAGCCGCAATATGGTCATTGCAGCCGCTCCGCCCCATGCCACACTGCGCGAATATGCTTACAATGCCCATTGCTTCATGGCCCCATGGTCTTGTGAGTTCCATGGCTTTGCCGCCCAAGGGATTCCATGGGGCTCCATGAACGGATCTAGCCAGCAAGACCATCCTTCGACCTCGCCCGGGATCGCAAGACATGACGCACAAACCCAAACTTCCCAGCCTGTTGATCGCCCTGTCCGTCTCCAGCCTTGCACTCAACGCTTCCTCCAGTGCAGCGGCAGATCTGGACAGCTCGCCCATACGCCTCAGCGGTTTCGGCACCGTGGGTATGGCGCATACGCAAGGTGACGGCGCCGCCTTCATCCGCGACATCACCCAGCCCAAGGGTGCGAGCAACCGTGGCGTTTCCTTCGACCTCGATACCCGGCTCGGGGTACAGGTCAACTTCGACATCACGAACAACTTCGAAGCCGTGGCCCAGGTCGTTTCGCGTTATCGCAACGAGAACAACTACTGGCCCGAACTGACCTGGGGTTTCCTCAAATACGTCTACGACGACACGCTGGAACTGCGTGTCGGCCGCATCGGCTACGATGGCTACATCGGCGCCGACACGCGCGACGTCGGCTACTCATATCTCTGGGCACGGCCGCCTGTCGAATATTTCGGCACGCAACTCTTCCCCTACCAGGATGGCGGCGACATCGTCTTCCGCACCCCCGTCATGCGAGGCGTCGGACGCGTCAAGCTCTACACCGGCATCACCCGCCAGCAGGTCAACAACCTGATGGAGCAACGCGAATGGGCCATCCCGGGAGGAAGCATGACCATGCCGGCGATGGGTTCGACGCAGGATCTGAACAAATCCAGGGGAACCGGCGGCTACATCGAATACCAGGACAATCACTGGACCGGACGCCTCGGCATTTCCCGCCTGCGCATTGCCAAGGAGTTTTCGTCAAGCGCCACCGTCCCCCTCCAGTATGCTGCCAGCGCAGCGGGCGCCGGCACGCCATTGGGTAATGCGCTGTACTCTCTTCTCGACGGCATCCAGGTCGGCGGCAAGAGAGCCACCTACAAGACCGCCGAGCTGGCTTATGAGGATGGCCCGTTGAAACTGCAGGGGGCATATGCCCGCATCAGTTCCGATTCGCTGCTGGTTCCCCGAGGTCACTCGGCCTTCATTTCGGCAGGCTATCGCTTCGGCCGCTTCACTCCCTATGCCTCGGTCTCCGTCCTGCGGACCAAGAGCAGCAATTACCCACAGGAACTGGCAGCACTCGGTGCAGATCCTGGCACGGTCGGCATGGCGCAATTCCTCCTCAGCACGCCGCAAACCAGGCAAAACACCTATGCACTGGGCCTGCGCTACGACTTTGCCGAGAACTTTGCCCTCAAGCTTCAGGCCGATTTCATCCGCAACAAGAACTGCTCACCCGTAGCGCTACCCGGCTCCGGACTCACACCCTGCGCACCGCCATTGCTTTGGCCCACCGTCCCACCCAACTGGAACAGTCGTGCCAATGTCTACAGCGCTGTGCTGGACTTCATTTTCTGAGGCGGACGACCATGAAAAAACTCGTCTCCGCCATCAGCCTCTGTCTTGCGCTTTCCCTGTGCCATGCATCCGCCTGGTCGGCGACCGATCTCGTGATCATCGTCAATCCGGCCAGCGGCGTCGAACGCATATCGCGTGATGAAGTCACCGCCATCTTCATGGGCCGCACCAAGAAACTTCCTTCCGGCATCACGGCGCTACCCATCGACCAGGTCGCCAGCAACCGCGACAAGGCCCGCTTCTATGCCGAACTCATCAACAAGGAACTGTCGGAAATCAATTCCTACTGGGCACGCCTGATCTTCTCGGGTCAGGCTTCGCCACCCCGCCAGGCCGACACGGTCGCCGAAGTCATCGAAATCGTCAGTTCGAACAAGGGGGCGATAGGCTACGTCCCGCGCAGCGCGGCAACAAAGCAGGTCCGGGTTGCCCTGGATCTATCCCAATGAATGTGGAAACGCAGGCGTAGGCATAGACACTGCACTGCGTCCCTGCAGAAAGCCGATGGACAAAACGCCCAGTTTCCATGCCAGTCTTGTCCTGCGCAGCGTGATACTCGTCGTCGTGCTGTCCGGCCTTGCCGGGACGTTACTGATCGCCGGCATCACGCGCTACATCGAACCCACGGTACAGGAGTCGCTGAGCAAGCGTCTCGGCGAGCTCGTCAAGACAGTTGAAAACACGGCACGTATCGCCTGTTACCTGGGCGACACGAGCCTGGCCACCGAAGTTGCCAAGGGCCTGCTGATGAGCCGCGACGTCGAACGCGTGGTGATCATCAACGAGCACGGCGTACTGGCCGACTTCGAGCGCAGCGCTACCACGGCAACCCATGCCGCAACCGGCGGCATCGCGCAATCATCCGCCGCCCAGGCTTATCCGCCCGGCACGCTGATCCGCGAGCTGAGCTCGCCATTCCAGACCGACAGCCGGGTCGGCAAGATCATCGTCGTGCGCAATCAGGCCTCGATCGATGCCCAGGTCGGCGAGGCGGTCGACTACATCCGTCTGCTGATCATTCTGCAAACAGCCGCCATCATATTGATCGTCACCACCATCTCGGTCGGCTACATTGCCCATCCCATACGGCAGACGGCTACCCGGCTCAATGCTCTTTCCGTCATGGATGGAGAGAAGCTGAAAGTCCCCGGCGGCCACAAAGCCGACGAAATCGGCAGGCTGGTCGGCAACGTCAATGCGCTGATCGACAAACAGGTCAGCGGCCTGATGACCGAGCGCGAACTGCGCCTCGAACGCGAAATCGAGGAAAAACGCTTTCGGGCAATTTTTGAAAATGCCGAAACCGGCATCTTCGTCATCAACCGCAACGGCCTGCTGCTGTCCTTCAACCCGGCCTTCAGCCGGGCCATGTGCCTGAACTGCGGCCAGGCAAAAGAACCCGTTGAATCCGTTGCGGGCACGCAGCCCTCCCTGCTCGACCAGCTCGGGACGCAAGCCGCCGAGGTGCGAACCTTGATCGCCAGTTGCCTGCAAGACCGGCAGAGCAAATCCATCGAGCTTGCGCTGTGCGATTGCGGAGAAAACCCGCGCTGGTTCAACATGATCCTCAACCCCGTCGAGGACGACCTGATCCAGGGCGTCATCAACGACATCACGGAAAGTCGGCTGCGGGAAGCTCACGCCAACAAACTGGCCTTGACCGACCCGCTGACCGGCCTGGGCAACCGGCTCGGTTTCGAGCATCAGATCGATCAGTTGATCAGCGAATGCAGGCTCGACGCCGAGCGCAATTTCACGCTGATGTTCATCGACCTGGATCGCTTCAAGGAAGTCAATGACAGTTTCGGTCATGATGTCGGCGATGCCGTGCTGGTCCATGTGGCGCGGCACATCGAACATTCGATCCGCAAATCCGACTATGCCGCGCGCCTTGGCGGAGATGAATTCGTCATCCTCTTCCCATTCGTCACCGACAAGGCCGTCATTACCCGCCTGGCGCGAAGCCTGATCAGCAACATCAGCAAGCCGGTCGTCACGGCGGCCGGCGTCAGGGCCGTGGTGGGGGCCAGTATCGGCATCGCACTGGTCGAGCATGGAGATCTCAGGCGCGAAGACATCATCAAGCGCGCGGATACCGCCCTGTATGCGGTCAAGCAGTCCGGCCGCAATGACTTCCGCATCCACGACGGGAACGACGCAGTCCAGATTGATGGTTGATGGCTGACGGCCGCCCCGACGATCCCCCGCTGCACGGCATTGCTGCCGGGCGCACGGGCATCAGACGGCGGTACGCGCCAGCAAAGCCACGGCTTCGGCGGCGATGCCCTCGCCACGCCCGGTAAAGCCGAGACGTTCGGTAGTCTTGCCCTTGACGTTCACCGCCTCCGGCTCGATCTCCAGATCGGCGGCGATGTTGGCCCGCATTGCTGCCGCATGCGGTGAAATCTTCGGTGCCTGGGCAATGATGGTGGCGTCGACATTGACCACGCGCCAGCCCGCCTGCCGCACCGCCGCCAGCGCCCCGCGCAGCAGCACGCGGCTATCGGCGCCGGCATGGCGCGGATCGTCGTCCGGATAAAGCCGGCCGATGTCGCCCAGGCCGGCAGCGCCGAGGATGGCGTCGGTGATCGCATGCAGCAGCGCATCCGCATCGGAATGGCCGAGCAGGCCGCGCTCATGGGGAATTTCGACCCCTCCCAGGATCAGCTTGCGACCGGCGGCAAAGGCATGCACATCAAAACCCTGCCCGATACGAAACGGCACACTCATGTCATCTCTCCCCGCTGTTGCAGTATCCACTCGGCCAGACGCTGATCCGACGGATAGGTGACTTTCAGATTGCCCGGATCGGACTTCACCAGACACGGTCTGAAGCCCAGCATTTCCATGGCGCTCGCCTCATCCGTAATGGCCTCGATGGCCTGCGCGTCCTTGCCGGACGCCAGGGCGCGCAGCAAGTCGCCATGGCGGAACATCTGCGGCGTCTGCGCCTGCCAGAGTCCGCTGCGCGGCACCGTGGCCGCGATGGTCGCAATGGCAGCATGCTCATCGGCACGCTTCAGTGTATCGGCAACCGGCAGGGCCAGAATGCCGCCATCCCCGGGAGAGTCGCGGCAAACGGTATCGATCAGGCTGTCGACTTGCGCACTCGTCAGGCAGGGCCTGGCTGCATCATGCACCAGCATCCAGTCCTCGGCGCGCACCTGGTCTGCCGTGGCGCGCAGGCCATTGAGCACCGAATCGGCGCGCGTCGCGCCACCGCAGAACAACGGCATCAGCTTGGTTCCGAACGTCGACCAGTCATGCGCAACCCAGTCGGCATCATGCGGCGACAAAACCACGAACACCCGGGAAATGCGCGCCACCCCGCACAGGGCCCGCAAACCATGCCAGATCAGCGGCCGGCCGGCCAGCGGCAGATACTGCTTGGGCTTCTCGCCGCCCATGCGCGCTCCGCTGCCGGCAGCCGGCACCAGCGCGTAAAACGCCGCGGAGGAATCCCTGGGATCGACGGGCGCAGTCACTCTCATTCCGCGATTCTAAGGGCTACAATGAAGGATCGCCAGCGTGCGCCCGTGCCACCAGTGCCACCTGTGTATCTCTGCGCAATATCCCGGCACAGGTTCAGGAGATGCGTCATGACCGGTTCGAATTCAGATTCATATTCTTCGTTCCATCGTCCCGCTGCCGTGGCCGGAAGCTTCTATCCGGCGCAGCCGCTCACGCTCGACAGTGAAATCACTGCCATGCTGGCCCGGGTCGAGCCACGAGCGGTACCGGCGCATCCCCCCAAGGCGCTGATCGTTCCTCACGCCGGCTACATCTATTCGGGGCCGATCGCCGCCAGCGCCTACGCTTGCCTGTCTGCGCTGCGCCCGGACATCCGCAAGGTCGTGCTGCTCGGTCCGGCGCATCGCATTGCCGTGCGCGGCCTGGCCCTGCCGCAAGCCAGCGCCTTCGATACGCCGCTGGGCAGCATCCCGGTCGATGCCGAACTGGCGCGAAGGGCGCTCGAATGCCCGCAGGTGCAGCGCAATGAAGCGGCCCATGCGCTGGAACATGCACTCGAAGTGCAACTACCCTTCCTGCAGCATCTGCTCGACGACTTCACCCTCCTGCCACTGGTCGTGGGCATGGCCAGCGCGCAGGAAGTGGCGGAAGTACTGGATCTCGTCTGGGGCGGAGCGGAAACCCTGATACTCATCAGTTCCGATCTCTCGCACTACCGCCCCTATGCGGAAGCCCAGCAACTCGATCAGGACACCGCCGCGCAGATCGCCGCCCTGCAGCCGCTGGGCAGCCACGAACAGGCCTGTGGCGCCACGCCGATCAACGGTCTGCTGCTGTGCGCGCAACGGCGCGGCCTGCAGGCGCGCTTGCTCGACCTGCGCAATTCCGGCGATACCGCCGGCGATCGCTCCCGCGTGGTCGGCTACGCAGCCTTTGCCTTCACCGAGCCCGCATCATGAGCCGCCCGGAACTCGGCACGGCCCTGCTGCTGATCGCCCGCCAGGCCATCGGCGAAGAATTTGGCGACGGCATCCGCAGCGCAGTACCTGCATCGCTACTCGAACTTCCGGAACTGCATCTGCCGGGGGCCAGCTTTGTCACCCTGCGGCTGGCTGGCGAATTGCGCGGCTGCATCGGCACGCTCGAAGCGCAGCGTCCGCTGCTCGACGATGTCCGCCACAATGCCCGGGCGGCCGCCTTTCTCGATACGCGCTTCAAGCCTCTGAGCGCTGCGGAGTTTCCAAAAATCAATATCGAAGTCTCGCTGCTCGACACGCCCGTGCCGCTGCACTGCGCCAGCGAAGCCGAAGCCCTGGCGCTGTTGCGACCCATGGTGGATGGCGTCATCCTCAGGTGCGGCGGGCGGCGCGCCACCTTCCTGCCCCAGGTCTGGGAAGATCTGCCCGACCCGAAGCAATTCATGGCCCAACTGAAGCGCAAGGCGGGCCTGGCCATCGACGGCTGGAACGATGACATACAACTCTCGCGTTACGAGGTGCGCAAATGGAAAGAAGCGCCGGATCAATGAACATCCAACCCGGCGAAGCCCATCCGGCACGCTGGTGGCATGCGCTCGAAGATCGCCGCATCCAGTGCGACCTCTGCCCGCGCGATTGCAAACTGCACGAAGGCCAGCGCGGCGCCTGCTTCGTTCGCGCCATGCATCAGGGTCAAATGGTGCTGACCACCTACGGACGCAGCTCGGGCTTCTGCATCGACCCGATCGAGAAAAAGCCGCTCTACAATTTTCATCCGGGCAGCAGCGTGCTCTCTTTCGGCACCGCCGGCTGCAACCTGGCCTGCAAGTTCTGCCAGAACTGGGACATTTCCAAATCACGCGAAATGGACACCCTGATGGATGCCGCCTCGCCTGCCGCCATCGCCGCAACGGCGCAACATTACGGCAGCAGGAGCGTGGCCTTCACTTATAACGACCCGGTGATTTTTGCCGAATACGCCATGGATACGGCCGATGCCTGCCATGCCTACGGCATCCAGACGGTTGCCGTCACTGCCGGCTACATCCACCCGCAACCCGCGCGCGAGTTCTTCGCCAAAATGGATGCCGCCAATATCGATCTGAAAGCCTTCAGCGATGAGTTCTACGTCAAGCTCTGCGGTGCCCGGCTGCAACCCGTGCTCGACACACTGAGCTACGTACGGCATCACACCGACTGCTGGCTGGAAATCACTACCCTGCTGATTCCCGGACAGAACGATACGGAGGACGAACTGACCGCGCTTGCCCGCTGGATCGCCAAGGAGCTGGGTCCCGATGTGCCGCTGCATTTTTCCGCTTTCCACCCAGACTACAAACTGCTCGGCACCCAGGCCACACCGGCCGTCACCTTGGCCCGCGCCCGGCGCATTGCCATGGATGCCGGCCTCAATTACGTCTATACCGGCAACGTGCATGACCAGGAAGGCGACACCACCTACTGCCCGTGCTGCCACAAGCCGGTCATCGTTCGCGACTGGTATGAAATCCTCGACTACCGGCTCGATGCCAGTGGCCACTGCCCCTGTTGCGGCCATGCCATCGCCGGACGCTTCGCGAAATTCGGCAAGCCTTTCGGCGCACGACGGATACCGGTACGGATGGCAGCGAGCAATTGAGATTTCGTCACTGCCAACCGTAACGCCGCGCAAAGTATCCTTTCATCACCTGCACCAGCAGCATGTAGGCAAGCAGGATCGCCAGCAGCCAGGGGAAATACGTCAACGGCAAGGCCGTGAGCTTGAAATGATCGGCGAAGGGCCCCATGACGATACCCAGCCCCACGAGCATCACGGCAACGCTCATGAGCATCAGTTGCCAGGATGCCCGGCTCTGCAGAAAAGGCAGCCTGCGCGTCCGGATCATATGCACGATCAGCGTTTGCGACAGCAAGCCTTCGATGAACCAGCCCGATTGAAACAGCGTTTGCGATTCGGGCGTTGCGCCGTTGGCACCGAAGACGTGCCACAGCAACAGGAAGGTCGCAATGTCGAATATCGAGCTGACCGGCCCGAAGTGGATCATGAAGTAGCCCAGGCTGCCCGGATTCCAGCGCTGCGGTGACTTGATGGATTCCTCGTCGACATGGTCGAAGGGAATGCCGATCTGCGAAATGTCGTAGAGCAGGTTCTGCACCAGCAGTTGCATCGGCAGCATCGGCAGGAAGGGCAGGAAGGCGCTGGCGATCAACACGGAAAAGACGTTGCCGAAGTTGGAACTGGCCGTCATCTTGATGTACTTGAGCATGTTGGCGAAGGTCTTGCGCCCTTCGAGCACACCCGCTTCCAGCACCATCAGGCTCTTTTCCAGCAGGATGATGTCGGCGGCCTCCTTGGCGATATCGACGGCGCTGTCCACCGAAATACCGATGTCGGCGGCACGCAGCGCGGGCGCATCGTTGATGCCGTCGCCCATGAAGCCGACGACGTGGCCCGCCTCGTGCAGTACGCGCACCACGCGCTCCTTGTGGGAGGGCGAAAGCTTGGCGAAGACGGTGGTTTTTTCCGCCGCCTCAAGCAGCGCCGCATCATGCATGGCCTCGACATCGGCACCGAGCAGCATGCCCGCCACCGGCAACCCCACCTCGCGGCAGATCTTGGCGGCCACCAGCGGATTGTCGCCGGTCAGCACCTTGACCGCGACGCCATGTTCCTTGAGCGCCTTGAGCGCAGGCGCGGCGGACTCCTTGGGCGGATCGAGAAAGGCGATATAGCCCACCAGCGTCAGCCCGCATTCATCGGCCACGCCATAGACCTCCTTGTCCGGCGGCATCTCCTTGATGGCCACGCCGACCACGCGCAAACCGTCATCGTTCAGGTCGCTGGTCACCTGAATAATGCGCGCATGGGCTGCGGGCGTCAGCGGCTCGATCAGCTCGCCATGACGAAAATGAGTGCACACCGAAACGATTTCTTCGATGGCGCCCTTGCAGATCAGCAGATGATGATCCAGGCGAAGATCCTCGTGCTCGTGCTCGGCCACCACCACGGTCATCCGGCGGCGTTGGAAGTCGAAGGGCACCTCATCGACCTTGCGATAGTTCTCGGCCGGTTTCAGCGCATGGTGCACGTGCTGGTAGTCGAGCACGGCGACATCCAGCAAATTCTTCAGTCCCGTCTGGTAGTAGCTGTTGAGGTAGGCGTATTCGAGCACTTCGGCATTTTCCGCGCCATGCACATCCGTATGCCGCTCGAGAAATATTCTGTCCTGCGTCAGCGTGCCGGTCTTGTCGGTGCACAGGATGTCCATGGCGCCGAAATTCTGGACTGCATCGAGCCGCTTGATGATGATTTTTTGTCGCGAGAGGATCAGCGCGCCCTTGGCGAGCGTCGAAGTGACGATCATCGGCAGCATTTCCGGCGTCAGGCCGACGGCGACTGCCATGGCGAAAAGAAACGCCTCCAGCCAGTCGCCCTTGGTGAAGCCGTTGATGAAGAAAACGACGGGCGACATGACCAGCATGAAGCGAATCAGCAGCCAGCTCACCCTGTTCACGTCGGCCTGAAAGGCCGTGGGTCGCCGGTCGGCTGCCGTGATGCGCTGCGCCAGATCGCCGAAATAGGTGCGCTCGCCTGTCGTCACCACCACGGCCGTCGCCGAGCCGCTGACGACATTGGTGCCCATGAAGCAGATGTTGTCGAAATCGAGCGGGTTGATTGCATCGCACTTGCGCTGATCAACGAATTTCTCGACCGGCAGCGACTCCCCCGTCATTGCCGCCTGGCTGACGAACAAATCCTTCGCGTGAAGTACGCGCAAATCCGCGGGAATCATGTCGCCGGCAGAAAGCACCACGATATCGCCGGGCACCAGTTGCTTGATCGGCAACTCCAGACTGCGCGAAACACCCGCATGCAGGCTGGCGGCGCCGGCAACGTCGCAGCGCAACACCGTTGCCGTATTCCTGACCATGGCCTTGAGTTTGTCGGCCGCCTTGTTGGACTTGGCTTCCTGAAAGAAGCGGATCGACGTCGACAGCGTCACCATGATCGAAATGACGACCGTGGCCTTGATGTCCTCGGTAAAGAAAGAAATCGTCGCCAATACCGTCAGCAGCAGGTTGAATGGATCGACATAGCAGTGCCACAGATGCTGCCACCAGGGCCGCGGCTTCTCGTGCTCGACTTCATTGGTGCCGACCACCGCGCGCAGCGCATCGGCCGCCGCTTCGCTCAGACCATCGGGATGCGTATGCAGCCGTTCCAGCAAGACCGCCGGCTCGGCCATCGCCGCTTCCGCCAGATGCCGCGCCATGCTGGCCGATACGGTTTTATCCACATCGGCATCGCCCCGCAGGTCGAGGATCGACAGACGCCGGAAGTGGCGCAGCATCGGCCGTCCCAGCACGGCATGGACGAAACTTTCTTTCAGGCGCAGGAAATCCATGCCCTTCCTCCGAGCGTTGCCGCGACTATCCACTGAAACTGGCCCATGAAAGAGGCTGTCGGCAGAATGGCCGTTGCCGAAGTCAGCGCTTCAGAACTTCAGGCCGTGTGTTCCCGGTGCTCCGCATGCTGCGCGATGTAGTGCTTGATCGACTGGACATTTGCCTCCATGACCTCGAAGCGCTGCGGCAAATCCTCGATGCCCTGCATGGCGGACGGACGTTCCGGTTCGCGGCCCAGGGCTTCCCGGATGGTGTCGGCAAACTTGCAGGGCTGGGCCGTTTCCAGACACACCAGCGGCACGCCGGGTTCGCGCCGTTCCAGCCCCACCTTGATGCCGTCGGCGGTATGGGTGTCGATCGTGACGCCGTACTTCTCATGCACCGTGCGAATGGTGGCCAGGCGGTCGGCGTGCGTGCTGCGCCCGGAGACGAAGCCGAATTCCCGGAGGCGCGCGAAATGCGCCGTGCCCGCCAGATCGAAAGCCCCCCCCGCGTCCACCTTGTCCCACAGCTCGCGCACCATGGCGGCATCGCGGCCCACCAGATCGAAAACGAAGCGCTCGAAGTTGGAAGCCTTGGAAATGTCCATCGACGGGCTGCTGGTGTGGAAAGTCTGCGCCGTGCCGCGCGGCCGGTAGGCGCCGCTCCTGAAGAACTCGTCGAGGACGTCGTTTTCGTTGGTGGCGAGAATCAACTGGCGGATCGGCAGACCCATCATGCGCGCGATGTGGCCGGCGCAGATGTTGCCGAAGTTGCCCGACGGCACGCTGAAGCTGACCTGCTCGTCGTTCGACGCCGTTGCCGCAAAATAGCCCTTGAAGTAATACACGATCTGCGCGGCGACGCGCGCCCAGTTGATCGAGTTGACCGTGCCGATCTTGTACTGCTCCTTGAAGGCGTGATCGTTGCTGACCGCCTTGACCATGTCCTGGCAGTCGTCGAAGACGCCCTTGACGGCGATGTTGTAGATGTTCGGATCCTGCAACGAGAACATCTGTGCCGTCTGGAAGCGGCTCATCTTGCCGTGCGGCGAAAGCATGAAGACGCGGATGCCGCGCTTGCCGCGCATCGCGTATTCGGCCGAGGAGCCGGTGTCGCCCGAGGTCGCGCCGAGGATGTTGAGCTCGGCGCCGGTCTTGCCCAGCGCGTACTCGAACAGGTTGCCGAGCAGCTGCATGGCCATGTCCTTGAAGGCCAGCGTCGGACCATTGGAAAGCTCGAGGATGTGCAGGCCGGGTTCGAGCGTGCGCAGCGGCGTGATCTGCCGCGCTTCCTGCGGGTCTTCGCCCGGCCGGGTGTTGCGATACACGGCCGGCGTATAGGTGCGGGCGAGCAGTATTTCGAGGTCATGCGCGGGAATGTCGTCGATGAACTTGCTCAACACCTGGAACGCCAGTTCGTGATACGGCAGATTGCGCCAGGCCGCGAGTTCCTCCGGCCTCACGCGCGGATAGCGCTCCGGCAGATACAGGCCGCCATCCGGCGCCAGGCCGGCGAGGAGAATTTCAGTGAAGGTTCGGCTGGGTGAATTGCCGCGCGTGCTGAAATAGCGCATGGGTCATTCCGGTAAATGAAGGAGTTACTTGTCGAGCTCTTCCAGGCGCAGGCGGATCACCTTGCGCTTGACCACCGGCAGCGCCTCGATGCGGACGATGGCTGCTTCGATCTGCTTCTCGCGGGTCAGGTGGGTGAGCATGATGATGTCGGTCTGCGGCTCGTTTTCGCCCGGCTCGCGCTGGATCATGGCATCGATGGAAATATTCTGATCGGCCAGGATGCGTGTGATGTCGGCCAGCACGCCGGGCTGGTCATCGACGCGCAGGCGCAGGTAGTAGCTGGTTTCCACTTCGGCCAGCGGCAGGATCGGCGTGTCCTGCAAGGCATCCGGCTGGAAGGCCAGGTGCGGCACGCGATGCTCGGGATCGGCCGTCTGCATGCGCGCCACATCGACGAGATCGGCAATCACTGCCGAGGCCGTCGGTTCGGCACCCGCGCCCTTGCCGTAATACAAAGTGGCGCCGACCGCATCGCCCTGCACCAGCACGGCGTTCATCGCGCCTTCGACATTGGCGATCAGGCGGCGTTCGGGAATCAGCGTCGGATGCACGCGCAGCTCGATGCCGTTTTCCTTGCGCTTGGTGATGCCCAGCAGCTTGATGCGATAGCCGAGCTGCTCGGCGTATTTGATGTCTTCCGCTTCGAGCTGGCTGATGCCCTCGATGTGCGCGCGGTCGAACTGCATCGGGATGCCGAAGGCGATCGCCGCCATGATGGTCAGCTTGTGCGCGGCATCGACGCCCTCGACGTCGAAGGTCGGATCGGCTTCGGCATAGCCCAGGCGCTGCGCTTCCTTCAGCACCTCGGCGAACGGCAGACCCTTGTCGCGCATCTCGGAGAGGATGAAATTGGTCGTGCCATTGATGATGCCGGCAATCCACTGGATGCGATTGGCCGTCAAGCCCTCGCGCAGCGCCTTGATGATCGGCACCCCGCCGGCCACCGCCGCCTCGAAACCGATCATCACGCCCTTGGCGCTCGCAGCGGCAAAGATTTCGTTGCCATGCTTGGCCAGCAGCGCCTTGTTGGCGGTGACGACGTGCTTGCCGTGCTCGATGGCCTTGAGTACCAGATCCCTGGCCACGCCGACGCCGCCGATCAGTTCGACGACGATATCGACCTCCGGATCGCCGACCACGCTGAAGGCGTCATCGACCAATCGTGCCGCGCCCTGGGTCGCCTGCCGGGCCAGCTCGAGATTCTTGTCGGCCACGACGCTGATGCGAATCGGCCGCCCGGCACGGCGGGTGATTTCCGCCTCGTTGCGGGTCAAGACAGTGTAGGTACCGCCACCGACGGTACCGATACCCAGGAGTCCTACGTTGATGGGTTTCATTGTTTATTCTGCGAAGAGTAAGAAGTCAGGCGTAAGTGGCAAGGGAAGCAAGGGAGGCAAGAACTGGATGAGCACGGCAACACCTCGCCTCATCCCTCGCTCCCCACGAAAATCAGGTTCCGTGACGTTTGCGGTAGCCGTCGAGAAAGCGCGCGACGCGGCCGAGCGCTTCGGTCAGGTCATCGACGTTCGGCAGAAAGACGACGCGAAAATGATCGGGCGTCGGCCAGTTGAAGCCACTGCCCTGCACCAGCAGCACACGCTCCTGCTCGAGCAGTTCGAGGATGAAGCGCTGGTCGTCGTCGATGGGATACATCTGCGGATCGAGGCGCGGGAACAAATACATCGCCGCCTGCGGTTTGACGCAGCTTACGCCGGGCATGTCGTTGAGCATGCGCCAGGCCAGGTCGCGCTGACGACACAGGCGGCCACCGGGGGCCACCAGGTCGTTGATGCTCTGATAGCCGCCGAGCGCGGTCTGGATGCCGAACTGCGCCGGCACGTTGGCGCATAGACGCATCGAGGCCAGCATGTTGAGGCCTTCGATGTAGTCCTGGGCATGACGCTTCTCGCCGGAAACCACCAGCCAGCCAGCGCGGAAACCGGCCGCGCGGTAATTCTTCGACAGGCCGTTGAAGGTGATGCACAGCACGTCGCCGGCCAGCGAGGCGATCGAGGTATGCGTCGCGCCGTCGTAGAGCACCTTGTCGTAAATCTCGTCGGCATAGATGATCAACTGATGCTGGCGGGCGATCTCGACGATCTCCTTCAGCAGCTCGGCCGGATACAGCGCGCCCGTCGGATTGTTCGGATTGATGATGACGATGGCGCGCGTGCGGCTGTTGATCTTGCTGCGGATGTCATCCAGATCGGGCTGCCAGCCGGCTCCCTCGTCGCACATGTAATGGGTCGCCGTGCCGCCCGACAGGCTCACCGCCGCAGTCCACAAGGGGTAATCCGGCGCCGGCACCAGCACTTCGTCGCCGGCATCGAGCAGCGCGTTCATCGCCATCACGATGAGCTCGGAAACGCCATTGCCGATGTAGATGTCCTCGACCTGCACGCCGGGAATGTTTTTTTCCTGCGTATAGTGCATGATCGCCTTGCGCGCGGCGAACAGGCCCTTGGAATCGCTGTAGCCGGAAGCCTCGGGCAGGTTGAGGATGACGTCCTGGATGATTTCTTCCGGCGCGACGAAGCCGAAAGGCGCCGGGTTGCCGATGTTCAGCTTGATGATGCGATGCCCCTCCTCCTCCATCTGCCTGGCGCGCGCCAGCACCGGCCCACGGATGTCGTAGCAGACATTGGCCAGCTTGGCAGACTTCATCACGGGTTGCATCGAACGAACCATCCTTCCTGGGTAATGGAAATCCCAAATCCCTTGTCTTTCAAGGGAGAGCAAGAGCTTCGCCCTGCTTCGGCCAACCGCAGGGCAAAGGATATAATCTTACCGAAGCTCACCCCGTGCCGCAAACCGTCGTGGCCGCCTTCACGCTTGCACTTCACGCTCGATGAAACTCCATCGCGATCTGAATATCGGCCAGAACGTCGTTACCGCCTACGGCACGGACCATATCGACATCAACGGCCAGCGCCATGAAACCAGCCTGTTGCTGCTGCCGCGGCAGATTCTCCAGCCATGGGCGGACGCCGGCTTTGCCGCGTTGGGCGCCGAGGATTTCCGCCCGGTCATCGAACTGGGCTGCGAAATCCTGCTCCTGGGCACCGGCCGCCAGCAGCGTTTCCCGCCACCCGCATTGCTGCGCGAACTGATGGCAGCGCGCATCGGCGTTGAAGTCATGGATACCGGCGCTGCCTGCCGTACTTTCAACATCCTCGCCGCCGAAGGCCGCAACGCGGCCGCCGCGCTGCTGCTCGAATGATGCGGGCGGCAACATACGCAAACCACCGCGCCGCCGCAGCCGCGCCCTTGTGAGCAAACCGAAACCATGAGCTCCGTCAGCTTCCTTCTGATCATCGGCGGTGTCCTGCTGAACGCCTGCGGCCAACTGCTGCTGAAGGCCGGCACCAATGCCGTCGGCCATTTCGATTTTCATCTCGACAATCTACTGCCGGTAGGCCTCAAGCTCGCCTTCCAGCCGTACATCATGAGCGGCGTGGCCTGCTACGTCGTCAGCCTGGTGGTCTGGATCATGGCGCTGTCGCGCGTGCCGGTGAGCATCGCCTATCCGATGCTGTCCATCGGCTACGTCATCAATGCCTTCGTCGCCTGGCAATGGTTCGGCGAGCCGCTGTCGGCACAGAAACTGCTGGGGATCGGCTTCATCGTGATCGGCGTTTATGTGGTGGCGCGTTCATGATGCAATGCGTGAGTCCTCCCCATCGCCTTACACACCCGTCGTACCCCGATACGCCGCCTGGCTGCTCAGGAGTTCAACTTGAAACTTGCCCTGAAAATTGACGTAAACACCTGGCGCGGCACGCTGCAAGGCGTCCCTCGCCTGATCGAAGTCCTGCAGCGCCACGAAGCCGAGGCCAGCTTCTTCCTTGCCCTCGGCCCCGATCACAGTGGGCGCGCATTGAAGCACGCTTTTCGTCCTGGCCACACTGCGCTCCTCTCGCATTACGGCATCAAGACGCTGCTCTACGGCACGCTGCTGCCCGGCCCCGACATCGGCCGCAGTTGCGCGGAAATCCTGCGCAGTGTGCGTGATGCCGGTTTCGAAGTCGGCATCCAATGCTGGGATCGCGTTCGCTGGCAGGATGGCATCGAACACGCCGACAGCCGCTGGACCGAACGCGAAATGCAGCAGGCCTGCAAGCGCTTCGAGGAAATCTTCGACAGCCCGGCCAAGGCCCACGCTGCCGCCGGCTGGCAGATGAACGCCCAGGCCTTGCGCCTGACGCAGCGCCTGGGCTTCGACTACGCCTGCGACACGCGCGGCACGCATCCCTACATGCCGGTCTATCGCGGCGAAGTGATTCACTGCCCGCAACTGCCGACGACCCTGCCGACCATCGACGAGCTGATCGGTCCTGGCGGCCTCGGCCTGAATGTCGACAACGTCCACGAGCATCTGCTCGATCTCACCCAGGAGACGCTGCCGTCCGGCCACGTCTTCACGCTGCGCGCCGAACTGGAGGGCATGAAGCTGCTGCCGGTCTTCGAAAAACTGCTCACTGGCTGGCGTGAGCAGGGCTATACATTGACTTCGACTCGCGCTATCTTTGCCTCGCTGGATGCAGCCATGCTGCCGCGTCATGAAGTCGTGCGCGGCATGCTGGCTCCAGCATCGGAAGGTCACAGGAAACGCAGGAAAACGCTGATGTTGCAAGGCGAACCCTTTCTCGATACCTGGAATCTCGCCGCCGCATGAAGCCGACACGACACATGTCAAAAGGGAAACGATGATCGACCAGCCCGTTGCCGATTTCACCCTGGACGCCACTGGCGGCCAACCCTTTCAACTCTCCGCCGCTCGCGGCGCTCCGCTGGTCATTTACTTCTACCCCAAGGACAGCACGCCCGGCTGCACCAACGAAGCCGGGCAGTTCCGCGATCTGCATGCGGCGTTTGCCCGCCTCGGCTGCACGATCGTCGGCATCTCGCGCGACGGCATCAAATCCCACGAAAACTTCAAGGCCAAACTCGGCCTGCCATTCGAGCTGCTGAGCGACGGGGAAGAAGTCGCCTGCAACCTCTTCGGCGTCATCAAGCAGAAGAAGCTCTACGGCAAGCTGGTGCGCGGCATCGAGCGCAGCACCTTCCTGCTCGACCGCCATGGCGTGCTGCGCCGTGAATGGCGCGGCATCAAGGTGGACGGCCACGCCGCCGAAGTCCTCGAGGCCGTCGCCGGCCTGTAGCAGTGCAACATCACAACGACAACACGCCTTCCTCCAACTTCCAGCGAAATGATGATGAACGCAAAAAAATCCGCCGCCGGCAAAGCCCCTGCAAACCGTCCGCAGAACAAACTGTTCGTCCTCGATACCAACGTGCTGATGCACGATCCCCTGAGCCTTTTCCGCTTCGAGGAGCATGACATCTATGTTCCGATGATGACGCTCGAAGAGCTCGACGCCAACAAGAAGGGCATGACCGAAGTCGCGCGCAACACGCGTCAGGCCAGCCGTCTGCTCGATGAAATCATCAGCGACTACGGCGAAACGCTCGATATCCGGGAAGGTATCCCCCTTGCCGCGCCATCGCGCCAGCTTGCCAGCGGCCGTCTGTTCATGCAGACCGAGGCCATCGACAACAATATCCCGCACGCCCTGCCGACCGGCAAGGCCGACAACCAGATCATCTCGGTCGCGCTACACCTCTGCGAAAAATTTCCCGGGCGCCCCGTCATCCTGGTGTCGAAAGACATCAACATGCGCATCAAGGCACGCGCCCTCGGGCTGGCCGCGCAGGACTACTTCAACGACAAGGTGCTCGAAGACACCGACCTGCTCTACACCGGCACGCGCGAACTGCCCGCCGACTTCTGGGACAAGCACGGCAAGGGACTCGAATCCTGGAAGCAGGAAACCCACACCTTCTACCGCATCAAGGGCCCACTCTGCAAAGACCTGCTGATCAACGAACACGTCTGGCAGGAAGGCGACCAGCCGCTCTACGCCTGGGTGCGGGAAGCCGACCTGAAGAGCGCCGTGCTCGAAACCCTGGTTGACTACAACCATCAGAAGAACGCCGTCTGGGGCATCACCGCGCGCAATCGCGAACAGAACTTCGCGCTCAACCTGCTGATGAATCCCGATATCGACTTCGTCACCCTGCTCGGCCAGGCCGGCACCGGCAAAACGCTGCTGACGCTCGCTGCCGGCCTGACGCAGGTACTCGATACCAAGCGCTATTCCGAAATCATCATGACCCGCGTCACCGTCCCCGTCGGCGAAGACATCGGCTTCCTGCCCGGCACCGAGGAAGAAAAGATGACGCCGTGGATGGGCGCGCTCGACGACAACCTCGACGTCCTCAACCGCCCGCCCGAAGAAGCCAGCGGCGCCTTGACCACCGCCAGCGGCGACTGGGGCCGCGCCGCAACCATGGACCTGATCCGCAGCCGCATCAAGATCAAGTCGCTCAACTTCATGCGCGGCCGCACCTTCATGAACAAATTCCTCATCATCGACGAAGCGCAGAACCTCACGCCCAAGCAGATGAAAACGCTCATCACCCGCGCCGGCCCCGGCACCAAGGTGGTCTGCATGGGCAACATCGCGCAGATCGACACCCCCTATCTCACCGAAGGCAGTTCCGGCCTCACCTACGTCGTCGACCGTTTCAAGGGCTGGCCCCATGCCGGGCACATCACCCTGCAACGCGGCGAACGCTCGCGGCTGGCCGATCATGCGGCGGAAATACTTTGACCCAGCCCCGAATGGAGCAAGTCATGAAGAACTATCCCGAGCACTACAAAGAACTCAACGTCTGGATGGACAAGCTCGGGCTGGACATGCCGGATGTGATGAAAGGTTTCGGCAAGCTGCATGAAGCCGCGCTCAAGCCCGGCGCGCTGGACAGTAAAACCAAGGAACTGATCGCACTGGGCATCGCCATCACCGTGCGCTGCGACGGCTGCATTTCCTACCATGTGCACGACGCCCTGCAAGCCGGCGCCAGCAAGGAAGAAATCGCCGAAACCGTCTCCGTCTCCATCCTCATGGGCGGCGGCCCATCGGTGGTCTACGGCATCGAAGCCATGCAGGCACTCAGCCAGTATCAGGCGCAAGGTATCTAGGGATGCCAACAGTCGGATGCGGTTATTCCAGCCGAATCCGCTCCTGGAACCACGTCCAATGAATGACAGAGACTCGACCTTGTGGACCAGGACATTTACGTGTCCACAACCTCATAACGGCAATACACGATCCTCTCCATGCTGCTCGATCGCTGCCGCCCCCGCTCCCTGGCGGATCTGCGCCAATGGAATACCAACAGCTACCTGAAACTCAACGACAAGCCCCGAACGCGCAACCTGTACCGCCTGCGCGAACTGGAACTGGTCAAAGCGTGCGAACATCAAAACCATCCGTCAGCATGACTTGGGCAGCCCTAAGTGCAACAAGGGCTTAGCCTTTCGGCTAAGCCCTTGTTTTTATTGGTAGGCCGTGTAGGGATCGAACCTACGACCAACGGATTAAGAGGAGCAGAATCGCCGCCATTGTCCCATACAATCAATACCTTGCGATGCGCGCATTTGTTGCACGAAGTGCTACGAAGTATAGACATCAAGGAGTTACAGACTCACGGAGCTACGAAATCGCTACGTTCCACATTGCGCCCATGCCATGCGCTGCACTACAGCCGGAAGCGGTAGCCGTGGTTACCGTTATAGATATAAGTGGCGTAGTTGCTCCAACAATTGCGGGGCGACGCCAAGATCGAATCTCAGCCGTGGATTGATTTTGAGTTGGTAAAATTTAGGAAATTACAATATGTTGCCCCTATCTTTCCAGGCTGATTAAACAAACAGGATGCCACTTATGCCGGATGCAACAGTCGATCTACGAAACGAACTCCTGGAAAAGCATAGGAATTTGATGCTTGGCGAAGCCAATGAAGCTGCGACTCGGCTGAAGGTAATAGATAGGATTCTTCGAGATATCCTCCAATGGGAAGATGAAGACATCAACCCCGAAGAACGCGTTTCGGAAGACGGTAAGACAACGTTTTCAGACTATGTATTGAGAACCGCAAACACAGCCCTTGTAGTTGAAGCCAAGAAAGCAGCCGCAAATTTTGTCGTTGCAAGCAATGCGAGGAAGCAAAAACTAAACGCGGCGTTCGTCTCAGGGGAACTCGGCGACGCAATAATTCAAGCTAGGGATTACGCTCGAAAGCTCGGCATTGAGTTTGCAGCTGTTACAAACGGCGCCATTTGGGTCATTTTCCCCGCCCAGCGTCATGACGTTGTACGGTTCAACGAGTCCTATGCGTTCGTTTTTCCCTCATTAGAGTCTGCGCTTCATGACGATTTCCAGGAATTCGTTAGTCTTCTATCGCGCGATGCGGTGGTTGATGGATCACTAGAAAGCGCTCTAATCGGTCGCTCCGAAAATCAATTCGGAGCACGAAAGCTTGGAAATGCGTTCAGTCCATCGCATCGAGAGATTTCTCGAAATGCGATCTATCCGCTTATTGAGGAGGCCGTAACTGCGGCTTTCTCAGATTCAATTTCAGAGTTTGACGGAGATCTCTTAGAGAAGTGCTACGTCTCAACCCCTGACACTACGAAATTTGATCAGCGAATTAGCCTCCATATTTCAAAGAGGGACCATTTATTTAGCACGGCGCCAGTCCGCCCCATGAAGTCTTCGGAAAGCAACTATCTTAAGGACCGATTGGCTAATTCGATCTCAAAAGCACGACCACTTGCCATATTGCTCCTTGGCACGGTTGGTGCCGGAAAGACGACATTTCTGCACTACACGAGAAAAGTCAAAGCCCGAAAGTTGTTTGAGCCAAGCAAGAACCACAATTACGCTCATTGGATATACATCGATTTCAGAGATTGCCCGGACCCAAGATTATCGGTGCAATTTATCTACGAGTGCGTCCGAGACTACATGATCAAGGACGACTATTTTTCAGACTACGGCAGATGCGTTGGCAAGGCCTTCAAGAAAGAGATCGATGGGTTAAGAAAAGGCCCAATGCACTTGATTTCCGCTAACAAGGAATTATTCGACAAGGCCGTGTCAGACCTAATGCTTTCGGAATATGCTCGTGTCACCCCGTATGTTGACCGAATTCTGAAATATGCGTCAACTGAATGCTCTGTCTTCTTGGTAATTGACAATATTGATCAAATAGAGAATGAAGCGGACCAATCGACCATTTTTGGAGAGGCCATATCGCTCGCACATAAACTGGGAATAAACCTTGTTATGGCGATGCGCGGTGGCACATATGCGCGACACAAGAACTCTCCGACGTTCGATGCCTTCGATTTTGATCCTCTGCAAATTGACCCACCAATTATTTCCTCCGTCCTTTCTCGGCGATTTCATCTCTGTAAGCAGTTGCTTGATGGTCAAAAGGGGCAGTTCACAGCCGAAAATGGTGCACTAGTTAAGTTGGATAATGTTGCGGCTATCATAGATCTTGTACAAGCGTCGGTGCTGGGCACTGAAATTGGAAATCGCATTGAGGTATTAGCGGCAGATGATGTAAGGTTTGCCCTAAGAATGACCCGAGAGTTTTTGGAGTATGGGTATTCCAATTTTGGAAATGCCTGGGACGCTCACCGGCGCGGCGAAAAGTATGTGCTACCAAAACATGAGGCGTTTAGAGCCATATTACTCGGCAACAGAAATGTTTACTCGGAAGAATACTCGCCGATTGGCAATCCATTCGACGCAAGGCTGTCGATAAACAGCACTCAGCTATTAAGACTCTATGTACTAACAGGAATCGTTAACTGTGCCTCAACAGCCACATTTAGGCATATCGATGGCACTGCCATCCTTGAATGCCTTCGAAGGATTGGCTTCGGTGACGCGGTCGTTCTGCGAGTCTTAACGGACTTGTGCAGGTTTCGATTCATACATACGTCATCTCAAAACATTCCCGATCTTCATTCTAGCTTTGTGCCAAGCAGGCTGGGTGGATATGTCGTTCGCGACTTGATCGCATATTTTCCCTTCCTAGAGAACCTGATGTTCGATACCTATATATCCGACAGTCATGTATGGGATCAGCTTCGAAACCTTAGCCATGAGATCGACTCACAGCGCGACCGAGTTAACAGGGTCGACCGTCGGATAGAAAGAGTACGGATCTTTGTGGATTACCTCTCGAAATTGTACGAACCTCTTCAGTTGGAAAGCCAAAAACGGAATCTACCTGCTGAATGGTGCTCTAATCCGTTCATAGACACGAAAGGTTTGAGGGAAAAAGAACTGACCCGAGTCGCCAACTCTGTCCGGCGTGTCTATGGGGGTACATCCGGGGACGATACCGACAATGAATGATCGCAGAGGATTGCGAACGCTGGCATTGAAGACTTTGATGCCGAAGGAGCTGGTCAACACGTTCGACGTCTCGTCCGGCCAACAATCGTAGATGACAAATGCCCTCCACCGAGACCAGCAGGCGATCTTACAGAGGCTCATAAATCCCTTTCTGGATGCCTCTTGAAGTTATCCAGAAAGGGAAGGCCGGAGGCCGGTTTATGAGAGCGGTAAGTCGCCGTCGCGGGTACAAGCACCATCCGTATCAATGTAATGTCATTCCGGCCGAGCTCCGCCCCCTCCCTATAGACGGTTTTCTAGGAAGATGAGAATTGCATTGAACTTCTTGACGACAACAATCTTCTTCTGATATCGTCAATATCGAAACGTGGTCAGTAATCGCAACCACGTTTGCCGGTGGTTAAGTGAGCGAAAGGTGCGAGCGCCGATATAGGCTAGCCGTCGCGCCGGAGACGTGTGACGACTTCCGCGTACTCGCCATCGAATACTTCCAACGCGAGATTAATCAGCTTGCCCACCGCCTGCTGACCATTCATCATTGCCCGGTCGAAGCTGATTCTTGCTGAACGGCGTGTGGTGCCAATACGCGACTGCTTCTCCGAGAGAAACAGTAGACATTCATAGGCCCCGGAAAGGTACTCGCCCGGCGCCGTTAGCGCTTCATAGGGAATAACTCGATCCTGGCTATGCCATTCCACCTCAACGCATACCCACGGGCTTATTGGGTCCCCAAGGCTAGGACTCAAACCGAGCCGATCCTGGAAGGAAGCGGCGGGCCGCTGGTTAGCGGAGACCTCCGAGAAGGCGACGCATGAGAGGATGAGAAGAAAGTGAAATGGCTTCACTCGTACCTCGGGAATCGGATGCTGGACGAAATTACGCTAGACGTGATTGACGGTATCCGAGCGGCCAAACTCAAGGAGGCGACCAAATCCACGACCAATCGCTATTTGGCTCTGATTCGGGCGGTTCTCATTCGGGCACGTGACGAGTGGGAATGGGGCGACAAGGTGCCGAAGATTAGGCTCTTTAAAGAAGCTGCAAACCGCGAACGCTCATTGACCAAGGAACAGGCGAAGCGATTGCTCGACGAACTGCCGGAACATCAGCGGGAAATGGTTTTGTTCTCGTTGGCAACCGGACTGCGCCAGGGTAACGTTTTGAAGCTGTCTTGGTCACAGGTGAATCTCGATCAAGACCATGCCTGGATTCCTGGCTGGCAATCGAAGAACCGCCGCCCGATCACTGTGCCGCTCAACGAAATGGCGCTGTCAGTTTTAAGGCGACAGTTCGGGAAGCATCATGAACGGGTCTTCACCTACGAGGGTAAGCCGCTGACCGTAGCCAATACGAAGGCTTGGCGGGCCGCATTAAAGCGCGCCGGCATAGAGAACTTCCGTTGGCACGATCTGCGGCACACCTGGGCGACGTAGCAACGCCAAGCCGGAACGCCGACTCATGAGTTGCAGCACTTGGGCGGCTGGCGAACCGGGGCAATGGTGGAGAGGTATGCCCACCTAGCGCCGGATCACTTGGCGAATGCAGCGAAGCGGTTGGATGGGGTTCTGGCTGGCTACGCTGGCTACGATTCCGCTACGGAACCGCCAAAAAAAAAACGGCCCTCCTTTCGGAGAGCCGCTTAAGTATTGGTAGGCCGTGTAGGGATCGAACCTACGACCAACGGATTAAGAGTCCGCTGCTCTACCAGCTGAGCTAACGACCCAATAAATTTTCAATCTGTGCTGCCTGAACCTGAAGGGTCGTGGTAGGCCGTGCTGGATTCGAACCAGCGACCAACGGATTAAAAGTCCGCTGCTCTACCAACTGAGCTAACGACCCAATGGAGCCGCGAATTATAGAAGTCGGTGATTTTCCTGTCAAACGATTGCACGAAAAAAATCTTGCCGATGCGCATGTGTGCCTGCGCTACGCCTCTGCCAGCGGCGGGCGGAAAATCCGCACCATGCGGATCCGTCGATCCTGGGCCTGCACGATTTCCATCGGCACGCCGCCGATCCTGACGCTGAGGCCGGCCTCGGGGATGTCTTCCAGGTGTTCCAGAATCAGACCGTTGAGGGTATTCGGGCCATCCAGGGGGAAGTCCAGATTCAGCTCCCGATTCAATTCGCGCAGCGTGCAGGCGCCATCGACCAGCGCGGTTGCGGCGCCGTTTTCCTGGTTGCCTTCGTCGCCGCTCCACGCCAGCGTCTTGTTGCCGGGTACGCCGCTGGCGAATTTGCCGACGATTTCCTCGATGATGTCTTCGAGCGCCAGCAGACCCAGGATTTCGCCGTATTCATCGACGACCAGGCCGACGCGCTGGCGGTTTTTCTGGAAGAACTGAAGCTGCGCGTAGATCGTCGTACCTGCCGGAATGAAATAGGGTTCGGTCACCTGTTCGCGCAAGGCTGCCTGGTCGAGTTCGCCGGCAAGCGCCGCCGCGAGCAGGCGGCGCTGGTGCAGGATGCCCACCACGTTTCCCGGATCGTCGTCATAGACCAGCAGCCGCGTGTGGAAGCTGGTAACCAACTGCTGGTGGATTTCCTCCAGCGGCGCCTGCAGGTCGATGCCTTCGATTTCGCCGCGCGGCGTCATGATGTCATCGACCTCGATGCGTTCGAGCTCGAACAGGTTCAGCAACATGCTCTGGTGCTGCTGCGGAATGAAATGCCCGGCTTCGAGCACCATGGCGCGCAGATCCTCGGGCGAAATGCGCTGCGCCCCATGCCCGCTCCCGGCTTCCAGATGCAGCAGCTTGAGCAGCGCCCCGACAAACAGGTTGATGAAGCTGACCAGCGGCGCGCTGATGCGCTGCAGGGGCGTCAGGATGTAGCCCAGGCGCAGCGTCAGCCAATCCGGATAGGCCGCGCCAATCACCTTCGGCGTGATTTCGGAAAATACCAGCAGACAAAAAGTGATGAGCAGGATGCCGATTGCCGGCGTCCATTTTTCCGCGCCAAGCAGCGTCAGGGCGATGTGCCCGGTCAAGATGGCGGCCGCAGCATTGATCAGCGTCTTGGAAATCAGGCTCAGGCTGATCAGCCGATCGGTTCGATCAAGCAAGCGCGCGGCCAGTTGCGCACCACGATGGCCCTCTTTGGCAAGCTGCCGCAGGCGATGGCGATTCGCCACCATCATCGCCGCCTCGGCCATGGCGAAAAAACCCGAGAGCAGCAGCAGTACGGCCAGGACGATCAGCCGGGTCGATAAAGGGATGTCATCCATTGGGTGGAGTTGGAGGTGCGGAATCAGCTCAGGCGGCCGCCGCGCGATGCAGGATCACTTCAATGACGAAATGGCTGCCCACATAAGCCAGCAGCAAGACGGCAAAGCCGGCCAGCGTCCAGCGCATGGCCAGTCTGCCGCGCCAGCCGCGCAGATGACGCCCCAGCAGCAGCGCGGCAAAAATCAGCCAGGAGATGAAACCGAAGACCGTCTTGTGATCGATGGACCAGGGCTTGCCGAACAGCGCTTCGGAGAAGAACACGCCCGACAGCACCGTCAGCGTCAGAAGAAAGAAACCGATGTAGATCAGGCGGAACAACAGCGCTTCCATCGTCAGCAACGGCGGCAGGCTGGAAAGCAGAGGCAGCAGCCGGCCCTTGTGCAGGCTGCGCTCGGCCGCGGCCATCAGCAGCACATGCATGGCCGCAAGGCTGAACAGGCTGTAGGCCAGCATGGCCACGATGAAATGCGCGCGGAAGGCCAGCGTATCGGTATTGGCCTGCAAATGCGGGCTCGGCCAGACCAGCGGCAGCAGCGAGCAGACGGCCGCCAGCGGAAAACCGAGGATCTGCAGTCCTTCCATGCGGGTGTAGAAACTTTCGATCCAATAGGCGGCGATGGCCAGCCAGAGCATCATCGACAGGGAAACGGAAAAGCCGAAGCGCATCACGCCATCGGCAAAAATACCCTGATTGAGGACGACGCCATGCAGCGCCAGCGTGACCAGCAGCAGACCGCGCTCCCAGCCGTGCAGCGCGCCATGTGGCTGCGTCTGGCTGCGCACCGCCCCGCGCCAGCGCGTGCGCCAGAAGTGGCCGGCAAGGCCAAGATACAGGGCCGCCGCAAGCAGATGCAGTAGAATCATCGTCATTTTTTCAGTTTACCCTATCCGCAGCCAATTCCCGGATACTGGACTCCCGCCATGCTCGACAATTTGACGCAACGCCTTGCCAAGGTCGTCAAGACCATCCGTGGTCAGGCCCGCCTGACCGAAGACAATATCAGCGAGATGCTGCGCGAAGTGCGCATGGCGCTGCTCGAGGCCGACGTCGCCCTGCCGGTGGTCAAGGATTTCATCGCCCGCGTCAGGGAAAAAGCCGTCGGCCAGGAAGTCATCGGCTCGCTCACGCCCGGCCAGGCGCTGGTCGGCGTGGTGCATCGCGAACTGACCGAACTGATGGGCGGCGCGAACAGCGGCCTGAATCTGGCTGCCCAGCCGCCCGCCGTGATCCTGATGGCCGGTCTGCAGGGCGCCGGCAAGACCACCACCACGGCCAAGCTCGGCAAATGGCTGCGCGAGCGGCAGAAGAAAAAGATTCTCGCGGTTTCCTGCGACGTCTATCGCCCCGCCGCCATCGAGCAGTTGAAAACGGTCGCCGGCCAGGCCGGCATCGATTTTTTCCCGTCGTCGGGCAGCCAGAAACCGGCCGACATCGCCGCCGCCGCGCTCGATTACGCGAAGAAGCATTACTACGACGTGCTCTTCGTCGATACCGCCGGCCGCCTGGCGATCGACGAAGCGATGATGGCCGAGATCAAGCTGCTGCACGCCCAGCTCAAGCCGATCGAAACGCTGTTCGTCGTCGACGCCATGCTCGGCCAGGATGCCGTGAATACGGCCAAGGCGTTCAATGAAGCGCTACCGCTGAGCGGCGTCATCCTGACCAAGCTCGACGGCGATGCGCGCGGCGGCGCGGCGCTGTCGGTGCGCCAGATCACCGGCAAGCCGATCAAGTTTGCCGGCATCGGCGAGAAGCTCGCCGGCATCGAGGAGTTTCATCCCGAGCGCATGGCTTCGCGCATCCTCGGCATGGGCGACATCCTCGGTCTGGTCGAGGAAGCGCAGCGCGGCGTCGATCAGGAAAAAGCCCAGGCGCTGGCGCAGAAGCTCAAGTCGGGCAAGGGTTTCGACCTCAACGACTTCAAGGAGCAGATCGGCCAGATGCGCAAGATGGGCGGAATTTCCTCGCTGCTGGAAAAACTCCCGGCGCAATTCGCCCAGGCCGCGCAACAGGCCGGCGGCGGCGTCGAGGACAAGGCGATCCGCCGTATCGAAGGCATCATCAATTCCATGACCCCCGCCGAACGCGCCAAGCCCGAACTCATCAAGGCCAGCCGCAAGCGCCGCATCGCCGCCGGCGCCGGCGTTCAGGTGCAGGAGGTCAATCGTCTGCTGAACCAGTTCGAGCAGACGCAGAAAATGATGAAGCAATTCACCAAGGGCGGCATGCAGAAGATGATGCGCAACATGAAGGGCATGCTGCCCGGCATGCGCTGACTCGGTGAGCCAACCTGATCTACGTCAGGCTGCGTCCAGCGTCGCCATCACCGGCGCATGATCCGAAGGCCGCTCCAGACGGCGCGGTTCCTTGTCGATGACGCAGGCAGTGCACCTTGCCGCCAGGGGCGCCGACAGCAGGATGTGATCGATGCGCAGTCCCTGGTTGCGGCGAAAGCCCATCATGCGGTAATCCCACCACGAATAACTCTTTTCCGGCTGCTCGAAGAGGCGGTAGGCGTCCGTCAGCCCCAGGTCGAGCAAGCCGCGGAACGCCGCCCGCTCGGGCGCGCTGCACAGCACCTGGTCCTGCCAGGCGGCGGGATCATGCACGTCGCGGTCTTCCGGCGCGATGTTGTAATCGCCCAACAGCGCAAGCTGCGGATATTTCTCCAGTTCCGCCGCCAGCCAGTCACGCAGCGCCGCCAGCCAGCGCAGCTTGTACTGGTATTTGTCGGAATCCACGCTCTGTCCATTGGGCACATAGGCGCAGACGATGCGCACGCCGCCGATGGTGGCGCTGATCACCCGCTGCTGTTCATCGGCGAATCCCGCGATTCCGCGCTCGACCGCCTCGATCTCCCCGCGCTCGCGACGCGCCAGAATGGCGACGCCGTTGTAGGTCTTCTGCCCGACAAAAGCCGCCCGATAGCCCGCCGCCTCGATCTCGGCCAGTGGGAAAACCTTGTCCTCCAGCTTGGTTTCCTGCAGGCACAGCACATCCGCCTGCTGCAGCGCCAGCCAGTCCAGCACCTGCGGCAGGCGGACTTTCAATGAATTGACATTCCAGGTGGCGATTTTCAAGATTCATCCCATCCGTTGATATTTGAAATGCTGCCGAATCCAGTCGCTCGACCATTGCAGCAGCGCGCGGCAACTGACAATTGGCACCCGCCCTGTCGGGTCAATATACTAACGCGCATGGATGCCATTCCAGCCACCATTTCCAGCCACTGATACACTCGGAGACCCCATGCCCGCACCGCTCGACACCGCCAGCCTCGCCCAGCTATTCACCAACGCACGCACCCACAATGGTTTCGCAGCGGAAGAAGTTTCCGATGCGACGCTGCGCCAGCTTTACGACCTGCTCAAATGGGGGCCGACCGCGGCCAACAACTGCCCGGCCCGCTTCGTGTTCGTCAAATCGCAAGAAGCCAAGGCCAGGCTCAAGCCCGCGCTGGCGGCCGGCAATGTCGAAAAGACCATGGCCGCCCCGGTCACCGTGATCGTGGCGCGCGACATGACTTTCTACGAACATCTGCCCACGCTGTATCCGGCCACCGATGCGCGCTCCTGGTTCGTCGGCAACGATGCCATGATCGAAGAAACCAGCCTGCGCGACAGCACCTTGCAGGGCGCTTACCTCATTCTTGCCGCACGCGCGCTGGGACTGGACTGCGGCCCGATGGGCGGCTTCGACAAAACCACCCTGGACGCCGCCTTCTTCGCCGGCACGCCGCTGAAATCGGTGTTCCTCATCAACCTGGGCCATGGCGACCCAGGCAAGCTCTACCCGCGCGGCCCACGCCTGGATTTCGATACCGTTTGCCGGATTGCCTGAGGCGGTACGGCTTTACCGCTTTTACATTGCGCTGCCTCTGCTGATTGGCCGTTTACCTCTGCCTCCTGCGCGAGCAGCCTCTTTCGACTGCGGCGGACGCTGGCCGGATGAACCGCGCGCCCCATCGGCGCTGCGCCCGCCACGGCTCCGGTCGTTCCGTCCGCTTCCTCCACGTCCTCCACTCCGCCCATTTTCTATCGGCTCGGGACGGATGCTGGGATCCGGCTCGAAACCGGGTACCTGGCGCCGCTCGATGGGTTTCTTGATCAGGCGCTCGATGTTCCTCAGCAACTGATGTTCATCGACGCAGACCAGGGAAACCGCCTGCCCCTCCGAACCTGCACGCCCGGTGCGGCCGATGCGATGCACATAGTCTTCGGGCACGTTCGGCAACTCGTAATTCACCACATGGGGCAGCAGATCGATATCGATGCCGCGCGCCGCAATGTCGGTGGCCACCAATACGTTGAGCCTCATGCCCTTGAAGTCGGCCAGCGCCTTGGTGCGCGCGTTCTGGCTCTTGTTGCCGTGAATCGCCGCTGCGCTGATGCCGGCCTTGTCGAGCTTCTCGGCCAGCGCATTGGCGCCATGCTTGGTGCGGGTAAACACCAGCACCTGATGCCAGTCGTGATCCTGGATGAGCTTGATCAACAGATCGCGTTTTCTCGCCTTGTCGACCGGATACACCGCCTGGCTGACGAGTTCGGTGGTCGAATTGCGCGGCGCGACCTCCACTGAACGCGGCTCCTTCAAAAGCCCGGTCGCCAGGTGCCGGATCTCGTCGGAGAAAGTCGCCGAATACAGCAACGTCTGGCGCTCTTTGGGCAAACGCGCGAACAGCTTTTTCATGTCGGGCAGAAACCCCATGTCGAGCATGCGATCGGCCTCGTCGAGCACCAGGATTTCGACGCCATCGAGGTTTGCGATGCCCTGCCCCAGATGATCGAGCAAGCGGCCGGGCGTGGCGACCAGGATATCCACGCCGGCTTTCAGCGCCTTTTCCTGCGGCCCCATGGAAACGCCGCCAAAAATCACCGCCGTCTTCAGCGACAGATGCTGTCCGTAGATACGCACGCTCTCGCCCACCTGGGCCGCCAGCTCGCGGGTCGGCGTCAGCACCAATACGCGCGGCCGCCGTGCGGAACGCGCTGGGCGGCTGCTGATGAGCTGGAGTATGGGCAAGGTAAAGCCCGCGGTCTTGCCGGTGCCGGTTTGCGCTGCGGCCATCAGATCATGGCCTGCCAGCACCAGGGGAATCGCCTGAGCCTGGATGGGCGTGGGCGTGTCATAGCCCTGCGCGTCGATCGCACGCAGGATCTCGGCGCGCAGGCCGAGGTCGGTAAACTTCATGGAATACTCCGCGAGCCGGCCCTGCATGTAACACATGCCGCAGTCTGTGGGGCGGCAAAATGGGGATGAATGCAGGGAAAATCCGCTCGCATGACGCGGCGACAGACTGCAAAGCGCCAGCGCGGCGCGCAGTCTAGCAGAAGTTCGGCGACAGCCGGGCTTGAATCGATCGGTTGAATGGTCGAATCTCTCAGAGAATCGCCATCACGTTTTCGATGGGGCGACCGATGGCGGCTTTGCCGTTGTAAATGACGATTGGACGTTCGAGCAGCCCGGGATGCGCGGCGAGTACGTCCAGCCATTGCTCGTCGCTGTAGCCGTTGTCTTCGGCGAGGCCGAGTTCGCTGAACAGGCCGTCATTGACGCGGATCACCTCCAGCGGTTTCTTGTCGAGCAGACGAAGGATTTCGCGCAGCTCGTCCTTGCCGGGCGGGTTTTGCTGATAGTCCACCACGGCCACATCGACCTCGCGCTGGTTGAGCAGTTCGAGCGCGGCACGACTTTTCGAGCAGCGCGGATTGTGCAGAATCTGGTTTTTCATGGCGGCTGTCCTCGGCAGAGTTGAGCAATCAGAACGACGGTCTTGAGCTATTGCTCTTGTTCATGAAATCGATGACCGCCTGGCGGCGCCGAAAATCCTCGATCTGCAATTTTGTTCCGCTCAGTTCGAGCTTCGGGCCTCTGAATTCCGAACAGCCAAAGCCTGGATTGTCATGGGGCTGAAGGCACCATTGATAGGAGACGCCATTCGTTCCGTTGGAGGGCGCTCCATATTTTTTGATGGCCATGTCTTTCATGGCGGCAACGTTTTCCGCGGTCCAGGGCTGTTCGTAAATGATCATGCTGACCGCCATCTTGTTTTTCGGACTGTATGGAACATTGGGCTCGAAATGGACGGTGACCGACGCGCCGCCTGTCCTGACGGTAAAGTACTTTGCTTCCTTGCTGTTGGTGACCGGGTTCCGTTGCGGAAATTTATCGAACTCGATGACTCGCCTGTCGACACCCAGTTTTGTGGAAATGGCCGCAACGGCCGCCTGTGGACTCATGCCGAGTCTGACGCCGGCAATATCGAACTGCTCGGCATCTACTGCACGAGGCGGAACCGCATGGGCATTTGCGATAAAAAGTATCGAAATGGCAAGAAACCACCGAAGATTCATTGATACCCCGTCTTCCAATGTTTGAGATGACCATGCCAGCCCTCGCTGGCAGGCCGTCTGAATTGCTGAACTGTCCAGCTTGACGACGGAAAAATGCAAGGTTATTTCCCGTCATTCTTCTCGAAGGTCAATGCCGCCGGCGCCTTGATTCCGCCACGCTTGCTCCAAACCGAGGATGACTCGGCGCGACTGGCATTGACGCAATTGGGCGTGGCCGCCAACTCACCGGGGTTAGCGTTGCATTTGGCCAGCCGGGCCTCACGCTCGGCCTGATGCGCCTTGAACCACTCGACGGTCTGGACAGGCTCCTGTGGCTTTTCTTCCTTGCAGCCGGCCAGAACCAGGGCTGCAATCAACGCGAACATCATCATTGCATTTTTCTTCATGGGGAATTTTCCTTCCAATAGAAACAAGCTCAAGGGACAACCTCAAAGCCCGGCGACGGCACCGCCGTCCGCCTCGAGCGCGCTGTCGGGCACGATGCCTACAAGCCTTCGGGCAGTTCCTTTCGGGGACCGCCGCTCGAGTCGATTCGAGCAATTTTCAATCCACGCTCACAGGTATCGTTGCCAACTTTTCCTTGACAGTAGGTCAGCAGAAACACCTGGAGAGGCATCTGTTTTCCATGCACCGAAATCATGCGAGCGCCTGGCGCCGGAAGCCCCCACTCCTTTGCGAAGGCCAGGGCTTTTTCATCTGTCGAGGCAATGATGGTCCCGTGGATATCGACCTTGGGCACGCCATCCTTGTCAACGCTGCCATCCGCGCATCCACTCAGCAGCACCAGAAAAAGGACTGCCGCACTTGAAAAATTTTTCATTCTGAATTCCTGAGTTTCTATCTGCGCCGCTGCGGCAAGGCCCCCTCGCCCGTCGACCCATTGCACGATCGCTTGCGACTGCAGCATCACAGCCTGCATGGCGAAACGCAGCAGTATACCCAATACACGAAACAGCATGACCAATGGATAGATCATTTCATTTGTGCCATGACTGACTTTATCCTTGCGCGCCGAGGGTGCAGGAGTGAGCACGGCATGGTGGCATGGCGTTGTCACTGCACAAAGACGGATGCAGCACCGATCAGCCGGCCTCATCCATTGCTCGAACCCGCCGCATGCTAAGATTACTCGATTCGGGTAGCGGCGTAACGGAGCAGTGGCACGAAACGTGGGCGAAACAAGCGGGAAATGCGGCGGAGGCATTTTCGTTCTTCGGGAAATTTCGCAAAGCCCGAAAAATTAACGAAATGCAGAAGAAACCGCCAACTACCACGACGAAAGCCGCTACGTTATCAACAACCTCTGCTAATCTATGCAGCGTTTGCGGAATTCGTGGTGTTTGCGCTTCGTTCGGATGCAAAAACAGGAACAGGAAGCAGGAAAATGCTTGATCCGCTCCGTGGATAGGCTTGGCGGATACGCCGGAGCAGAAGAAGCGAAAGAACAAGGGGAGAAAACCAGATGGCCAGCGCAAGCAAGAGCGGTACCGTCAAGGAATTCAACTTTATCTGGGAAGGCCGGGACAAGACCGGCAAGCTGATACGCGGTGAACTGCGCGCCGGCGGCGAGACGCTGGTGCGCACTACGCTGCGTCGCCAGGGCGTGCTCGTCAGCAAGGTTCAGAAGCAGAAAATCGGCAAGCTCGGCAAGGTTACCGACAAGGACATCACGCTGTTCACGCGCCAGCTGGCGACCATGATGAAGGCCGGGGTGCCGCTGCTCCAGGCATTTGAAATCGTCAGCAAAGGCGCGAGCAATCCGGCCGTCGGCAAGCTGCTGGGCAGCATCAAGGCCGACGTGGAAACCGGCTCCAGCCTGAATGCGGCATTCCGCAAGCATCCACTCTACTTCGACAGCCTGTTCTGCAACCTGGTGGGCGCTGGAGAACAGGCCGGTATTCTCGATTCCCTGCTCGACCGCCTGGCCACTTACAAGGAAAAGATCCTGGCCATCAAGTCCAAGATCAAGTCGGCGCTGTTCTATCCCATCGCCATCATCATCGTCGCTTTCGTGATTGTCGCGGTGATCATGATTTTCGTGATTCCGGCATTCAAGGAGGTGTTCAGCAACTTCGGCGCCGACCTGCCGGCGCCGACCATGATACTGATCAGCATCTCCGATTTTTTCGTCGAGTACTGGTATCTCATCTTCGGCAGCATCATTGGCGCGCTGTATGCCTTTTTCGCCGCCTGGCAACGCTCCAAGACGGTACAGATTGCCATGGACAGGCTCATGCTGCGCCTGCCCGTCTTCGGCGACCTGGTGCGCAAGGCAACCGTCGCCCGCTGGACGCGCACGCTGTCGACCATGTTCGCCGCCGGCGTGCCGCTGGTCGAAGCGCTCGACTCGGTGGGCGGCGCTTCCGGCAACCATGTCTACGTGGTTGCCACGCAAGAGATCAAGCATGAGGTGAGCACGGGGCAGAGCCTCACGGTAGCGATGCAGAACACCGAGCTGTTCTCCAGCATGGTGATACAGATGGTGGCGATCGGCGAGGAATCCGGCCAGCTCGACTCGATGCTCAGCAAGGTTGCCGATTTCTTCGAGGCCGAGGTGGATGATGCCGTTGACGCCCTCTCCAGCCTGATGGAGCCGATCATCATGGTCGTGCTCGGCGGCCTCATCGGCGGCATGGTGGTGGCCATGTACCTGCCGATCTTCAAGCTGGGCGGCGTCGTCGGCTGACGATGCGAACACGCGCGCGGAACGATACATGTCACCACAATTGACGACGCTGCTCACCCAGCCGGCTTGCCTGGCCGCACTCTGCCTGCTCCTCGGCCTGATGGTCGGCAGCTTTCTGAACGTCGTCATTCATCGCCTGCCGCTGATGATGCAGCGCGAATGGGAAGCACAGTGCGCCGAACTGCGCGAAGAAACGCTGGCGCCGCAGGAAACCTTCAACCTCGCCGTGCCGCGCTCGCGCTGCCCGAAATGCGGCCACGCGATCAGCGCGCTGGAAAACATTCCGATCATCAGCTGGCTCGTGCTGCGCGGCCGCTGCCGCGGCTGCCAGGCGCCCATTTCGCCACGCTACCCGCTGATCGAGGCACTCTGCGGGCTGCTCTCGGCCTATGCCGCCTGGCGCTTCGGTTACACGCCCATGCTGGCGGGCGCGCTGCTGTTCCTCTGGGCGATGATCGCGCTGACTTTCATCGACTTCGATACCCAACTGCTGCCCGACGACATCACCTTGCCGCTGCTTTGGCTGGGCCTGCTGTTCAACCTTGGCGGATATTTCACCGATACAGGCAGCGCGGTGATCGGCGCCATGGCCGGCTATCTGGCGCTGTGGTGCGTGTATTGGGGCTTCAAGCTGGCCACCGGCAAGGAAGGCATGGGCTATGGCGACTTCAAGCTGCTCGCCGCCATCGGCGCCTGGTTCGGCTGGCAACTGCTGCCGCTGGTGGTACTGCTGTCGTCGGTGGTCGGCGCCGTCGTCGGCATCAGCCTGATCGTCTTCGCCCGCCACGGCCGCAATGCGCCCATACCCTTCGGCCCCTACCTCGCAACGGCAGGCGTCATTGCCCTGTTCTGGGGCAAGTCGCTGAATCAGCTGATTCTGCCCGGCGCCTGAATTTCTCCCCGGATTCGGGAAACCCTTGCATTCCCGGCAAGCGCCTCCATCTGGGCCGAACGGGCGGCTCGCCCAGTAAATGCGCATAAGCTATCGGTTATAATCCCCTTCTTTTCCGGAGTTTCCCATGCCTATCTACGCCTACCGTTGCAGCGCCTGCGGCCACGCGGAAGACGTGCTGCAGAAAATGAGCGATCCCGTGCTGACTACCTGCACGGCCTGCAACGCTGCAACCTTCGTCAAACAAGTCACCGCCCCCGGCTTCCAGTTGAAGGGAACGGGCTGGTATGCCACCGATTTCAAGGGCAACGCCGACTCCGCTCCCGCGCCAGCCCCGGCAGACGCAGCGCCGGCCGCCGCGCCCGCCTGCGGCGGCGGCTGCGGCTGTCATTGAGAGTCTGCTCACGGTACGACAGTAGTAACGCAAAGAGCAGAAAGCCTCTTTCCCACTCCCTGGCCCACAAGGGGCGCGCACTTGCTGAAAAAATACTTCATCACCGGGCTGCTGATCTGGATCCCGCTGGCCATCACCTTCTGGGTGCTGTCGATGATCGTCCGCCTGATGGACCAGTCGCTGCTGCTGCTGCCGCATGCCATCCAGCCGGAAACCCTGCTGGGCATGTACATACCGGGCATCGGCATGGTGCTGACCCTGCTGATCGTTTTCATCACCGGCCTGGTCACCGCCAACATCATCGGCCAGCGCCTGGTACGCTTCTGGGAGGGCGTACTGGCGCGCATCCCGGTGGTGAAATCCCTTTACTACAGCGCCAAGCAGATCAGCGAGACGCTGTTTTCTGGCAATGGCGAAGCCTTCCGCAAGGTGCTGCTGGTGCGCTATCCGCATCCGCATGCCTGGTCGGTGGCCTTCCTCACCAGCGCGCCGACGGCGGAAATCGGCGCCGCGCAAGATGAGGAACATGTCGGCGTGTTCATCCCGACCGCGCCCAGCCCGGTGAATGGCTTCTTTTTCTTCGTCAAGAAGAGCGACACCATCGAACTCGAAATGAGCGTCGATGAAGCGCTCAAATACATCGTCTCGATGGGCGTGGTTGCTCCCTCTCCGCCACCCGGTCAGCATTTCCCGCCCACGCCACCGGCCTACGACGAACCTTCGGGACATGCCCTGAACGGTTAACCCATTTCCTGTAACTGCCGGTATCACTGATTCATATTGCCTCCACGGACACTTATCATGCGTACCCACTATTGCGGCCAGGTGAATGCCGGCCACATCGACCAGATCGTCACCCTCTGCGGCTGGAACCATCGCCGGCGCGACCATGGCGGCGTCATCTTCATCGACCTGCGCGACCGCGAAGGTCTGGCCCAGGTGGTGTGCGACCCGGATCGCCCCGAGATGTTCAAGCTGGCCGAGGAAGTGCGCAACGAATACGTGCTGAAGATCACCGGCAAGGTGCGCCGCCGCCCGGCCGGCACCGAGAATGCGAACCTCTCCTCGGGTGAGATCGAAATCCTTTGCCATGAGATCGAGATCCT
Source organism: Sterolibacterium denitrificans (assembly GCF_900174485.1). Classification (NCBI taxonomy): domain Bacteria; kingdom Pseudomonadati; phylum Pseudomonadota; class Betaproteobacteria; order Nitrosomonadales; family Sterolibacteriaceae; genus Sterolibacterium; species Sterolibacterium denitrificans. The sequence goes on along the minus strand of NZ_LT837803.1, from coordinate 1,321,566 downwards.
CAACGCCGCCGCCACGCCGCCCTTCCAGCTCGACGAGGACAACCTCTCCGAAAACGTGCGCCTGACCCATCGCGTCATCGACCTGCGCCGCCCGCAGATGCAGAAGAACCTGATGCTGCGCTACAAGACCGCGATGGCCTGCCGCCGCTTCCTCGACGACCACGGCTTCATCGACATCGAGACGCCGATGCTGACCAAATCCACGCCCGAGGGCGCGCGCGACTACCTGGTACCCTCGCGCGTGCATCCCGGCCAGTTCTTCGCCCTGCCGCAGTCGCCGCAGCTCTTCAAGCAGTTGCTGATGGTGGCCGGCTACGACCGCTATTACCAGATCGTCAAATGCTTCCGCGACGAGGATCTGCGCGCCGACCGCCAGCCCGAATTCACCCAGATCGATATCGAAACCTCCTTCATGGACGAAACGCAGATCACCGCGATGATGGAAGAGATGATCTGTACCGTGTTCCGTGAGGCACTCGCGGTTGAACTGCCGCAACCCTTCCCGCGCCTCAGCCATACCGAAGCCATGCGCCGCTACGGCTCCGACAAGCCCGACCTGCGCGTCACGCTGGAACTCACCGAGCTCACCGACGTGGTGAAGGACGTCGGCTTCAAGGTCTTCAGCGGCCCGGCCAACGATGCCGGCGGCCGTGTGGCCGGTCTGCGCATTCCCGGTGGCGCCCAGCTCACCCGCGGCGAGATCGACGCCTGCACCGAATTCGTCAAGATCTACGGCGCCAAGGGCCTGGCCTACATCAAGGTCAATGACGCCAGCCAGCCCAACGAAACCGGCCTGCAGTCGCCCATCGTCAAGAATCTGCACGAAACGGCGCTGAAGGCCATCCTCGAACGCACCGGCGCACAGAGTGGCGACCTGATCTTCTTCGGCGCCGACAAGGCCAAGGTGGTGAACGACGCCCTCGGCGCGCTGCGTTCCAAGATCGGCCACGAGAAGAACTACCTCACGGGCGAAGCCTGGCGGCCGCTGTGGGTAGTCGACTTCCCGATGTTCGAATACGACGAGGAAAGCAAGCGCTGGACGGCCTGCCACCACCCCTTCACCTCGCCCAAGGACGGCCACGAGGACCTGCTCGAAAGCGATCCGGGCGCCTGCCTGGCCAAGGCCTACGACCTCGCGCTCAACGGCTGGGAAATCGGCGGCGGCTCGGTTCGTATCCACCGCGAAGCCGTGCAGAGCAAGGTTTTCCGCGCCCTGGGCATCGGCGCCGAGGAAGCCCAGACCAAGTTCGGCTTCCTGCTCGACGCCCTCAAGTACGGCGCGCCGCCGCACGGCGGCCTGGCCTTCGGGCTGGATCGCATCGTCACCATGATGGCCGGCGCCGAATCCATCCGCGACGTCATCGCCTTCCCGAAGACCCAGCGCGCCCAGTGCCTGCTCACCGATGCGCCGTCGGACGTCGATGAAAAGCAGTTGCGCGAACTGCACATCCGCCTGCGCCAGAAGGTCGATACGCAGATCGAGGTGAAAGGTGAATAAGGGCTGATCCCTGCCGCCATGCGCTCCATCTGCCGTCTGCTGCTTGCCTGCTGGCTGCTCTGCCTGGCGCCGGGATGTACGCAGGCAGGGCAACAAGCGGATGCGGGGCTTCCCTGGATCACGCAGCAGCAACTCCCCGCCGAAGCCCACCAGACACTGCAACGGATCGCCGACGGCGGCCCTTTCCCCTACGAGCGCGACGGCATCGTCTTCGGCAATTTCGAGCGCCGCCTGCCGCAGCACAAACGCGGCTATTACCGCGAATACACCGTTCCCACCCCCGGCCTGCGGCACCGCGGCGCCCGCCGCATCGTCGCGGGAGAAGCCGGTGAACGCTATTACACGGCCGACCACTACCGCAGCTTCCGCAGGATACGCCCATGAGCCACACGCCATCAGAGCGGCAGCAGCACTTCCAGACGCTGTTCGGCAACGTCGCGCGGGCCGGTGTCTATCATCTGCCGCCGGGTGATCGCGAGGAGCTGATCGCCGCCGCCGAAGCCAATGCCCATGTGGTTTTTCGCGTCGATCTCACGCCCGCGCGCGACAAGGACAGCCTGCTCAAGGCCATCGGCCGGGACATGGCCTTTCCCGAGTGGTTCGGCTACAACTGGGACGCGCTGGCCGACAGCCTGGGCGACCTGGGCTGGCGCCCGGCCGAAGGCTGGCTGGTGATCCTGGAAAACGCGGATCGGGTGAACAGCCGCGCTCACGAGGATTTCATCACGGCCCTGCAGATATTCTCCGCCGCCACCGACGAATGGCGCGAGCGCGGCAGCCCGCTCTGGTGCCTGGTCGACATGCACGCCGACGGCATCGCCTGGCTGCCCACGCTTTAATACCCTCACGGCTCATCCGCCATGCCCGGCACCAAGAAACCCGTTTCGGTTCTCGTCCTGATCCACACGCCGGCACTGGAAATCCTGCTGCTGGAACGCGCCAGCCATCCGGGCTTCTGGCAATCCGTCACCGGCAGCCTGGAGGAAGGCGAAACCCTGCTGGCTGCCGCCTGCCGCGAAGTGCGCGAGGAAACCGGCATCGCCACGGCGCCGGAGGCATTGCGCGACTGGCGGCTGTCGAACTGCTTTGAAATCTTCGCCGAATGGCGCCACCGCTATCCCGAGGGCGTGACGCACAATCTGGAACATGTCTTCAGCCTCTGCGTGGCGGCGGATACGCCCGTCACCATTGCGGCACGCGAGCACCTGAACTACTGCTGGCTGCCCTGCCGCGAAGCCGCCGCGCGCGTTTTCTCCTGGAGCAATCGCGACGCCATCCTGATGCTGCCGCAGCTTCAGTCCGAAGCGGACTGAGCCGCCAGCAGTTCGCGCAGACAGGTTGGGCAATAGCACGACGCACACCCCGAATCCGCCGAACGCTCCGCCGCAGCCGCAGCCTCGATCACGCCCTGCAGCACCGGCAAATCGGCACACCAGCAGCGCACAGTGCCATCGTTCACGCCACAGACAAAAGCTGCGCCACAGCGCGGGCAGCGCTGACTGCAACCTGCATCGAATGTACGGGATTCCGTCTCAGACGGTGATGTGCTGCCGTGGGGCAGGATGCTGGGCACACTCATCCGGCGACGATTCGTCAGCTACGACCGCTTGAGGTCGCGGTAGAAATTTTCGTGAGGGCCGACGGCCTCCAGATACACCAGCCGGACATCGTCATCGACGGTGTAGCCCAGCAGGTACTGCTGGTTCTGGCTGCGGAATTTGTAAACCAGAAGATCGGCCAGATCGCCTTTTTTGCGCTCGCCCACCGTGGGATCGGCAGCCACCACCTCGGTGGCTGCATCCACATCGGCAGCAACGTTGTCGTGCAGTTTCTTGTAGGCACGGGCAAAGCGCCGGGTCTGCTTGAGCCCGTAGCTCATGCGCGGCGCGAGCGGGGCACGAAGTCGGTGGCTTCTGCGCACGATTCGGCCAGCGAGGCCAGGGATTCGGCAATGAAGCTCACCGGCAGGTCGGGATTGTCCAGCGCGGCGCGCCCGACCTTGGCCCAGTATTCAATCTGCCCGGCAATGGTGCGATGCTCGCTCACCGCCTCGCTACGGGCCTGGTCGTACAGTGTCTGATCGATGCGTATGGATGTCGACGTGCTCATTTGGACCTCCGGCCGGAATATGTTTTCCATACAATCAATTTACCACAAATGTAGTAGCCCTTAAAAAACAACCCAATGTGTTGCTGGCAGACCAGGCCTGAGCATCGACTAATCGGTCACGGCCATTGAAAAAGCCCCTTGTACCCTGCGATACAAGGGACTTGGGTTTCGCTTGAGATCACAGCGCCTTGGTCAGCTTGTCCAGATACTGCTCAACCATATGGGTGACGCGGATGCCAGACAGGCCCGACTGATGCGTGCCCATGCCCTCGGCGCCGGCATCGGCACCTGAGAGATAAAGACCACGCACCGGCGTTTCGGATTTCGGCTTCATCGCGCCGCACTGGCCGACGATCTGCGCCAGGCCCACGCATTCGCCGCCGCCGGCCGTCACCACGCTGTCGCGCGTCAATTGCGAAATCTCGCGCGGCCCGGTGTATTCGCGGCGTTCGATGGCGTCCCAGATTTCCGGGAAGAGTTTCTTCATCTGCTGATCCATCTTCTCCCAGACGGCCTCGATCTCGCCGGCCTCGGGATTCGACGAGCAGACCGTGCCCGACACCAGCACCTGCTTGCCCGGCGGCGCGGCGTTCTCGTCGAAGAAGGAATGGTTGACCATGAACAGCGTGATCTCATCGGGCAACTTGCCGGCCTTGACCTGCTTGAAGCGCTCCAGATTCAACCAGCTCTCGTCCGACCAAACGGCATAGATGCCGGTCTTCATCACCGGCTTGTCGAGAAAATAGCGGATGCTGGTGAACGCCCAGCCGGGCACCAGGCGCTTCACGTAATTGACATAGGACTTGTCGAAATGCTCGGGGCCGACGAGCTTCAGCACCGTCGGATGGATGCCGGCGCTGCTCACCACCACCGGCGCGCGGAAAGCTCCCTTGGCGGTCGTCACACCCTGCACCGCGCCGTTGTCGACGAGGATCTTCTCGACGCGGCAACCCTTGACCAGCGTGCCACCGTTCTTCTCGAACTCGCGCAGCATGACGTTGGTGAGCAGCGCGAAGCCGCCCTTGTACTGACCACCGCCGCCCTGGATCATCATCTGCTGGAGGATCAGGATCATCTCCGATGCCGCCACCAGGTCGATCGGCTCGGCCAGCGAAGCGTTGGCCTGGAAGCCGAGATAGCTGTAGAGCGGCCCCGACCTCACCTGGCGCGCGGCCAGCCACTCGTCCATGGTCACGTCGTCGAGCTTGGCGCGCTCCTCCGGCGGCAGGGTCATGATCTCGACCATGACGGCCATGATCTGCTCGCACTCCTCGGGGGTCGCACCCCACAGCTCGAAGAACGGCGTCGGATCGGTCAGGCCCTGCTTCTGGCTGAGCACGCGGTATTCCGGCCACTCCTTGCGCCGATAGGCCATGGTGATCATCTCGCGCTGATCGTCGATGTCCAGCGCCGGCACGTATTCGTCGGACACGCCCAGCTCGGCGAAGATGTCCTCGAAGGCATTGCCGCGGATCGGCACCTGGCCGTGCGGAAACAGGTCGTAGGCATAGCCATCGCTGTCCACGCTGTACATCTTGCCGCCGAGCACCTCGTTCTTCTCCAGCAGCAGCGTGCGGATGCCGCGCTTCTGCAACAAAGTAGCGCACGATGCGCCGCCCGGGCCGGTGCCGATCACGATGACGTCGTAATTCTGCTCCTTCATTTTCTATCTCCTCCTGGTTGATTGAAACGAAAAGCCTTTCGGATATGCGAATCGACGCCGACCGCGCGAGTCAGCGCATGCTGGTTACGGCTTCAGATACCGAGGATCCCCGCCACGCGATCCCGATGGAAGGTGACATCGCCGAGGGCGGCGACGCAGACGCGGCCGCGCTTCAGGTACAAGCCCACGTCCAGCTCGTCGGTCACGCCGATGCCGCCGTGCATCTGCACCGCCTCGCTGCTCACCAGCTCCAGCACTTCGCCCATCTTGGCCTTGGCCGCGCTGGCGTAGAACGGCAGGAAGGCCGGATTCTCATCGACGATGGACAGGGCCGCCAGCACGCTGCTGCGCGCCAGTTGCATCTGCACGAACATCTTCGCCGCGCGGTGCTGCAGCGCCTGAAAGGAGCCGATCAGCACGTCGAACTGCACCCGCTGCTTGAGGTAGTCGATGGTGGTGTCGAACAGCCATTGGGCGATGCCCAGCATTTCGGCGCACAGCGCAATCCGACCACGGTCGAGGATCTGGTCGAGCAACTCCAGGCCTTCGTCCTGGCTGCCGAGCACCGCGTCTGCATCGACCTGAACATTGTCCAGCACGATGCGCGCGGCGTTGCGCGTGTCGATCATCGTCAGGGGATGGCGGCTGATGCCCTGGGCTTGCGCATCGACCAGGAACAGGGTCTGGCCCTTGCCGGTGTCGGCCGAGACGATGAGTTGGTCGGCGCAGCCGCCGTCCATGACGAATTGCTTGCTGCCGTTGAGGATGTAGCCTTTTTCGTTCTTCGTCGCAGTGGTCTGGCAGACCTTGGGGTCGTGGCGCGGGCCTTCGTCGATGGCCAGGGCGAAGCGCACTTCGCCAGCGATCAGTTTGGGCAGCCAGTGGTTGCGCTGGGCTTCATTGCCACCCAGTTGCAGGGCGCTGCCGCCGAGGACGACGGTGGCGAGGAAGGGCGAGCCGGCCAGCGTCTTGCCGGCCGGTTCGAGCACCGCGCCGACACCCTGGAAGCCGAAGCCCAGGCCGCCCTGGTCTTCGCTGGCGAGGATGCCGGTCCAGCCCATCTCGGCCATTTGTTGCCAGAGTTTCGGCACGTAGCCCAGCGCGTCCCGGCCCTCGCGCATTTCGCGCAGGGTCTTGGTGCTGAAGTGGTTCTGGAAGTAGTCCTGCGCGGTTTCTTGCAGCAGGCGTTGTTCTTCGTTGAAGAGGAGTCCCATGGTGTTTTCTCTCGCTACTTGCTTGAGGCTAGGCTAGGTAAGGTCGATCACCCTTGATTCGTCATTCCCGCGCAGGCGGGAATCCATGATGTTGCACACTGCTGGATCCCCGCCTGCGCGGGGATGACGTAACGGGAGGCATCAGGAGGGCAGGCCAAGGATGCGCTTGGCGATGACGTTGAGCTGGATTTCCGAGGTGCCGCCGGCGATGCAGAAGGTCCATGAGAGCAGCCATTGCTTGGCGACCATGAGTTCGTCCTCGCTGAATTCCTGTCCGGCTTCACCCGTGTCCCAGCCCAGCGCGCGATGGCCCATCAGCGCCAGCAGGGCTTCGTATTTGTGGCGCCCTTCTTCGGCCGAGGCGTATTTGAAGATCGAGGTGATGGTGCCCACGTCGCCGCCGGCCTTGGCTTCTTCGCCGACCCGCTGCATGGTGAACAGGAAGGCTTTTTCATCGACGAGAATGCCGGCAATGCGTTCGCGCAGCGCCGCCTTTTGCTGCGGGTCACTGATCTGCGGCAGGTATTCCTGCGCCAGCGAGGTGAAGTCGCGGCCCTTGACGCCGGATTCGCTGAGTTTGGCCATGGCGCCGCGCTCATACTGGAGCAGCTTCTTGGTGATCGGCCAGCCGCCGTTGATTTCGCCGATGACGTTCCTGACCGGGACGCGGACGTTATCGAAGAAGACCTGACAGAAGTTGGATTTGCCGCTGAGCAGTTCGATCGGCTTGATGCTGATGCCCGGCGTGTGCATGTCGAGCAGCACCAGGGTGATGCCTTCCTGCTTGTCCTTGCCCGGCGTGTTGTCGGTGCGGATGAGGCAGTACATCCAGTCGGATTTCTGCGCGTACGAGGTCCAGATTTTGGAGCCGTTGAGGATGAAGTCGTCGCCCTCGCGTTCGGCTTTCATCTTGAGACTGGCCAGGTCCGAACCCGCATTCGGCTCGGAGAAGCCCTGACACCAGCTGGCTTCGCCGGAACACATTTTGGGCAGGTGCTGGCGCTTTTGTTCTTCGGTGCCGAATTCGAGGATGATCGGGCCGATCATCCAGATGCCCAGGTTCACCATCGGCAGCCGGCATTTGAGGCGCGAGAGTTCGCGCTCCAATACGCGCGCTTCGTCCTTGCTCAGGCCGCCGCCACCGTATTCCACCGGCCAGGTCGGCGCGAACCAGCGCTTGTCGCGCATCCGTTCGTACCATAGCCGCTGCGGCTCCGAATCAAAGCGGATCTGGCTGCCCACCCAGACGATCCCGCCTTCCGGCGTCGGCGTGCGCATCTCCGCCGGACAGTTGGCTTCCAGCCAACTTCTCGCTTCCTGACGGAAGGTTTCGAGGTGTGATTTGTCACTCACTTTGAGTCCTGCCTATGCAATTGAACTACCGTCCATCATCGATCGACGCAATAAAGGCACCCTCTCCCCGGCACCGGGGGAGATGACCAGGGAAAGGGCGAGGGAAAAGCTTAAGGAAATGGGAGACACGGTTACATGAAGAGGATGACCAGCTCGTTGATGACCGACGGCCGCTCCATGCCGACGACATGGGTGCAGATTTCCGTGGTCATCTGGATGCCGCTCTTCACCTCGGTCACCGCCTTCACGCGCGAACGCGCATGGATGCGGCTGCCGACCGGCACCGTGGCGGGGAAACGCAGCTTGTCGGAACCGTAATTGACCATGTTGGTGAAGCCGACCACCTCATAGTCGTTCGGCACGCGCAGCTTGCTGACCATCACCTGCACCAGTTGGCCCTGGGCAATGGGTATGCCGAACGGGCTTTCCTTCCGGCAGCGCTCGGGATCGGTGTGGATCCAGTAGTCGTCGCCGGAAAGTTTGGCGAACTCGTCGATCAGTTGCTGGGTGATTTCCAGCTCGTCGCTCCACGGCCCGAATTCCTCGCTGACCAGCGACTGCATGGCCGGCAGATCGCGCCAGTGAATCTGGCGCTTCTCGACCTTCGGCGCCGGCGCGGCGGACTTGGCCGCCGGCTTGCCGCTGTCGACAATGGTGACGTTCTCGCCGGTGAAGCGCAGCAGCGTGTGCTCGGTCTCCGGAATATCCGTGAACACGGGCTTGAGGCGCATGCCGACCTTGATGTCTTCGGCTTCGAGACCGATCAGTGTCGTGTTGACGTGCGGCCCTTCGTCGAACTGGACGACGGCCAGCTTCTGCGGCATTTCGTCGGTGAACTCGGGCATCGTCGGCACACGCGTCAGCGTGTAGGTCAGCAGCGTGCCCTTGCCGGAAATTTCTTTCCACGAGAGACGCGGCGAGAAGCAGGCCGGGCAATGGGCGCGCGGATAGAACACCCAGTGGCCGCAATCGTCGCACTGCTGCATGTTCACCTTGCGTTCGCGCAGGCCGTTCCAGAACGGCGCGGAAGTTTCGGTGGCGATGGGTACCGGCTTGAGATTCATGTTTTATTCCCCTTGAAGGATCAGCGCGGTCTGCTCGCTCATGACGCCGCCCGTGCCGGATACATAGACAAGATCGCGCTTCTTGAGCTGCCGCTCGCCGCAGCGGCCCTGGATCTGCCGAACCGCTTCGACGATCTGCGACATGCCGCCGGCCATGCCGGCCTGGCCGAAGCCGAGCTGGCCGCCGTGCGTATTCATCGGAAAATCGCCCTTGTAGGTCAGGTCGTGCTCACGCACGAAGCGCATGCCCTCGCCCTTCGGACAGAAGCCGGCATCCTCCAGCGTCAGCAGCACGGTGATGGTGTAGCAGTCGTAGATCTGCGCCAGATCGACGTCCGACGGCCGCACGCCGGCCATCTCGAACGCACGCCGCGACGCCGGCCCGATCGGCGTCCGGAGCATGTCTTCGGCATAGCTGGGCGACTTGCTCTGGATGTGCTCGCCGAAACCCTTGATGACCGCCGGGCGGTTGCCGTTCCTGCGCTTCATGTCCTTGCGCGTGACGATGAACGCCGCGCCGCCGGCGATCGGCATGACGATCTCCAGCACGTGCAGCGGATCGGCGACCATGCGGCTGTTCAGCACGTCCTCGATGGAAAGCGGCTGGCCGTGGAAAATCGCATCCGGATTGGCGCAGGCATTGGTGCGCTGATCGACGACGATCTTCGCCATCGCGCGCGGATCGTAACCATACTTCGCCGCATAGCGCTGGGCGATCATCGCGTAGCCGGTGTTCTGCGCAATGTGGCCGTAGGGAATGTCGAACTCGGCTTCCGGCGCGCCGAAGGTGGTGCTGTGGCCGCCGTAGCGCATGCCCTTGACGATCATCGCCGGATCGGCCTCGGCGCCGAAGATCGGGATGCGCATCGGAATCACGCACAGCACCGCTTCGCAGATGCCCAGCTCGATCGCCGCCGCCGCGCGCCAGGCCATGCCGATGCCGTTGGCGCCGCCCAGATCGACGACCTCGCCGTAGTTCAGCTTGAGGCCGAGATACTCGCCAGTCATCGCCGGGATGAACTCCTTGGCTTCGTTGAAGCGCGTGCCGGGCAGCACGATGCCGTCGATCTGCTTCGCTTCCATGCCGGCATCCTGCAATGCCTGCCAGGCCAGATCGGCGATCTGGGCAAGATGAAATGCCCGCGGCGCGGTGTTGTACTTTTCCGGTTTGTATTCCGCGCAGCCGACGATGGCCGCGCTTCCATTCAGACCCATGTGCTGTCCTCGCAAATTAGGGTGGCCCGGGTTTGCAGATCACGCCGCGATCGAAACCAGAATCAGAATCGGGATCAGGATCGAAGCTGCGCTGCCCACCACACGAATAATATTCATGCACGTCAATTATGTATCAAATTGACGCGATTGCAAATTATTTTTTGGCGGCGTTGCGCCTGCCGATATAATCGGGTGCATCCTCCTTTCCGCCTTTGCATCGCCGAAGCGAACCCTGCCATGCCCGCCTCCCGCCGTCCGCAACACACATCCGCAGCATCCGCCCGCAGCGCCAATGCCACAGGAGCAAAAGCGGGAGCAGGAGCGATGCCGGCCGATGCCGCGCGGCCTGGCCGGCGCGGCGCCGGGCGGCCGAAGGGGAAAAACCGCGATGCGATGCTGGCGAAGATCCTCGTCGTGGCGCGTCGCCATTTCGCCGAAAAAGGCTATGCCCAGACGACCTTCCTCGGCATCGCCCGGGATGCCGACATCTCGCACACCGCGATCTACTCCTACTACGAATCCAAGGCCGATCTCTACCTGGCGACGCTGATCGCCACCCAGCAGCGTTTCCTGCCGGACTTCATCAAGGCCATGGAGGAAACCAGCACGCTGCGCGAACGCTTCCAGCGCCTCATGGCGCTCTCGGCGACGGCCCATGCCGAGGACGACAGCATCATCGGCTTCCTCTCCGCCGTGCCCATCGAAATGCGCCGCCATCCCGAACTCAACACCACCCTGCTGCAGCAGAACGACGCTGCCTTCGGCACGATGGCGGCGATGTTCGACGAGGCCAAGCGCAGCGGCGAGCTGGCGACCAACGCCAGCACCATCAACCTCGTTTCCGCCTTCTTCGGCGGCACCATCGGCGTCGCCTTGTTCGAATACGGCATCCAGGTCACCTCGCTGACCGAAGCGATGAACGTATTCTTCGACATGCTCGACGGCGACATCTATACCGCCGACTGATCCCCAGGCGTTCCAAGACCGCCGAATAGCCGTTCAGCAGCCCTCGAGCCGCTGAACAGACGCGCCATTGCGGGCTTTGCGCACAGCACCCCGCGTCGGTAGCCGCAGCGGCGCGGCCCGAAAAAATAATTTGCAATCGCGTCAATTCTATGCTTTATTAGATAATAATTGACGTGTCTGAATATTTTCTCGGATGGGGATGGCAGCCGATATGGCGAATGACGTGGATTGCATCACCGATGTGCTGGTCGTCGGCTCGGGCGGCGGCGGGATGGTCGCCGCCCTGGTAGCCAGCGATCTCGGGCTGAAGACGCTGATGATCGAGAAGACCGCCTGCTACGGCGGCTCCACCGCCCGCTCCGGCGGCGGCATCTGGGTGCCCTGCAACAGGCTGATGAAGCAGGCCGGCGTGGCCGATACGCCGGAGGAAGCCCGCGCCTATCTCCAGGCCACCGTCGGCGACCGCTCGCCGCGCGCCAGCCAGGAAGCCTACGTGCGCAACGCCGCGCCGATGATCGACTGGGTGCGCAAGCACACGCCGGCGCAGTTCTCGTACATGCCCGGCTATGCCGACTACTATCCCGAGCTGCCCGGCGGCAAGGCCCAGGGCCGCGCCATCGAAGCCGAGCTGTTCGACGGCCGGCAACTCGGCGAGGATCTCGCCAGCCTGCGCCCGCCCTACATCGAAATGCCCGGCGGCCTCGCCTTCCGGGCGCGCGAATTCCAGAAGATCGGCATGGTGATGCGCACCTGGGAAGGCAAGGCGACGGCCATGCGCGTCGGCGCCCGCGTCGCCATGAACCGCCTGGCCGGCAAGAAGCTGCTGATGATGGGCCAGTCGCTGATCGGCGGCATGCGTCTGGGCATGAAGCAGCGCAACATCCCGCTGTGGCTGAACACGCCGCTCAAGGAACTGATCGTCGACGACGGCCGCGTCGTCGGCGTGATCGCCGAACGCGACGGCCAGACCGTCACGCTGCGCGCGCGCCGCGCGGTGATCCTCGCCGCCGGCGGCTTCGAGCACAACGCCGAGATGCGCCGCCAGTACCAGCGCCAGCCGATCAGCACTGCATGGACGGTCGGCAGCGAAGGCAACACCGGCGACGCCATCCAGGCCGGCATCCGCGCCGGCGCGGCGATCGACCTGATGGACGAAGCCTGGTGGGGACCGACCAGCCTGCCGCCCGGCCGCGCACCGGCCTTTCACGTCGGCGAGCGCAGCCATCCCGGCATCATCATGGTGAATCAGCGCGGCGAGCGCTTCACCAACGAAGCCGCCAGCTACGTCCAGGTCGTCCAGGAGATGTATCGCCACCACACGGACGACAACGCGCACGTGCCCTGCCACTTCATCTTCGACCAGCGCTTCCGCGACAACTACCTGTTCGCCGACCTGCCGCCGCGCCAGCCGGTGCCCGGCCACTATCTGAAGCACGGCTACATCCACCGCGCCGACAGCCTGGCCGAACTCGCCACCCGCCTCGGCCTACCGGCCGCCGGGTTGCAGGCCACCGTCGAGCGTTACAACGCGTTCGCGCGCGACGGCAAGGATGCCGATTTCCATCGCGGCGAAAGCGCCTACGACCGCTATTACGGCGATCCGACGGTCAAGCCGAATCCGACCATGGCGCCCATCGAAAAACCGCCGTTCTATGGCGTCGAGGTCGTCGCCGGCGACCTCGGCACCAAGGGCGGGCTGATGGTCGACGAATACGCCCGGGTGAAACGCGCCGACGGCAGCCTGATCGACGGGCTCTACTGCGTCGGCAACAGCGCGGCCTCGGTGATGGGCGCGACCTATCCCGGGCCGGGCTGCACCATAGGCTGTACCATGACATTCGGCTACATCGCGGCGCACCACATCGCCGGCCGCACGACCTGAAAAAACCGCAGTTGCATCAGCGCATCACCCGAAAACAGCGTTGCACCAGACAACGAAGCACGAAGGGGGAGGAAGCATGAACAACAAGGAGCTGCTTCAGACAAGCCGCCGGCTGGCCGTCGCCATGCTGGCGCTCAACGCGCCGCAGGCGCTGGGCTTCGAGTCGATCAAGTTCGACGACGGCACGGTGCTGGAAATGTCCCTGCACCTGAGCTACCAGAACCTGAAGCGGATCAATGGCGTCGATCCCGGCTACAACGATCTGCGCGTCACCGACCTGTCCACGCTGATGAAGAAGACGGCCTGGCTCAACTCGGACGACGGCGACAACAGCATCGCCAAGCACGGCACCATCAGCAACCGCGTCAGCGGCCTGCTCGAAGTCAACCTGACGCGAGAAAACTACCGCGCCTTCGTGCGCGCCAACGCCTTCTACGACGCGGTCTTCTGGCACGACAACAACAGCAGCGCGCAAGGCTCGTTCAACGGCGCCGGCCCGAGCAACCAGTACTCGGACTTCGCGAAGGATCTGCTCGGCAAGCGCGCCCGCCTGCTCGACGCCTACGTGCAAGGCCGCTGGCGCTACGGCGAGGAACAGGAAAACGCGCTGACGCTGAGAGTCGGCCGCCAGGTGGTGAACTGGGGCGAGGGCCTGCTGTTCATGGGCATCGGCGGCTCGATGAACCCGATGGACATGGTCAAGGGCCTGACGCCGGGCGTGCCGATCCAGGAGCTATTCCTGCCCACCGAGCAGGTCTACGCCAAGCTGGAACTCGGCGAGGATCTCACCCTGCTCGGCTACAAGAAATGGCGCTTCCGCGAAACCGAGGTGGCGCCGGTCGGCACCTATTTCAGCCCGAACGACCAGGTCGGGCCGGGCTCCAGCTACCTGAGCGCATTGAGCGCCGTCCATCCCATGCTCGCCGATTTCGGCCTCGGCGGCATCGCGGCGACCATCGGCGACTACGGCGCGCCGCGCACCGAGGACGTCGGCCGCACCTCGAAAGGCCAGTGGGGCATCGGTCTGAAGTATCAGCTCACCAACGAAACCGGCATCGGCCTCTACCACCTGCGCTACAACGAAGTCACGCCGCTGCCGGAGTTCGGCTTCGGCAGCAGCTACTGGCGTCTGGGCAAGGGCTTTGCCGCCGCCAACGATCCCCTTGCCGACATCCTCGCCTGGACCAACCTGCTGCCCTCCTCCTTCCACATCCGCTACATGAACGACATCAGGCTCACCGGCGCGAGCTTCACGACGCGGCTGGGCGAGTTCAACGTCGCCGGCGAGATCGCCTACCGCGACGGCGCGCCGCTGCTGATGGCCGACCAGCACTACAACCTGGCGCGCGGCAAGATCGTCAACGCCCAGCTCTCGGCGATCAAGATGTGGGGGCCGGAATTCATGTTCGGTCTGCTCAAGGCCGATCAGGCGCAACTCGCCGCGGAAATCGCCGCCAGCCGCGTCATCAGCTACGCGACGCCGCCGGCCTCGGGCCAGCCGGGTACCTACCCCGCCCTGGTCCAGGCCTTCCTGCCACCCGGCAGCGTACCCGTCTCGGGCCAGCCGGGGCTGATGTATGACCGCACCACCGCGGCCTATGCGCTGAACGGCCAGTTCTCCTACAACAACCTGTTCACCGGCTGGGACATGGCCGTCCCGATCAGCTACAAGCAGCAACTGCGCGGCAACCCGGCGATGCAGGGCTGGAACTCCGGTCTCGGTGGCAAGAACGACCGCCAGGCCGGTCTCGGCATCAAGTTCACCTACCAGCAGAACCTCGAACTCGGCCTCCAGTACGCCTGGTACGGCGGCAAGCTCGACGTCGGCACGGTGCCCTTCAATCACTCATCCAGATCGGCCGTCTGGGCCGACCGGGACTTCATCGCCTTCACGGCGGCATATCACCTTTAGACAAAATCAATCACAGACACGAGAGGAGGACAGCATGCAATATCGCAAGTCGAAGTTCGCATTGAGCGTCATCGCAGCCCTATCGGCCCTGGGCAGCGCCAGCGCCGTCCATGCCAAGGCCAGTCCGGAGGAGATCGCCCGGCTCGGCAAGGATCTGACCTGCATCGGCGCGGAAAAGACCGGCACGGCATCGGGCGTCGCCGAATTCACCGGCAAGTGGAACGGCGCGGCGCCGGGCATGACCACCGAGCCCGGCAAGCATCCGGTCGACCCGTATGCCAGCGAGAAGCCGCTGCTGACCATCACGGCGCAGAACATGGCGCAACACGCCGACAAGCTCTCGCCCGGCCAGCAGGCGATGTTCAAGAAGTACCCGAACACCTACAAGATGCACATCTACCCCTCGCACCGCGACTTCGCCTATGACGAAAGTATCTGTCAGGTCGTCGCCAAGAACGCCGCCGAAGCCGAGCTGTCCGCCGACGGCGCGAGCGCGCCGACCGCCAACAAGGGCGGCGTGCCCTTCCCCTTTCCGAAGAGCGGCCTCGAACTCGTCTGGAACGGCAACTTCCCGAGCCGCGCCTTCGTCGAATACCGCGACACCGACCTGGCGATGGTCTATGCGAACGGCACCATCCAGTGGGGCGCCCAGCTCTTCTGGGCGCTCAACCGCAACAACGACCCCAAATTGCGCGGCACCAGGCACGAAGGCGTCGGCAACTACGGCCGCATCGTCGCCCTGCTGCCCGAACGCGAGAAAGGCGCCATGACGCGCACCATCGACGACTTCACGCTCGGCAAGGGCGCGCGCCTGGCCTGGCAGTACATCCCAGGCAACCGCCGCGTCCGCCAGGCGCCGGACTTCGGCTTCGACATGCCCAATCCGTCGACCGGAGGCACCCTGACCATCGACGAGATGCGCCTGTTCAACGGCTCGCACGAACGCTACGACTGGAAGCTCATCGGCAAGAAGGAGATGTACATCCCCTACAACGGCTACAAGCTGGAAAGCCCGGCCGTCGGCTCCAACAAGTACGCCAAACTGCTCACGCCGCACCATGAGAATCCGGACTTCGTGCGCTGGGAGCTGCATCGCGTCTGGGTGCTCGAAGGCAAGATCAAGAAGAACTATCGCCACCTGTACGCCACCCGGATTCTCTACCTGGACGAGGATAGCTGGCAGTACGTGATGAGCGACATCTTCGACACGCGCGGCAATCTCTGGCGCTATAACTGGATCAACACCTACTACCTGCCGGGCCCGAACATCTTCAACCAGGTCACCGCCTTCTATCACGATCTGCACTCGGGCAATTACACGGCCTACGACCTGACCCAGGCCAAGCCGAAAACCGCCGTCATCGACGCCCCCGGCGTGGAATACGCCAATACCGCGTTCTATTCCATCGAGAACCTGTCGAACAGCGGTTACTGACGACCCTTCTGGAGTGAGCCACATGACCACAGCCAGCCCAGCGCAACCGAATCCGGCACGGCGACGCTTTCTCATTCTTGCCGGCAAAACGACGGTGGCCGGCATCGCCGCGGCGGCAACCGGCCTTCCCGGCTGCAACCGCATGCCGCTGCAACATTTTCACGGTACGGTGGATGGCCGTTTCGACCTCGGCCCGCGCACCACGCCCAAACTGAACAACTGGCAGGATCTCTACCGCCAGCGCTGGACCTGGGACAAGGTGGCCAAAGGTTCGCACGGCTGGGCCAACTGCCGCTCGGCCTGCGAGTGGGATCTCTACGTCAAGGACGGCGTGGTGGTGCGCGAGGAGCAATCCGCCACCTACGAGGCTTCGGAACCGGGCATTCCCGACTTCAATCCGCGCGGCTGCCAGAAGGGTGCGTGTTATACGGAAGTGATGTACGGGCCGTCGCGCACCACCGTGCCGCTGAAGCGCGTCGGCCCGCGTGGTTCCGGCAAGTGGGAAAAAATTTCCTGGGAACAGGCGCTGAGGGAAATTGCCGTCAAGACCGTCGATGCCGCCGAAAAATGGGGCACCGACACGATCTATCAGGATCTCGGCCCCAATTTCGATTTCGGCCCGAGCACCGGCGGCCGCTTCAAGTTCCAGTTCCAGGTCGGCGGCCTGTTCGCCGACAACTGGGCCGAGATCGGCGATCTTAACATCGGCGCCAACATCGCGCTGGGCGCGGCCCACGTCGGCGGCTCCTCGGACGAATGGTTTCTCTCCGACTTCATCGTGGTCTGGATGATGAATCCTTCGGTGACCCAGATTCCAGATGCGCACTTTCTCTATGAAGCGCGCTACAACGGTACCGAACTGTGCGTCGTCGATCCGCAGTATTCGGCTACGGCAATCCATGCCGACCAGTGGCTGCCGCTCGAATCCGGCACCGATGCGGCGCTGGGCCTGGCCGTCGCCCGCCACTTGTTCGAGGTAAATGCCATCGACCTGCCCTACGTGCGCGAGCAGACCGACCTGCCGCTGCTGGCCCGCCTGGATACCGGCCGCTTCCTGCGCGAGGAAGATCTCAAGGACGGTGGCAGTCCGGATCAGCTCTACATGTGGCATCCGCAGCAAAACGCGCCGGTGCCTGCGCCGGGCTGCACCGGCAACCATACGCGCAAGCTGACGCTGGATTTCGAGCCGCCGATCGACGGCCAGTGGACGATCAAGCTCAAGGATGGCGAGGAAGTCGCCGTGGTGCCCATCGGCGCCATGCTCAAGGAACACCTGGAACCCTGGACCTTCGAGCACGCCGCGCAGATCACCGGCCTGCACGTCGACCAGATCAGCAAGTTCGCCGAAGGCTGGGCCAGGGCCGAGCGGCCGATGGTGCTCTCGTCATGGGGCTCGAACCGCTATGTCCATTCCGACCTGATGAACCGCTCCAAGCTGCTGTGCCTGATGCTCAAGGGCGCGCTCGGCAAGAAGGGCGCGGGCTACCAGTCCTGCGGCTGGGTCGATCTCGACGGCTTCGGCAACGTCGTGCAGATGGAGAAGGAAGGTCTCACCGGGCGCATCGGCGCAATGTTCAACGCGCTGTCGCCGAAGGAATTGTTCGATGCCATTCTCGACATCGCCATGCGGCGCAAGACCGAAGCCGAAGTCGCGCTCGAAGGCGAACGCAATTATCTGACCAAGAAACTTTGCTATTCGGACGTGGTGAACACCAATTTCACCTCGCCCGAATACCGCGCCGCGCTCGACCGCGAAGAGCGCGACATGTTCCCGCGCTCACTGGAAAGCTACTACCAGGAAGCGAAACGGAAGCAGTGGTCGCCCGGCCTGCCGCGCAAGTCCACGCCGAAGATTTTCTTCACCGGCGGCTCCAATCTCCTGCGCCGCAACAACCTGCCGCAATACCTGAAGGCGCATGTCTGGGACGACATGGAGTGCATCGTCGACATCAACCCGAAATACGCCTACACCGGCACCCAGGCCGACTACATCCTGCCGGCGGCCGGCTGGTACGAGAAGACCGGCATCAAGTACACCATGTCCTACATTCCCTACCTGCACTACTGCGATGCGGCCGTGCCGCCGCTGGCCGAATCAAAGGGCGAGTGGGAAATCTTCTGGCTGCTGACGCAGGAGATGGAACGCTACGCCAGGGAGAAGAACCAGCCCGTGCTCGACGGCTGCGGACGCGGCGAAATCGACCTGAAGACGCTGCATCGCCGCTACACCAACCAGGGCGCGCTCGGTCAGCACGACGAAGACAAGGTGATGGCCGAAATCCTCAAGAGCAGTGCCACCAAGGGCATGACCATCGAAGGACTCAGGCAGACCGGCATCGCCAAGTACACCGCCACCGGCAACGACGTCCAGGTGACCGCCCTGCACAACCCGGACTGGAAGGGCGAAGGCGTGCTCACCACGCTGACCCGCTTCACGATGCGCAAGGAACCCTGGCCGACCTACAGCGGCCGCATCACCAGCTTTCTCGATCACCCGTGGTTCATCGAGATGCGCGAACAGTTTCCCATCCACAAGGACAGTCCCAGGGCCGGCGGCGACTATCCGTTCATCTTCGTCAGTTGCCATGCGCGCTGGTCGATCCACTCGACCTGGCGCGATACGCCGATGATGCTGCGCCTGCAGCGCGGCGAGCCGCTGGTGTATCTGAATCCCACCGATGCCGCGAAGATCGGCGTCAAGGATTTCGAATACGTCGAGATCTACAACAACTACGGCTCGATCCGCATGCGCCTGAAAGTCACGGCGATGGTGCGTCCGGGCGTGGCCTACTACTACCACGCCTGGGAACCGCACCAGTTCCCGAATCACGAGTCCTACAAGAACCTGATCCCAGGTCTCGTCAAGCCGCTGCACATGGCCGGCGACTATGGCCAGATCAATCAAGGCATGAATCACTGGCAACCCGGCAGCGCGGTGCAGGACACGCGCATCGGCATCCGCCCATGGCACGGCCAGGAGACGAAAGTCCGTCCCGTAGCGAAACAGGCCACAGTTGCGCCGCAACCGCAGGCATGACAGGAAAGCGCACATGAGCACACAGCTTCCCGCCTTCACCCAACGCCAAGTATCGATGGTGCTGGATTTGAACAAATGCCTGGGCTGCCACACGTGCAGCATCGCCTGCAAGAAGATGTGGAACACGGATCCGGGCACGGACTACACCTACTGGAACAACGTCGAGACCATGCCCGGGAAAGGCTACCCGGCGAACTACCCGCAGATCGGCGGGCGCACCGAGACGGGCAAAGTCAAGCGCGGCCAGATTCCCAACATGGACACCGGCTACGGCCGCTCCTGGAGCTTCAACCACAAGGACGTCCTGGCCTCCACCGGGCAGCCGGTCAAGCTCTGGATCAAGCCCAAGGAAGAAGTCAAATGGGGCCCGAACTTCGACGAAGACGAAGGCACGGGCCACTACCCGCAGGACAACCACTACTTCTACCTGCCGCGGCTGTGCAACCACTGCACCCACCCGGCCTGCCTGGACGCCTGCCCGCGCGGCGCGATCGAAAAGCGCGAGCACGACGGCATCGTCCTGGTCAACCAGGATCGCTGCCACGGCTACCGCTTCTGCGTCGAAGCCTGCCCATACAAAAAGGTGTACTTCGACCACGTGCGCCAGGTCTCGGCCAAATGCATCTTCTGCGCGCCGCGCGTCGAAGAAGGCGTGGCACCGGCCTGCGCGCGCCAATGTCCGGGCCGCCTGCGCTTCGTGGGCTACCGCGACGACCAGGACGGGCCGATCTGGAAACTGGTCGAAAAATACCAGGTCGCGCTGCCGCTGCACGGCGAATGGGGCCTGGGGCCGAACGTCTTCTACGTCCCGCCGATGAGCCCGTCGAAAATGGACGATCGTGGGCGTCCGACGGGCGAACCGCGCATCCCGCTGGCCTACCTGGAATCGCTGTTCGGCCCGCGCGTCAAGGACGTGCTGAATCTGCTGCACGCGGAGCGTGACAAAAAGAAGCGCGGGGAAAAGAGCGAACTGATGGATCTCTTGATCGCCTACAACTGGAACGACAACTTCAAGCTGGAGCCGCAGCAACGCGAAGTCTTCGGCGAGCGCCACTGAACCGAGCGGGAAAGAAGCCATGAAGAAGACAGTAACCCTGATAGCGGCCCCGACGGCGATCCAGCCGGGTGGCTACATCGCCAAGGCCTACGAGGATCGGACGGTACCGGGACTAGGCCAGGCCGAGCTGGAAATCGAAGCCAAGGGCCAGGGCTGGCAAATCACGCTCTCCTGGGCCTGCCCGGCGCCGGTGAAGAGCATCGCCCGGGAGACCGACAAGTTTCTGGATGCCTGCGCCCTGCTGGTGCCGGCGACGGAGAATGCGCAGTGGATCACCATGGGTTCAAAGGAGGATCCGGTCGAAGGCGTACTGTGGAAGGCCGACCGGGAAAAGCCCCTGCGGATGCAGGCCGAAGGCCTAGGCACCATGATCCGCAGCGAAGCGCCGGCGGACTGGACGGTTGCTGCCGAACACGCCAACGGCCGCTGGACGGTGCGTTTCGAGATCGGCGCGTGGCCGGTGCTCACTCAATTCAAGCAACTGGGCTTCGCCATCTGGCTGGGCGAACGCCAGGATCGTGCCGGCCTGAAGTCCGTCAGCCCGGGGTGGTTGGCGGCGGTTTGAGACGCCATGCCTGCCGCTCATTCCTGATCCCCACGCTTCACTGAAAGGAAGACCATGAACCTGCAACGATTCACCGACAAGGTCGTGCTCGTCACCGGCGCCGCTTCCGGCATCGGCCTCGGCACGACCGAACGCCTGGCGCGCGAAGGCGCGCGCGTGCTGGCCTGCGACATCAACGCCACGCTGCTGCGCGACGAGACCGACCGTCTGGCGCAGCAAGGGCTGGACGTCACCGCGCAGGTGCTCGACGTCACCGACGCCGCTTCCTGCGAGGCCGCCGTCGCCGAGGCCGTCGCCAGATTCAGCAAGCTCGACGCGCTCTGCAACATCGCCGGCACGCTGCTCAACAAGCGCTTCGCTGAAATCAGCGAAGCCGAATGGCAGCGCCAGATGGCGATCAACGTCACCGGCATTTTCTCGCTGTGCCACGCAGCGATGCCGCATCTGCTGGCGAGCCGGGGCAACATCGTGAATTGCGCCTCGATCGCCGGCATCATCGGCGTGCCCTACGGCACCGCCTATTCGGCAAGCAAGGGCGCGGTGATCATGTTCTCTCGGGCGCTGGCCGTCGAATACGCCGGCCAGGGCGTGCGCGTCAATGCGATCTGCCCCGGCGCCGTGGCAACGCCGCTGTCCCAGAACACCATCCTGCCCGACGATGCCGACTTCAACCTGGTCGGCAAGCTGCTGCCGCTGCTGCCCGTGATGGGCCAACCCGAGGACATCGCGGCGGGTATTGCCTTCCTCGCCTCCGATGACGCGCGCTTCATGACCGGCGCGGCGCTGGTCATGGACGGCGGCCAGACCGCCCTGTAACGGGCAATCGCGTGAACCCAAAAAGTCCGGGCGTGACGATAATGCTCCGTTTCGCCACCATTCCGGAGTCTTCACCATGAGCAAAGCCAAGACCTTCAACCTCGCCGATCTATTCAGCGTCGTCGTCGAGGCGGTACCCGAGCGCGAGGCCATCGTCTGCGGCACGCGCCGCCTGACCTATCGCCAGCTCGACGACCGCGCCACAGGCCTTGCCCGCTGGCTGCGCGCCAAGGGCATCCAGGCCGGCGATACCGTCGGCATCCATGCCTACAACTGCAACGAGTTCGTCGAAGCCTGCTTCGCCGCCTTCAAGCTCAAGGCGATTCCGGTCAATGTCAATTACCGCTACACCAGCGAGGAGCTGCGCTATCTCTACGACAACGCCGAACTGAAGGCGCTGATCTACGAAGCCGAACTCGAAACGCAGAACCTCGGCGCCCTCTCCGCCGCGCCGGGCCTGCGCGCCATCGCGCGCCTCAACGGCAGCGGCCAGCCGGGCATCAAAGACGCCGTCGACTACGAACAGGCGATCACGGCGGTCAGCGCGGCCAACGCCTCGCTCGACGACATCCCGCTGTCCGACGACGACCAGATGCTGCTCTACACCGGCGGCACCACCGGCATGCCCAAGGGCGTGATCTGGCCGCACAAGGCGCTGTTCTACGCCGGCTTCGGCGGCGGCGGCGGCTTCAGTCCGAGCGGCCCGATCAAGGCGCCCCACGAACTCGTCGACCGCATCAACGAAGGCATGCAGATCCGCCTGATGCCGACCGCCCCGCTGATGCACGGCGCCGGCCTGTGGGCCACGCTGATCGGCCTCTACGGCGGCAACACCGTGTATCTCGATCCGCTCCCCGGCTTCGATGCCGAGCGCGCGCTCGATACCGCCGCCACCGAGCAGGTCAACGTCATGACCATCGTCGGCGATGCGATGGGCATTCCGCTGGTCGACGCGCTGAAGGCCAACCCGGGACGCTGGGATCTTTCCAGCCTGATGGCGATCTCCTCGGCCAGCGCGCTGTTCTCCGAGCACATCCAGCAGGCCATGCGCGAGCTGATCTCGCCCTACATTCGCCTGGTGAACAGCATGGGCTCGTCGGAAACCGGCCAGGCCGGCGTCAGCCTCGAAGCGCCGAAGGAAGGGCTGATCCAGCTCACCCGCAACGAAACCTGCGACGTCGCCGTGCTCGACGGCCCCGTCCAGCGCTTCGCCCAGCCGGGTGAGCGCGGCATCCTAGTGCGCATGGGCTACCTGCCGGTCGGCTATTTCAAGGATCCGGTCAAGACGGCCGCCACCTTCGCCACCATCGAAGGCAAGCGCTGCTCGATCAGCGGCGACATCGCCCGCCTCAACGAAGACGGCACCATCACCGTATTCGGCCGCGACTCGCAGTGCATCAACACCGGCGGCGAGAAGGTATTCACCGAAGAAGTCGAGCAGGCCATCCGCTCGCATCCCGACGTCATCGACGCGGTGGTCGTCGGCGTGGCCGACGAACGCTGGGGCCAGCGGGTCGTCGGCGTCGTCGCCCTGCGCGAAGGCGGCGCGCGGGACGGCGAAGCGATCCGCGCCCACGTGCGCCAGCATCTGGCCGGCTACAAGGTGCCCAAGGACATCGTCTTCGTCGATGCGGTCAAGCGCACGCCGGTCGGCAAGGCCGACTACGTCTGGGCCAAGGACACGGCCCAGCAGACCCTGAAACAATGAACGAACGAGGGCATGCCATGAGCACCGCAACGCCGATCGAACATCTCGCCCCCCTGCTCGCCGCGCAGAAGGCGGCGCGTCTCGCGGAAGGCGCGGTCGGCGCCGGGGTGCGCCGCGCGCGCATCCAGCGCGTCATCGACATGCTCGTCAAGTACCGCGACCCGATCTGCGAGGCCGCGCACGCCGACTTCGGCAACCGCTCGCGCACGATCACGCTGATGTTCGACGTACTCGGCTCGCTCGGCTCGCTGAAGGCGGCGCGCGACGACTTCGAGCCGTGGATGAAGGCGCAGAAGCGCAAGGGCGCGATTCCCTTCAACTGGTTCGGCGCGCGCGGCGTCGTCGAATACCACCCGAAGGGCGTCGTCGGCATCATGGGCACCTGGAACTATCCAGTATTCACCCTGCTGGCGCCGCTGGCCTACGTGCTCGCCGCCGGCAACCGCGCCATCCTCAAACCTTCCGAGCTGACGCCGCGCATTGCCGAGGTGATGGCGACCGCCGTGCGCGAGTTCTTCAAGCCGGTGGAAATCGTCGTCGTCACCGGCGGCGCCGAACTCGGCCAGGCCTTCGCCGCGCAGCCCTTCGACCACCTCGTGCTGACCGGCGGCACCAGCGTCGGCAAGGCCGTGATGCGCGCCGCCGCCGACAACCTGACGCCGCTGACGCTGGAGCTCGGCGGCAAGTCGCCGGTCATCGTCAGCCGCAGCGCCGATCTGGCAATGACCGCCGAGCGCGTGATGATCGCCAAGGGCGCCGGCAGCGGCCAGGTCTGCGTCAATGCCGACGTCGTGTATGTGCCGAAGGAGCACGTCGACACGTTGATCGGCCTGATGAAGCAAAGCTTCGAGCGGCTCTATCCGGGCAGCTACGAGAACAATCCCGACTGGGTGACCATCATCAACGAGCGTCACTGCGCGCGCGTCGACAGCTACGTGAGCGAAGCGGCAGCGCGCGGCGCGCGCGTCGAGACCTTCGGCGGCCCCTACCGTGGCCCGCAGCAGAAGCGCCTGCCGCTGCGCCTCGTCATCGATCCGCCGCGCGACACGGCGATCATGCAGAACGAAATCTTCGGCCCGGCGATGGTGGTGCTGCCCTACGAGCGGCTCGACGACGTGATCGCCGACATCAACGGCCGGCCGCGGCCGCTGGCGCTCTACTACTTCGGCAAGGACAAGGCCGAGGAACGCAAGGTGCTAGACCACACGATCTCGGGCGGCGTCTGCATCAACGAGCTGCTGATGCACGCCGCGCTGACCGATGCGCCCTTCGGCGGCATCGGCGCCTCGGGCATGGGCCACTACCACGGCCGCGAAGGCTTCCTCGAATTCAGCCATGCCCGCACCATCTACCGCGCCGGCTGGTGGGATCCGCGCCGCGCCTTCGGCATGCTGCCGCCGCTGACCCAAAAGACCGAGCGGATGATGGAAAAGGCAGTGAAACCCTGAACGCGGCGAACCATCATCACCACCATCACCATCAGCAACGCCAGGCGCTTCATGGCGCGGATTCACCGGGCCGCTTGCTGCGCCATCCAGCGCCGGTATTTGCGCGCTCCGCGAACGGCATGGAGCTGATCCAGGATCAGCGCCCACAACGGCGATACCTTCGGATCGGTCTTGCGCCCGCGGCTCAGGCGGCATAACTGAAACCTGACGACGGCCATGACGGCCATCGAGCCGAGCACCTTGTTCTTCCAGCGGATCGGGCGCAGGACTGGAACGCTCTCCTTGCCGTCGCGCCATTCGTTCGGCAAGTGGGGATCGATCGCCAGCGCCGTGCCCATGCCCGCAATGGCGATGCCGCCGTCGATGACTTGTTCGGCCACGGCCTTGCGGCGAATGCCGCCGGTGACCATCAATGGCATTTTTGCCACGCCGGCCATGTCGCGCGCGAACTCCAGGAAGTAGGCTTCGCGCGCCAACGTGCGGCCATCGCGGGCTTCGCCTTGCATGGCGGGAGCTTCGTAGCTGCCGCCCGATAATTCAACGAGATCGACCAGACCGTTGAGTTGTTGCACGACGTACTTGGCATCGTCGGGACTGAAACCACCGCGCTGGAAATCCGCGGAGTTCAGTTTGACCGCAACGACGAACTGCGGCGAAACGGCTTCGCGCACCGCCCGCGCGACCTCCAGCAGCAGACGGGCGCGGTTCTCGACGGCGCCGCCCCAGGCATCGCCACGCTGATTGGTCAGCGGAGAAAGAAACTGGCTCAACAGGTAACCGTGCGCCGCATGAATCTGCACCCCGGTAAATCCGGCCTGCTCGGCCAGTCGCGCCGTGCGGGCAAAACGCTGGACGACTTCCGCAATAGCCGTGGGCGACATCTCTCCAGGCACCCGGAACTGATTCGACAGCTTGCCCATGTCCAGTGCCACCGATGACGGCGCCCAGGTTTCCTGCCCCAAGATCGCAGGCATCTGCCGGCCGGGATGGCTGATCTGCATCCAGACTTGCGCGCCATGCGAGCGCGCGACCCCGGCCCATTGCCGGAAGCCGGCCAGGTGTCGATCGTTCTCCAGAACGACGCATTCCGGTCCGGTCATGGCGCGGCGATCCACCATGACGTTTCCGGTGATCATCAATCCGGCGCCGCCCTCGGCCCAGGTCTGGTACAGGCGTATCAGCGCCGCCGACGGCGCATGGTCGTCATCGGACATGCTTTCTTCCATGGCCGCCTTGCCAAGGCGATTCGGCACGATCGCTCCATTCGGCAGCGTGAGTGGGGTGAATAGCTTCATGTACTTTTCTCGCTTCTCGCTTCTCGCTTCTCGTTTCTCGATCCAAGCCAGTACTGGCCCGGGTTGTTGGGAGAGGGGTTCGCCGATGGCATCTGCGGACGGACGCACGTTTGACCTCCCGCAAAGGCTAAGATTAAAGTCAGCTTCAATGTCAAGCAGAAAAGAAGGAGCAAGAAAATCAAGATCGGTGAATTGGCGAAACGCTGCGGGCTGGCGCCATCCCGCATCCGCTTCTATGAGTCGCAGGGCTTGCTGCAAGCGGTTTCGCGGCAGACCAACGGCTATCGCGAGTATCCCGAAGAGGCCTTGCTGTCGCTGCAGATCATCGTCAGCGCGCAGAATGCGGGCTTCACCCTGGATGAGATTCGCAGCCTGGTTCCTGCGGATCTGACGAGCTGGAAGCACGACGAATTGATCGTCGGCCTGGAACGAAAAATAGCCCAGATCGAAGCCCTGGAAGCGCGGCTGGCACAAAACAGGGCGAACCTCCAGGCCTTGATCGAAGATGTCAGAAACAAGCCGGAAAACATGGATTGCGCGGAAAACGCGAAACGCTTGATGAAGCGCGCGCGTTAATGGCCAGACAGGCCATCGGCCGTCACGGCGAGCGCATCGCCATCGCCGCCGCCCAGCGCCAGCATCACCTGCGCGCTGTCGAGGTAGCGCTGCCCCAGCGCCCGCTGCTGCGCGAGCCTTGCCAGGCGCTGGTTGCGTTCGGCGGCCAGCACCTGGCGTCGGCTCGCCTGCCCTTCGCGCTGGCTGCGCCGCATCAGTTCGAGTTGCTCGCTGCTGGCGGCGCATGCCGCATCCAGCGCGGCCAGCCTCTGAGTGCCGTAGTCGAGCGACTGCAACGCATCCGCGACCTGTCCGAACGCGGCCAGCACCGTCTGCTGGTAGCGCGCGGCACTGGCCCGCAGCCCCATCGCGCTGGCCTGGTGCTGGGCGCGGCGGCGCCCGCCATCGAACAGCGGCGCGACGAGTTCTCCGGCCAGAGACCAGGCGCTGGCGCCAGCGGAAAACAGTTTGCCGGGAGAAGCTGCCTGCTGACCATAGCCGGCGCTCAAGGTGATGCGCGGATAGAGATTCGCCCGCGCGATGCCAACGGCCGCCAGCGCCTCGCGCAGTTCGGCTTCCGCGGCGCGGATGTCGGGACGGCGCTGCGCCAGTTCGGAAGGCAGCGATAAGGGCAGCCGGCGCGGCAGCGTCAGTTGCGCGAGGCCGATGTCCGGCAGCGCGGCATCGGCCGGCGCTTCGCCGAGCAGGACGGCCAGCGCGTCGAGATCGAGGGCGAGCTCCTGACGCAAATCCGGCAGCCGCGCCGCATCGGCGGCGAGCATGCCTTCCGCGGCGGCGACGTCCAGGCGCGTCAACCCACCGGCGGCCAGACCGGCGTTCGCCAGCGCGATTTCCTCCCGGTCGAGCTCGATGAGTCCTTCGACGAGGGCGATTTCATCGCGCAGCGCAGCGCTGCGCAGCAACCGCGTGACCGTGTTGCCGCTCACGGCCAATGCGGCCGCCCGCAACTGCTGACGCTCGCGCTCGGCAAAGGCCAACTGGCGCTCGACGGCATGATCGACGCCGCCGCCGAGATCCAGCGCATAGCGCACACGCGGGCCGACGCTGACGTAGCCGAACGGTGGCCGTGGCGGCGTACCGCCGAGTGCTTGCGCGCCGTAGCGTTCGCGGCCGGCGCCGGCGGCCAGATCGACCTCGGGCGCATGCAGGCCGCGTTCCGCCGTCACCAGTTCCTCGGCCTGAGCCAGGGTGTGCCGCGCGGCATTGAGCGAACGGTTGCGTGCCAACGCGCGCCGCACCAGCGCATCGATGTCAGCCGAGCCGAAGACTGACCACCAGGCATCCTCCAGCGCAGCGCCGACGACCACCTGCTGTTTACCTGCAAGCAGCTCATCGTCCGCATCGCCTTCCAGGCCGAGCGCTTGCGCGATATAGCGCGAGGGCACGACCTGTCCGCGCAGTTCCGCCGCATCGGGATGCTCCCCGCCGTTGCCCGGCAGTGCCGCGCAACCCGACAGCAGCAAGCCGGCCAGCACGCTCCAGCGACACCCCATCATTTGCCTCCTCCCGTCGCCGGCTTCGGCGCCGCATGCACGGGCTTGAGGAGCACCACCAGCGGCACGAGGCACAGCGACAACACCATCAGGAACACGAAGTCGTTGTTGTAGGCCACCATCGCCGCCTGCGCCGTGACGAGCTCGTTCAGCCGCATCAGCGACTCGCCGTCGCCGAGCATGCCGGGCGTGAGGCCATTGAGTTCGGTGCCGTAGGGATGGATGTGCTCGCCGAGGCGGGCATGCATGATCTGGGTATTGCGTATCAGCAGGGCGACGACCAGCGAGATGCCGATGCTGCTGCCCAGATTGCGCAACAGGCTGAACATCGCGGTACCCTCGTCGCGCAGTTGCGGCGGCAGCGTGGCGAAGGCCAGCACCGCCAGCGGCGCATACGAAAATCCGATGCCAAATCCTTGCAGGATGCCCGACCAGAGGATGAGACTGGCGTCCATCTGCAGCGTCAGTCCGCTCATCAGCCACAGGGAGAACGCATTGACCAGCAGACCGAAGGCGATGACCAGCCGGGGATCGACGCGGCCCGCGAGGCTGCCGACGATGAAGCTCGCCGCCATGGTGCCCAGGCCGCGCGGCGCCAGCACCAGCCCGGAGTCGAACACGGGATGATTGAGGAAGACCTGCAACAGCGGCGGCAGCAGGGCCAGCGTGGCGAACAGGCCGATGCCGACGACGAAGATGAAGACGTTGCCGGCGACGAAGTTGCGATCGCGGAACAGCGCCGGGCTGATGAATTTGGCCTTGTCGCCCGTCAGCATGTGCACGATGAACAGGTAGAACGCGAGGCCGGCCAGCAGCGCCTCGATGCGGATTTCCGGCGAGGCGAACCAGTCCTCGCCCTGGCCGCGGTCGAGCATCAACTGCAGCGCCGCCACCGCCACGCTGATCGTGACGAAGCCGAAGAAATCGAAGCTGGTCCGGCGCAGCGGCGTTTCGCGCATGAACGCCATCAGGCCGAGCACGCAGGCGATGCCGAAGGGGACATTGATGTAGAACACCCAGCGCCAACTATAGTCCTCGGTAAGCCAGCCGCCCAGCATGGGGCCGACGATCGGCCCGACCACCACCCCCATCATCCACATCGCCATGGTGCGGGCATGCTGCGCCGGCGGCGTGATGTCGAGCAGCGTGGCCTGCGACATCGGCGACAGCGCGGCGCCGGACAGCCCTTGCAGCAGCCGGGCGATGACGATTTCGGGGAGCGTTTGCGCCATGCCGCAAAACGCCGATGCCAGGGTGAAACCGCCGATCGAGAAGAGGAACAGGCGCTTGCGCCCGATGCGCCCGGCCAGCCAGCCGCTCAGAGGCATCATGATCGCCGAGGCGACGATGTAGGAGGTCAGCACCCACGACATCTGATCCTGCGTCGCCGACAACGCGCCCTGCATGTGCGGCAGGGCGACGACGGCGATCGTCATGTCCAGCGCCTGCATCAGCGAGGCAAGCATCACCAGCGTGGTGATCGCCCAGCGATGCGGCGCCTCGGCGCCCGGCGCTGCCTTCTCCGACGAAGCCGAATCCAAATCCGAAACCGAAACCGAAACTGTCTCCGCCGCCACGCGCTCACCCGCCCCGCTTGTCCGCGCCGGCGGTGGCCGGCGTACTGCCGGTGTCGATGCTGACCTCGGCGCTCAAGCCGCGATGCAGGGGCACCTCGGGATCGAGCCGATCGAGCTCGATGCGCACCGGCACGCGCTGCACCACCTTGACCCAGTTGCCGGTGGCATTCTCCGGCGGCAGAACGGAAAACTGCGATCCCGTACCCGGCGTGATGCTGGCCAGCCTGCCGGTCAACGCGCGATCGCGGCGGGCGTCGATGCGCACCGTCGCCGCCTGGCCCGGACGCATGCGGGCGATCTGGTCTTCCTTGAAGTTCGCCTCGATCCATACGTCGTGTCTCGAAATCAACGCGAACAGCGGCACGCCGGCATTGACATGGCTGCCGACCTGCACCGCCGGCACCCGCGTCACCACGCCATCCGCGGGCGCATGGACGGCCGTGTAGGAAAGATCGAGCTGCGCGCGTTCAA
The DNA here is from genome assembly GCF_900174485.1 of Sterolibacterium denitrificans. NCBI lineage: Bacteria > Pseudomonadati > Pseudomonadota > Betaproteobacteria > Nitrosomonadales > Sterolibacteriaceae > Sterolibacterium > Sterolibacterium denitrificans. The sequence continues at coordinate 1,291,212 of NZ_LT837803.1, read as the reverse complement.
GTTGCGCCCGCGCCTGCTGCACGTCGGGATGCCGATCCGCAGGTATGTCGGGATTGCCGGCCAGCTTCGCCAGCACCGCGGCGAGTTGCTGACGCGCCCCGGTCAGCCGGCTGCGCGCCTCTGTGGCCGCCTGCTGCGTCTGGTCGACCTGCGCCTGCGCCGCCACGCCGCCGGCGGCCAGGCGCTGCTGGCGCTCATGCTCGTCCTGATGATATTTCAAGGCATCCTCGGCAGCCGTCACATCGGCCTGGCGCTGACGAAACTGGGCCTTGAGCGTATCCACTTCGAGACGAGCCGCGGCCAGGCGAGCCACGGCCGCCTCGACGGCGATCCGGTACGGCGCGGCATCGAGACGCAGCAGCAGATCGCCGCGACGCACTTCCTGGTTGTCGCGCACCGCCACTTCCGCGACCCGCCCGCCGATCTCGGCGCTGATGGCGATGCGCGCGGCCTGCACGTAGGCGTTATCGGTCGTCTCGACATGCGCATTGGCGAAATGGGCATAGGCGGCGATCGCCGCCGCAACGCCCACCCCAAGCAGCATCAAGCTCAGGCGCAGCCGCAAGCGCCCGCGTTTCGCGGCTGCCGAGAGCTCGCCCGGCTGCCCTTCCCTGCTTTCATCCATCGTCGTCATGTGAATTCACTCACCGCGCTCGTTGGCGCAAGAACACTGCAACAAAATAATATTCAGATACGTCAATTATGCCCTGAATTGACGCAACTGCAAATTTATTTGCGTGCCCTCCGGTGAAGGGAGGCGGCTATAATCGCCGCCAGCAGATCCCGCAAGTCACCAGGTATTCGGCATGCGCCGCAGCGCAAAGACGACAGCCACTCCACACGACGGCACCGCCCCGGCCAAGCCCGCCCAACCGCGCAAATCCGCCGTCAGGAAGGCGCGGCGACCCGGCCGTCCGCCCGGCAAGACGCGCGACGCCCAGCTCGGCATCATCCTCGCGGTGGCGCGCAGGCACTTCGCCGAACGCGGCTACGAATCGACGACCTTCAAGGACATCGGCCTCGACGCCGGCATGACGCGCACCGCGCTCTACTCGTATTTCGACACCAAGGCCGCGCTCTACCTGGCGACGCTGAAGGACATCCACAACGAGTTCCTGCCCGACTTCATGAAGACCATGGCGGAATGCAAGACGCTGCGCGAACGCTTCAAGCGCATCGTCATGAGCTCCTGCGCGGCGCACGCGCGCGACAGCAACATCACCGGATTCCTTTTCGCCATGCCGCTCGAAATGCGCCGTCATCCCGAACTCGTCGAAGTGCTGCGCGAGCGGAACACCATTGCCTACCGGGCGATGGCGGCGATCTTCGAGGAAGCGCGCGCCAATGGCGAGATTCGCAGCAAGGCGAGCACCGTCGATCTGGTCGCCGCCTTCTTCGGCGGCGCGATCGGCGTCGGCCTGCTCCACTACGGCGCGCAGGCGTACAGCGCGCAGCCGCCGTCGCTGACCAGGCTCATGTCGGTGTTCGTCACCATGAGCGAAGGCAAGATCTTCGCGCCCAGCAAGCCCGCCTCCGCCGCCAGCGCGACCTGAGCCTGGCCCGCGCGGCAGCGCGGGCGGTAAAATTCCCGCTTCCACTCCCCCTCGTCCTTCACCTCACTCCGTCCGCACCGTCCCCATGACCCGCGAAAAACTCCCGCCCTCCGTCAAGGCCGACATCCTCGCCGAAGCTCTGCCCTACATCAAGCGCTTCCACGGCCGCACCATCGTCATCAAGTATGGCGGCAACGCCATGACCGACGAGCATCTCAAGCACTGCTTCGCGCGCGACGTGGTGCTGCTCAAGCTGGTCGGCATGAATCCCGTGGTAGTGCACGGCGGCGGCCCGCAGATCGACGAGATGCTCAAGCGCGTCGGCAAGAAAGGCGAATTCATCCAGGGCATGCGCATCACCGATCCCGAAACCATGGCCGTGGTGGAGATGGTGCTGGGCGGCCAGGTCAACAAGGAGATCGTCAATCTGATCAACCAGCACGGCGGCAAGGCGGTCGGCCTGACCGGCAAGGATGGCGGCTTCATCCGCGCGCAGAAACTGCTGATGCCCAACAAGGATCGGCCCGCCGAACTCATCGACATCGGCCAGGTGGGCGACATCACCGCCATTGATCCCTCGTTGATCGCCCTGCTCGACAGCGGCGCCTTCATCCCGGTGATCGCGCCGATCGGCGTCGGCGCCGAGGGCGAAACCTACAACATCAATGCCGACGTGGTCGCCGGCAAGATCGCCGAAGTGCTCAAGGCGGAGAAACTGATCCTGCTCACCAATACGCCCGGCGTGCTCGACGAAAACAACCAGTTGCTCACCGGCATCACGCCCAGGGACATCGACGCGATGGTCGCCAGCGGCACGCTCTCCGGCGGCATGCTGCCGAAGATCGGCTCGGCGCTGGATGCCGCGCGCAAGGGCGTGAAGAGCGTGCACATCATCGACGGCCGCGTCGAGCATGCGCTGTTGCTGGAAATCCTCACCGACGCGGGCGTCGGCACGCTGATCAAGAATCAATAGCGCCGGAACGATTGCACGCACCCATGCGCGGACGCACCTGGCTGTTCGATCTCGACAACACGCTGCACGACGCCTCGCCGCACATCTTCCCGCATATCCACCGCGACATGACGGCCTATGTCGCGCGCACGCTGCAACTGTCCGACGCCGAAGCCGACCGCCTGCGCATCACTTACTGGCATCGCTACGGCGCAACGCTGACCGGCATGATGCTGCATCACGGCACCGACCCGCATCATTTTCTCCGGCATACCCACCAGTTTCCCGAGCTCGAACGCATGGTGGTGTTCGAGCGCAGCCTGAAGGGCATGCTGCGCCGCCTGCCGGGGCGCAAGATCCTGTTCACCAATGCGCCGCAGCACTATGCGGAAGCAGTATTGGCAATCATGGGCGTTGCGCAGTTCTTCGATGCGATCTATGCCATCGAGCACCTGCGCTTCCGCCCCAAGCCGGAAGTGCGGAGTTTTCTGCGCCTGCTGAAGATCGAGAGTCTGGCCGCGGAACGCTGCGTGATGATCGAGGACAGCGCGGAAAACCTGCGTACCGCCAAGTCGCTCGGCATGCAGACCGTGCTGGTGAATACGGCGCATCGGCAGACCCGGGCAACCCCCGCCTGGGTCGACCTGCGACTAAAATCCGTGCTGGAACTGCCGCGCCGCCTGGGCCGGCTTCGTTGATCCGGACATTCAACCCAAAACGATATCCAAGGAAAATTCATGGCCAGCAAACCGGGCGAGCGCAAACACCAGATCCTGCAAGTCATCGCGGAAATGCTGCAGGATCCGGCCGGCGAGAAAATCACCACCGCCGCCCTGGCCAAACGTCTCGACGTTTCCGAAGCCGCGCTCTACCGTCACTTCGCCAGCAAGGCGCAGATGTTCGAGGGACTGATCGAGTTCATCGAATCGGGATTGTTCACCGTCATCAACCGGATCGCCGCCGAAGAAGACCATGGCCTGCGCCAGGCGCAGATGATCATGTCGCTGCTGCTGGGCTTCGCCGAAAAGAATCGCGGCCTCACCCGCGTACTGATCGGCGATGCCCTGGTCAATGAAAACGCGCGCTTGCAGGCGCGCATCAACCAGGTTCTCGACCGCGTCGAAGCCTCGCTGAAGCAGTCGCTGCGCGTTGCCGTCAGCCAGGGCGCGCTGCCCACCGGACACGACGTCGCGGCCCACGCCAACATCCTGCGCTGCCATGCGCTGGGACGCTGGCATCAGTTCGTCAAAAGCGGATTCAAGGTCGCGCCGCTGGAGAACTGGCCGCAGCAATCGCCGCTGCTGATCTGAGCGGCCGGGCCGCCGTCCCGCCACCCCCCCGTTCACTACTCGCGCCGCAGTACCTCGGCGGCTTCAAGCGCGAAATAGCTCAGGATGCCATCGGCGCCGGCGCGCTTGAACGACAGCAAGGCTTCCATCATGGTCGCTTCACCGTCCAGCCAGCCGTTCTGCGCGGCGGCCTTGAGCATGGCGTATTCGCCGCTGACCTGGTAGGCATAGGTCGGCACGCCGAACTCGTCCTTCACGCGGCGCACGATGTCGAGGTAGGGCATGCCCGGCTTGACCATCACCATGTCGGCGCCCTCCTCGATGTCCATGGCGACTTCGCGCAGCGCCTCGTCGGTATTGGCCGGATCCATCTGATAGGTGTATTTGTTGCCCGCGCCGAGATTGCCGGCCGAGCCGACGGCATCGCGGAAAGGCCCATAGAACGACGAAGCATATTTCGCCGAGTAGGCGAGGATGCGCGTGTGGATCTGCCGGTGCGCATCGAGCTCGGCGCGGATGCGCGCGATGCGGCCGTCCATCATGTCGGAAGGCGCGACCACGTCGGCGCCGGCCTGGGACTGGCACAGCGCCTGTTTGGCCAGCGCTTCCAGCGTCTCGTCGTTGAGCACGTAGCCACGCGGATCGTCGGGGTCGATCAGGCCGTCCTGGCCATGGCTGGTGTAGGGGTCGAGGGCGACGTCGCAGATCACGCCGAGCTCGGGCAGCTCGCGCTTCAACGCCTGCACCGTGCGCGCCACCAGGCCATCGGGATTCCACGCTTCCTCGGCGCCCGGCGACTTGAGGCCGGCATCGATCACCGGGAACAGCGCCAGCGCCGGGATGCCCAGCTTCAGCGCACGTTCGGCGACCGGCAGCAGCCGGTCCAGCGTCATGCGCTCGATGCCGGGCATGGAAGGAACGGCCTCGCTGCGGCTGGCGCCGTCGAGGACGAATACCGGATAGATCAGGTCGTCGGCCGTCAGGACATGCTCGCGCATCAAGCGGCGTGAAAAATCATCGCGGCGCATCCGGCGCATCCGGATGTTCGGAAACAATCCCTTTGCAATCATTGCACTAACCTTGTTCAAAAATATCTCTGGAACTTTTTCCGGTAACCATCGTCCTACCTGACGATGGTTGCTACCGTCCCCGCTCCCTCCTTGGGCGGGTCATCTGGTTCCATTCTAGCGAATCAGATCAATGGCTCCCGGTTTTTCCCCTTTGACCGGGAGCCATTTCTTTTTCCCCCGCTTGATTCTCCTGCGAACGCCACAGGCGCTGCAGCCGCGGCATCCATGGCGCCTTCATCTGCCGGCGGATCCTGCCGATCGGGATTGCCGAAGCCATCCTCCAGCCAGGCACCAACCACTGTCTCGGCTTCCTCGATGCCGGTTTTCTTCAGGCTGGAAAACAACTGGACGCTGATCTGTCCGCCGTAGATTTCCAGTGCCGCCCGCACCTCACGCAGGGTTTTGGCGGATTCCTGGCGCGTCAGCTTGTCCGCCTTGCTCAACAGGATATGGATGGGATTGGCCGTCGGCGCAAACCAGTCGATCATCTGCAAATCGAGTTCGGTCAGCGGCCGGCGCGCATCCATGATCATCACCAGGCCGATCAGGTTCTCCCTTTTCTTGAGGTAGTGTTCGAGCAGGCCGGCCCAACTGCGGCGTATGGCCTCGGGCACCGCCGCATAGCCGTAGCCGGGCAAGTCGACCAGACGCACGCCATTCGGCAAACGGAAAAAATTGATCAGTTGGGTACGCCCCGGCGTCTTGCTGACGAAAGCCAGCCGCGTGTGGCCGGCCAGGGTATTCAGCGCACTCGACTTGCCGGCATTGGAACGGCCGACGAAAGCGATTTCCGGCGCATCCGCCAGGGCCGGCGGCAAGCCACACGGTTTGGCGACGGATGTCTCGAAAACGGCATGGCGAAACAGGTTGGATGAAGGCATGACAGCAAGCCGCGCATGAGGCGCAAAGGATACGCAGGGGGTACGCAGGGAAAACCTGAGCAGACAAGATGGTATAGAATATCAGGGTTTAGCAATTCAAGATTCGAGGAATTCCACGATGAAACGCCTTTCGTTGCTGATGGCTGTTGCTGCCATGCTTCTTGCTGCCCTGCCGGGCTCTGCCGCCGCGCAGGCCGCCGCCAAGTCCAAGGCCGATCCGGCCAAGGGCAAGGAGATCGTGGCCTCCGTCTGCCTCGCCTGCCACAGCATCGACGGCAACAGCGAGATGTCGGCAAACCCCAAGCTTGCCGGTCAGCATGCCGAATATCTTTTCAAGCAGATGAAGGAATTCAAGAGCGTGGATGGCGCTGCGCCGATCCGCGTCAATGCCATCATGAACGGCATGATCGCCGCTTACGATGAAGCGCAGATGCGCGACATCGCCGCCTATTTCGCCTCCCAGCGCCTGAAGCCGGAAACCGCCCGGAACCGCGACACCATCGAGCTCGGCCAGCGCATCTATCGCGCTGGCGACGCCAGCAAGGGCCTGCCTGCCTGCAGCGGCTGCCATGGTCCCACCGGCGCAGGCATGCCCGCCCAATACCCGCGCATCGCCGGCCAGTTTGCCGACTATCTCGAAGCCCAGTTGCGCAATTTCCGCACCGGCGCGGAAGCGGCCGAACCTTCCGACGAGGCCCGCACCAACGATCCGGAAAAAATGATGCGCATGATTGCAATCAAGATGACCGACAAGGAAATCAAGGCGGTCGCCGATTACATCGCCGGATTGCGCTGAAAATACTCTGAATACTTTCTGCGTTTCACACGCAGGCGAGGGGCGGTGACAACCGCCCTTTTTTTCGCCCTTGCCCTTGCCCTTTCCTTCTCCAACCCCATCACGGCTTCTTCCCCGTTTCTGCCTGCAATGCCGATCCGCCATCCGCCCATCCGCTACACTGACGCATGACACGGATTCGCAAAGGAATGTCCATGAACACGACGACCCAGGCTACCAGTCGCCACACGTCCCCGCACGCGCCGCGCTGGCTCGGTCTGCTGAAGTTCCTGCTGTTCGCCGCCTGTCTGCTGCCTGCCGCCAGCCTGGCCTGGAGCATGCTGCAGGGAACGCTTGTCCATCATGCCGACTCCGCCGAATTCACTGCGCGCATGCTGGGTGACTGGGCATTCAGGATGCTGCTGCTCACGCTTGCCGTCTCGCCCCTGCGCCGGCTCACCGGCTGGCACTGGCTGATTCGTCTGCGCCGCATGCTGGGCCTGTTCGTGTTTTTCTATGCGCTATTGCATCTGCTGAGCTATCTCTGGCTCGAGCACGGCTTCCGCTGGACGGCAATCGCCGGCGACATCGTCAAGCACCCGCTCATCACCCTCGGCGCAGCAGCCTTCCTGTTGCTGCTGCCGCTGGTCGCAACCTCGAACAGGCGCATGGTGCGACGGCTGGGCGGACAGCGCTGGCAGGAGTTGCACCGCTCGCTTTATCTCATCGCCCTTTTCGTGCTGGTGCATTACTGGTCGCTGGCCGAGCATGACACGCTGCAGCCGTTGCTGCATGCCGTGATACTCGTGGCGCTGCTGGGCATCCGCGCCTGGTGGCGCGAGCAGGAACGGCAGCGGCAGCTCTCCGCCGCGCCGCCGCTTCCCCGCTACAAGCCGCGCGGCAAGGTGATTCCTATCGATCCTCGCTGAGTTCGCGCCGCAAGCGGCTGTGCTGGCGCGCCCGCTCGGCACGCTTGTCCTTGCGCTGGTGAGCGCCGGCCTTTCTCTGCAATGCCGGCGCGACGTACGGATTGCGCGGTTTGAGCGCGCTGCGCCGATCGCGTTTGGCGCGTTTCATGACGCCTGCGGCCCCGGGCGCTTTTCAAAGCGGATGATGGCGCGGCCATCGGCCAAGCGGCGCGGTTCGGGCTTCCAGGCATGACCGTAGATGATCTCGAAACTGGCCGCCAGCGGCTGGCCGGGCGCGGCACTGGCGGCATACTGCCGCAGCACGCGACGCCAGTCGCGCCACGGCAGATCGCCCAGCAGCGCGTTGCGGCAGCCCAGATGACGCTGATCGCGCAGCAACCCGCGCGGCCGGGCATAGGTCAGCGTCAGCATTTCCATGTCCATCACCGGATCGGCAAACCCCGCATCCAGCAGCATGTCGCCGACATCGTGCATGTCGAGAAAACTGCGCAGCGGCGGCTCGATGCCGCAGGCCAGGCAGGCGGCGCGCAACTCCTTGAGGGTATCGGGGCCGAGCATGGCAAACATCAGCAAGCCATCGACCTTCAGCACCCGCTGCAGCTCGGCAAATGCAGGCCGGGGATCGGCCAGCCAGTGCAGCATCAGGTTGGACCAGACCAGGCTCTGGCTGCCATCGGCCAGCGGCAGGGCGCGCACGTCGGCGCAGACGGGCCGCGCCAGGCGGCGCGACAGACGCTGCCACAAGGGCGCATTGCCGGGCAGGCGCTGCAGCATGGGCAGGGCCAGATCGACGGCCACGGGCAAGGCCGACGGGTAGCGCCGCTGCAGCGTGCGGATACCCTCCCCGGTAGCGCAACCGACGTCGGCGACGTGGCTGGGCGCCAGGCGGATGTATTCCAGGCGCTCGGCCATGCGCCGCCCGGTTTCGCGCGCCAGCACGGCCGCCTCGTCATAGCTGGCGGCAGCGCGGGCGAAGTTCGTATTCATGCCGCAGCGGCCGATCAGACCACGATTCAGATCGCCTGCAGACCCAGCCGCTCGAACAGCGCCTCATCGCGCGAGGCTTCCGGATTGTCTGCGGTGAGCAGCTTGTCGCCGTAGAAAATGGAATTCGCGCCGGCAAGAAAGCACAGCGCCTGCAGTTCGTCCGACATCTGCTGGCGGCCGGCCGACAGACGCACGTAGCTGGCCGGCATGAGGATGCGCGCGCAGGCGATGGTGCGCACGAAATCGAAGGGATCGATGGGTTCGGCGGCGGCCAGCGGCGTGCCGGGGATCGGCACCAGGTTGTTGATCGGCACCGAATCGGGCGGCGGGTTCATGTTGGCCAGCTCGCACAGCAGATCGGCGCGGCCGCGCCGGGTTTCCCCCATGCCGATGATGCCGCCGCTGCACACCTTGATGCCGGCAGCGCGCACCTTGTCGAGCGTATCGAAACGATCGGCCTGGGTGTGGGTGGAAATGATCTTGACGTAATGCTCGGGCGAGGTATCGAGGTTGTGGTTGTAGTAGTCCAGTCCGGCGTCCTTCAACTCCTCGGCCTGGCCCGGCTGCAGCATACCCAGGGTGGTACAGGTTTCCATGCCCAGCGACTTGACCGCGCGGATCATCTCCTTGACCGGCTCCAGATCTTTCTGTTTCGGCCCGCGCCAGGCCGCGCCCATGCAAAAGCGCGTCGCGCCCTTGTCCTTGGCGGCCCGGGCAGCGGCCAGGACTTCGTCAACCGGCAGCAGGGCTTCGCGCTCCAGGCCGGTGGCGTAGCGCGCCGACTGCGAGCAATAGCCGCAGTCCTCCGAACAACCGCCGGTCTTGATCGACAGCAGGGTCGAACGCTGCACGGCATTCGCATCGAAGTTGGCGCGATGCACCTGCTGGGCTCGATACATGAGATCGGCAAACGGCAAGGCAAACAGCGCCTCGACTTCGGCACGGGTCCAGACATGACGAACGGCGGCAGTCGGTGCAACGGCAAGCGCGCCACCGTCCAGGGCAAGGGAAGCACTCATGAGGGAATTCGTCTGCAAGAATGAAATGAAATCGGAATAAAATCGCGGGCAGCCAGGGGCTGGAAGCAGGCCGAAAACACTGCCTTGTCCCGTCCTGCCGGACGTTCCGCATGCCGCTGCGCAGTGCGGAACCAGAAAAGAATAAACAAGGGAAGGTGCAGCAACGCGATGGCGATTTTAACCCAGATCAAACGCGCTCCCGCACCTGGCAGCGGTGGCAGGAACGGTCTCGGCCTCCAGCTTTTGTTGCCGCAGGACTGTTTTCTGTGCACCGCCCCGGCCGGCGCCACCTTGCTATGTCCGGCCTGCGCCGGCGATCTGCCTCGGCTGGATGGGCCGGCCTGCCCCATCTGCGCGCTGCCGACAACCGACGGCGCGGTTTGCGGGGCCTGCCTGAGGAAAGCGCCGCACTTCGATGCCACACAGGCGTGCTTCCGCTATGCCTTCCCCGTCGATCGCCTGGTGCAGGCGCTGAAATACCGGCACGACCTCGCCATTGCGCATTTCCTTGCCGAAGCCTTGCTGCAACTCCCCACCGCCGATGCGGCGGCGGCCGACCTGCTGGTCGCGCTGCCGCTATCGGAACGGCGCCTGGCGGCACGCGGCTTCAATCAGGCAGTGGAACTCGCCCGACCATTGGCGCGCCAACTGGGCATCCCCCTGCTCACGACAGGCTATGCGAGATCGCTCGACACGCCACCGCAGGCCAGCCTACCCTGGAAGGAGCGGCAGAAAAACATCAGCGGCGCCTTCGAATGTGGAATGGATTTGCGCGGCAAGCACGTCATCGTAATCGACGACGTGATGACCACGGGCGCGACACTCGACGAATTCGCCCGCACACTGAAAAAACACGGGGCGCGACGCGTGAGCAACCGGGTCGTGGCACGCGCGCTGCGCGATGTGTAACGTGTGATAAGTGATGCGCCAGGATCGAAGTTACTGAATCTCGGCCAGCCAGGCGCGTGCCTCGGCCTCTTCCTCGAACACGCGCACATCCGCCTCGACAAACAACTGCGACAGCCAGGCCGTCCAGCTCACCCACTGGCTGCCCGTCAGCACGGCAATGCGGCGAAAATCGTGCGCGTGCTGGCGCGAGAAACGGATTTCCTCCCAGGCGACATCCAGGGTGAAGCTGGCCATCTGACGCAGATCGAAGAACAGGCTGACCGGCCCCTCGAACTTGAGCTTGTAGCGAACCAGCTCCTCGAACTCGTGATAATCGGCGAGTGTGAATTCACCAAAAACGGCAACGGATACGATGCTGCCTTCGTGGTCGGTATTGATCATGTACGGTTTTTCTCAACGGAAGAGGCAGGTTTGACTATAACCGAATCCCGCACCGCCGTGACGATCTGCGAGAAAGACGTTGCCAGCAGGCCACTGGCAACGATCAGGCCGATACCGGCAAGCGCGATGGGCTGCAGTTCCTCGCCCCACAGCCAGTAGCCGAACAAGGAAGAAAACACGACCGTCGTATAGGCGAAACTGGCGACGACCATGGTCTTGCCATGTTTGTAGGCGCGCGTCATGCAGAGCTGGGCCGCAGCCCCGAAGCCGCCGACGCCCAGCAGCAGCAACCAACCGGGTCCATCGACGGCATGGAACGGATTCGCCGACAAGACCCAAGGCAGACCGGCAACCGTTGAAATCAGGGAAAACCAGAATACCGTGCGCCATTCCGGCTCTCCGACTTCACCGAGCTTGCGCACGTGCAGATAGGCGATGCTGGAGATGATGCCCGAGCCGAGGCCGAACAGGCCGCCCAGCATCTGCTCGGCATGCCAGGCGGGACGCAGCAACAGGACAACGCCGAGAAAACCGGCCAGAACGGCCAGCACCAGCGGCAATCCGACCCGCTCACGCTGCCAGACGGCCAGCAGCACGGCGAGAAACAGCGGCGAAGTGTAGTTCAGCGTCACGGCCGTCGCCAGCGGAATCATGCCGATGGCAACGAAATACATGACCAGGGCGACGAGACCCGAAATGCTGCGCGTAAGGTGCATGCGCCAGTTCGGTGTCGCGACGCGCAAACCATGGAAGCGCACGTAGCCGTAAATCAACAGCAGGGCAATGAAGCCCCGGTAGAACACCAACTCGGCGGCGGCAAATCGTGCGGCGCCAAGCTTGACGCAAACGCCCATGCAGGCGAACAGCAGGCTGGCGGCGATCATCCAGAGGGTGGGCATGGGTCGGTTATCCCGCATCCCGCCGTGCGCGAAGATCAGCGCGAACGGCGAGGCAGGGCAAAGTCGCGCATCATCGTCTCACCGCGAAATAAATGCAAGCCGGGCGGCGTTCTGTATCCGGCGACGCCACACCGGGTCAGTCGTCGATCAGGTTCCTGGGACCGAACAGGACCAGCTCGTTGAGCGGACAGTACTGATACATGAGCGGCGATGCGGACAATTCCAGACGCTGCAATTGGCGGGCGATGTCATGATCCCCCAGCGTCAGGGAGGCTGCATCGGACGACATCGTCTGGGCATACTGCAGCGGATGGGTATAAACGTTCGCGCACAACGGGATTCCGTTCTTCATCGAATAGGCGCGGTAGCGCAGCGGCTTGGCGGGCGCGCCCGCCAATGCCTGCCCCTCCAGCATCAGGATGTTGCGCCCGCCTTCCGACAGCAGGCACGAGGTGCGTCCGGGCGGGCGCCTGAATTCGATGTCGGCGACGAACTTGGGATAACCGTAGAGTTCCACGCCGCCCCAGCGCGCGATCTCCGTGGTGACGGGCAGTTTCCAGACGTAGGCCTCGAAGCAGCGCGTCATCAGACCGTGCAGCAGCTTGATGCCGGGCAGCGTGCGATGGCCGTAGCTCATCAGGAACGATATGCTGAACTCGTTGTAGGGATCGATATCGGTGTCGCGGTACTCGAAGGCGCTGAAAGCAACGACGCAGCGTCCGGGAAACAGTTCGATCGGATGCATGCGGGCATCCGGCAGCAAGGCCCTCACCTGCCGGGTCGATGCGGTGAATACCGCCGTCATCGACGAGTTGTCGTAGTAGAACACCGGCAGCTTGCCCATGCGGTCGAACGCCGCCAGCGGGAACTCGGTCTGCACGATGCCCCGCAGAAAATCGCTGGGCCGGCGGGATTTCTGCCGGCTCTCGTCAATACGAGCGTCAATGGCCGCCATGGCCAGCGCTTCTGTAGTCATCCTCATCCTCCTTCGATAATGGCGCGGCTCACACCTGTACCTGAGTGGCCGCCTTCATCAGATCCGTCACCACGCTCGGCGTGCCCGACACCAGAATCTTGATGCGCCCTTCCTTGATGCCCGCCTTGTCCAGGATCAGGTTGGTCGCCCATTTGGCCGTGACGTTGGTCTTTTCCATGAATACTGCCGGGTGCGGCACGAAGGCCAGGTCGCCGATGAACAGCAGGTTGTCGATCGGCGATTGCACTGGCGGGCGCCGCCCTTCGTCGCCGACCCGATAGCCCGTGTAGGTCGTCCAGCGATTCACATACGCGCTGCGCGGCGGCGGCAGATCGGGAATGACCGACTTGAGTTCCTGGTAGCACAAGTCGGCGATTTCAGCGGTGGGCTTGCCCGCGACCAGGTCGGTCTTGGCAATCTGCGTTTCGATCACGGTGACGTCGCGATCCGGATATTCCGCAGACCACGACATCAGCTTGCCATCGGGAAATGGCACGCGCAGGGAGCGATTGACGGTGATGCCCAGGTGCTGAAAGCCCGTGGCGAAGAAGCATATCGCCGGCCGCCCGTCGGCATCGCGGATCTTGCGTTCCCATTGACCCTTGCCGTCGAACCAGAGGTTGGTGACATACACGGATTTCGCGTGCAGCCCCAGGATGTTCCTGAAGTAGGGCATATCGCCCAGCGTCGCCAGATTGGCTTCCACCAGTCGTTTCGCCCCGGGGATGTCCAGCGCCGATATGTAGTAGTCGGCCTTCCAGACGCGTGTGCTGCGCTCCGCCTCCGTCACGTCGCGCAGCATGTCGACATGCGCGCCGCAGAACGGACACTCATGGCCGACTTCCATGCCATCGAATATCAAGTTGCCGCAAATCGAGCAGCGCCGCACGCGCCCCTTGCCGGAACCTGCCGGAATCTCGGCGGCCAGCACGCGGTCGATGCGTTCCCCCTTCTTCTCGAAGCCGGTCACCTCGGTGTGGTAATGGATCTCGCCGCCGCGCGCGCGAATGTAATCCACCATGGGCTGCAGGAAGGACTCGCCGACCGGATTGACATAGAGATTGACCTTCATGTCATCCGTCGCCCCCGCCACGAGCTGGAAGATGTTGGCCAGAGTCAATGCGGAGACCTGATCCACGTTGTCGAAGTAGGCCATTTCGAGCAGGCTGTCGCAGATCTTGTGGATCAGCGGCTCGGACACTTTCAGCTTGCGTCCGTACTCCAGGAAGGTCATGGAGTCCATGTAGGCCCGCTGTTGCGGATCGGCGTAGTCGAAACTCATCAAGCGCACCGCGAGGCGAACGAAATCGTTGCGCTCGGACTCGGGCAGATGCTTCACCTCGCGCGCATTCAACAACAACTGGATCTTGTCGTAAGGCTTGGGCCAATTGCAGTTGCGCAGGTGGCTTTCCGTGCCATCCTTGTCGAGGAAGTTGTAGATGGAGGCCTCGTTGGGCATCTCCGCCAAACGCCAACCGTGACGCCCCAGAAATTCGCGCAGGTTGTTGTAGAAGCCCCAGACGGCATGGATGCCGTGCTCGCGGATGTAGCCCGGAAAGGCGGGATCGTTTTTGGCGGGATCGTCGGTCGGGCCAAAATGCCGGTCGCGCCAGGACTTGAGCTTGCCGCCCGGCGTACCCGAACGTTCGAGGATGGTGACCTTGAAGCCGCGCGCCGACAGTTCGACGCCCGCCTGCAGGCCGGACAAACCGCCGCCGATGATGAGCACACTCTTGCCATTGGGCGCCAGTTCGACCTTGTTCTCCGGCACCTCGGGATATTCGGCATCCAGCACGGGTTGGCGCGACAGCGGAATCGCCAACGCCGCGGAACCCACCGCCGCGCCGGCAACCACAGCCGCCCCCTTGATGAAACCGCGACGATCCAGCTTCTCTTTTCGTTCGTTCATGAGCGCATTTCCTGTTTGAGGGTTATCGAGCCAGGCTTACCAGGTCGGACGGCGATCCGACACCGTGCCCACGGTCGACAACACCTGCCGCATCCGCTCGATTTCATGCGGACCGAAGAACCTGTCGTGGTGCTTCGGATAGACGATGCCTTCACGCGTTTCGAGATGCTTGAGCGGGCACCAGGAAGACTCGATCTGTTCCAGCGCCATGGAGAATCGCAACACGATGCTCTTGGTGCAGCGTAGGGGCAGCCGCCCGAACCAGGGCAACTGGGCGGCATAGCCCTCACGCGTCATCACGCGGCTCGCCTCGGCGATGGAAACGCGATGCATGCCCAGCGGACGGGAAACGAGGATGTTGTAGATGATCTGAACACCCGCCTCGAAAATCACGACCAGCGGCGACAGCAGCAGTACGACCAGGGCCGCCACGGCCTGTTTCCACAACGGCACGGAGCGATGCACGCGAGCCAGATGATCCAGCTCCATGTTGGCCATCGTAACCAGCCCGTTGGCATAGCCGCAGAACATGCAGTTGAATTTGTCGAACCAGCCCATGCCTGCGATGCGATGGCGGTCGATGATGACGTGATCCGCCCAGCGCACCCGCGGAATACCGAACAGGGGACGCAACAGCCACTGATAGGCGGCCACGCACGTCGTGACGTGCAGCACGATCAACAGCGGGATGCACAGGTACATCGGCAATCCCCCGGCAAACGTGCGCACCCAGCCGATCCGCCGGACATGGCTGCTGAAGATGGGGTACATCAGCGTCCATTCCGTTGGACGTGGAGCCGCGTATTGCGGCGCTGTTGCCTTGTTCGACATGGTCTCCTCCTCGCTTGATTGTGAATAACGAGCAACCCGTTGCATGCATGGCGCTTATTCTTGCGACCATTCACCCACGCTACCACGGCGCGCTTTTTGTCCTCCGACCACATTGCCGAGTTGCAGCGCAAAACCTTTGCAAGCTCATGGACAATGCATGAGATTCATCATATGAATCATAATTTGCATTTTTCATCCCCCGATCGGGGGATCGGGAAGGACGACAAGGCAAAATGAGCGAGGATCACCCCTCACCCCATTCCACGACACAACAGCCATCAGTGCTGCAAGTCTCCCGCCTGCACCCGCCGCGCCGGGGACGCGGCCTGCTGTCGCGCCCCCGCCTGGAAGACCTCGCCCCCAGGCTGCTCGAACACGGACTGGCCATCATTCAGGCGCCGCCCGGCTATGGCAAAACCACCCTGGCGGCCGCCTGGCTCGAAATTCTTGCCGCCCAGGGCGTCGCGACGGCGTGGCTGACGCTCGACCATGCAGACGACAGCCCCGCCGGTTTGCTGCATGGCCTGGCGACATCGCTCGGCGTCGCGAACCCGGACTTGGCGCCCGATCTTCCCGCGCCGGAACACAGCCCTTCCGTCAACGCCATGGCCGTCTGCTTGAGCAATGCGCTCCACCGTCACACCGGCCACATCCTGCTGGTTCTGGACGACTGCCAGCACGCCGGCGCTTCGACATTGCAGGAAGCGCTGGCGCCACTGCTGCGCCACCCGCCGCCACGACTCCACCTGCTGCTCGTCAGCCGCCGGCAGTTGCCCACGAATCTGCTGTCGCAGGCGCGCGAACACCCCCTCCTGGCGCTCGACGCCGAATCTCTGCGCTTCACGTCCGACGAAACGCAAGCCCTGCTGGAGCGCGCCGGTCAAACCCCGACAGCCAGCGAACTGACGACCATCCAGGAAACTTCGGCAGGCTGGAGCACCGCCCTGCGCGCCTATCTTCTTGTCGCACGCAAACGCTCCCATGGGGGATCCGCCGCGCTATCGCGCCGCCTGAGCATGGTTTTCGATGCAATGCTGACGGAACTCGATACCGATTTCCGCCGCCAATTACTTCCGCTCGGCCTGCTCGAAACGTTCAATGCCCCACTGCTGGCCCATTGCCGATATCACGCGCCCGAACGCTTCATCGACGCACTGGAACAGCGGCAACTATTCATCGGCGCGCAAGGCGACGAGCGCTCATGGTTCAACCTGCATCCGCTGTTCAGGCAGCATATGACCCGTTTGCTGGAGCACGAGGATCCGGAACGCGCCAACGCCTTCCGGCGGCGGGCCGCCGCCTGGCTGGCCGAGCAAGGCTGCTGGCGCCAGGCGATTTCCCTGGCGCTGGCCGCCGGCGATGCGCATCAGGCGCATGTCTGGATACAGCAGTGCGCCATGGATCTGGTGGAACAAGGAGACTTCCTCAACCTGCTGCAATGGCAGCGGCAGCTCAAGGCGCAGCCAGGCTCGTTCTCGGCCCGGACACGCCTGGCACTGGCCTGGGCCGCGGCGCTCGCCATGCAGCATGAAGAAGCGTCAGCCCTGCTGGAAAGCCTCCCGGACGAGGACGGCATCGACCCGTGGGAATGCCGCGCGTTGCGCGCCATGCTGATGGCCCTGAACGAACAGGCGGATGAAGGCGCACAGCTTGCAGCCGCCTGCCTGCAACACTTCGGAGACCAGCCCTGGATACTCAACGTCCTGAACAACGTACAGCGCTATGCGATGTTGCGCGCAAGCCAATGGCACGCGCTGTATGACCTGCCATCCCTGCAATCCAAGCCGCTGGCCAGCACCTGCTACACATTCAACCGCCTGTACCAGCATTGCATCGACAGCCTGGCCGACATCCAGCAAGCCCACCTGACCAGCGCCGCCGCGCACATCGAACGCGCCTTTGCCGAGCTGGCCGAAAGCGGCGCAACCAATCCGAACCTGAGAGCCTTCCCGAGCGGATTTCTGGCGCGCATCCGGCTTTTGCAGGGGCGCATCAACGAAGCCGAAGCCTTGCTTGCCGACAGCCTGGCGTTCGTGCAAATGGGCGGGTTTCTGGATTCCATCATGGCCAGTCTGGGCAGCAGCGCGGCCCTTCTGCGCCGCCAAGGCCAATTGGCCCAGGCGCGGCAACGCGTCGAAGAAATCGAGGCCATTGCGCACCGCCGGCAATGGCCGCGCCTGCTCGCCCAGGCCCTGCTGGAACGCAGCCGCATCAGCCTACAGGAACTCAAGCCGGAAGAAGCCCGTGCCTGCGTTCTCCGCCTGCAACAGCTCTGCAGCAAGCATTGCCAAACCGCGGAAACGGACGACATCGCCCATGCGCGGGTGCTGGCCATGCTGGAACTCGCCAGCGCAACGGGCGAGCCTCCCACGGCATTGATCTCAGAAGCCGAAGCGCTCGCCGCCAGGCTGGGCGCCGCGCAACTGAGGCTCCCCCAGATGGAGCTGCACATCGCCATGATCGGCCTGTTATGCCGCATGGGCCAAACCGATGCCGCCGAGCGGAAATACAATGAATGGCAGCCGGCCGTGCGTCAAAGCGGGGCGCTGGCCTTGCTGGAAAGCCTGCCCGCGCGCTGGCGGCTGACGGCGGCACCCGCTCCCGCAAGAGGCAGCCCGCTCCACGCCCTGACCGTCAAGGAACGTCTGATCCTGCAGTGCGTGGCCCGCGGAGAATCCAACAAGGTCATGGCCAAGGCCTTGGGCGTCACACCGGAAACCATCAAATCCCACCTGAAGAACATCTTCTCGAAACTCAACGTGCGCAACCGCACTCAGGCGGCCGCCTTCGCCTCCAGCGGAGTCGATGAGAATATTCCGATGCCCTGAAAGCCGCCGGCGCGGCTTTCGCGTCAGCGCGCCCCTGCGACGATGCCGCGATAGAACTCGTGGAAATGCCGCATGCCGTCCTCCATCGGCGACTGATAGGGACCGGTCTCGCTGCGCCCCTGCTTCATCAGCGCACGACGGCCGCGATCCATGCGTTCGCCGATATCGTCATCCTCGATTGCGGTTTCCATGTAGGCGGCCTGCTGGGCCTCGATGAACCCGCGCTCGAACAAGGCGATTTCCTCGGGATAGTAGAACTCGACGACGTTGAGCGTCTTGTCCACATCCTGCGGGATCAGCGACGACATCACCAGCACGTGCGGATACCACTCGACCATGATGTTCGGGTAATAGGTCAGCCACACCGCGCCTTGTTTCGGCTGCTCGCCGTTGTTGAATTCGAGCAACTGCTTCTGCCAGCGTTCATAGACTTTGGAACCCGACTTCAGCAGCGAGGTGATGCCGACGCGCTGCACCGAATACCAGTCGCCGAATTGCCAGGTCAGGTCGTCGCAGGTGACGAAGTTTCCCAACCCGGGATGGTAGGGCGCGACGTGGTAATCCTCCAGATAGACCTCGATGAAGGTCTTCCAGTTGTAATTGCACTGATGCATTTCGACGCGATCCAGCCTGTAGCCGCTGAAGTCGAAAATACCCTGGTCGGCGAGCTTCATGCCGGCCAGATCCTCGCGCGCCGAACGCGGCCCCTTGAACAGCAGGCCGTTCCAGTTCTCCAGTGGCTGCTTGTCGAGATGCAGACAGGGATTGGCGGGGAAGTGCGGCGCGCCGATCAGGCTGCCCTGCGTATCGTAGGTCCAGCGATGGATCGGGCAGACGATATGTTTGGCATTGCCCGAGCCTTGCAGCATGATCGCCTGGCGATGACGGCAGACGTTGGACAGCAGTTCGATGCCGCCGCCCTGCTCGTCGCCCTGGCGCACCAGCAGACGCGCATGATCGAGCCATTCGAGACTGCGATAGTCGTGCGCACCCGGCACCATCAGTTCGTGGCCGACATAGCCCGGTCCGGCATCGAACAAAAACTTCTGCTCCAGCTCGAACAGCTTTTCGTCGAAATACCAGAAAACCGGCAATTGCGGCGCAACGCTGTTAGGCATGTCCAGCCTCCAGGATCGGTCTTCCGATATCTTGAAAATCCTTGGATCGTAGACCAAATGCAAACGCAAGCATGGATAGCGAACCGGAAATCATGCCGTCAACGCCGGGCACTCTGCAAACGAACATGACTTTCGCTTTCAGTTTCCAGCTTCCTCTTTCGCAATCCGACCGTTCATATTCATGGAAAACTGCTTCTTTTTGCCGATCCGGATGGATGGCGGCTTCAGGCGGGTCCGATTGAGTTGCCCTGCGGCCTCAAGCGCCGGATAGGCGGCAGAACAGATATGCGAGTGAATACGCTTCAGGTCGCGCAGGATGTCGATGTGCAGGGCGCTGGTCTCGATGCTTTCGACCCGTCCCACTTTCAGCCGCGCCATGTGTTTCTCGGCGGCAGCAAACTCGAGCTCGCGTATCCGGCTTTTCTCCTCCAGCAACTGGCGTGCCGCCTTGACGTCGCCGGAGAGGAATACCGTCATGGCGAGCTTGAGGTTGTCGCGCACGATGCGATGAAACTCCTCCAGCTCCGCCGCCCCTTCGGCGGAAAACTCCAGTTGTCCCCGGATCTTCTTGCCGGCCAGTTCCATCAGGTTCATGTCGATGATGTCGCCGATATGCTCCAGGTTGATCGCCAGATTGAGGATTTCCATGGCGCGCTGACCTTCCACGTCGTCGAGGCTGCCATGGGTCACCTTGACGATGTAGAGCTTGATGGCCTCGTTCAGGCGATCGACCGCATTGTCCTTGTCGCTGATTTCGCCCACCAGCATCCGGTCATTGGTCAGGATCGCCGTCATCGACTGCTGCAGCATGGTATCGATGATGTCGCCCATGCGCATGGTTTCGCGCGCGGCGCAGGCGAGCGCCACGCTCGGCGTCTCGATGACGCTCGCATCCAGATAAATCGGGGTCGTCAAATCATCGGTGGTCTTCACCTCGGGCAGCAGCTTCTCCAGCACCCGCGCATAGAGATTCAGCGGCAGGATGAAGAGCAGGGCCATGATGAGGTTGAACAGGGTATGGAAATCGGCGACCAGCCGCACCGGATTCTGATAGAAGGATTCCAGCAGTTCGACGATCGGCGCCAGAAACGGCATGAAGATCAGGCAGCCCACGAGGCGATTGATCAGGTTGCCCACCGGCATGCGGCGATGCGCCGGATTGCCGCTGCCCATGCCTTCGAGCAATGGATTGAAGGCGCTGCCGAGGTTGGCCCCCAGCACCAGGGCCAGGGCGGCGAACGGCGTCAGGAAATGGGAAGAGACCAGCGACATCGTCAGGAGCACGGTGGCCACGCTGGAGTGCGAAGCCCAGGCCAGAACCGCGCCGATCAGCAGCGTCAGCAGCGGCTCGTTGGTCACCGCCGCGAACAGCGCGCGCACCACCGGCACGTGTTCGGCCGGCGCCAGACTGTCGAGCAGCAAATGCAGGGAAAGCAGCATCAGGCCGAGGCCGATGGCCACCCGGCCGAGATCCTTGACGACCGTGCGCGCGCCGCGCTTGTAGGCAAGTACGCCGGTAGTCAGCAACAACGGAGAAATGATCGAGGAATCGAAGGACAGCAACTGCACGATCAGCGTGGTGCCGACATTCGCCCCGAGCATCACCGCCAGTGCCGGGCCCAACTGCACCAGACCCGCGGCGGCAAACGAAGTCAGCATCAAGGAAGTGGCGGTGCTGCTTTGCAGGATCGCCGTCACCCCCAGCCCGGCGGCAAAGGCGTGATACCTGTTTTTCAACACCCTGCCGAGAAACCGCCGGATTCTTGCGCCGTACGCCCGGACGATGCCGGTTTGCACCATGTACAAACCCCACAGGAGCAACGCCACGCCGCCTATGAGATCCAGCAGTATCCTGACCCCCACCGTTTCCTCCATTCATTGCCGCATCCGTTACGGCAACACCCCGATGAAAAGCCGGCAAATATCTGCCGGGAAATGCCCCATGCCGCCAGTGCACGATGGGTCGAATGCGGCGCCCGCCCGCTTCCTTTGTATACGCCGGCTATGCTAACACCTGCGCTACGGGCGTTCAAAACATCAGCACGATATCAGTGCGGTACTACCGCCGGCGCAACGGAACAACCGGACTATTGCGCCGCCGCCAGCATTTCCGTCGCGTGCTGCCGGGTCGTCGCCGTGATTTTCACGCCGCCCAGCATGCGCGCCAACTCCTCGATCCGGGCTGCGTGGTCGAGCGGCATCACGCGCGAGAACACGGCGCCATCGACCTCTTCCTTGGCGATGCTCCATTGCCGATGGGCGCAGGCGGCCACCTGCGGCAGATGGGTGACGCACAGCACCTGACGGCCGTGGCCCAGCTCACGCAACATCCGCCCCACGATCTCCGCCACGCGGCCGCCGATACCGACATCCACTTCGTCGAAAATCAGCGTGGGCGTCTGCGCTGCCTGGCTGGCAATCACCTGGATGGACAAACCGATCCGCGACAGCTCGCCGCCGGAAGCAACTTTGGCCAGCGGCCTGGGTGGTTGTCCCGCATTCGCGGCAACGAAAAATTCGACGCTTTCCAGCCCGTGGGCCGCGTCTTCGGCCAGCGGCAGCAACTGAATCTCGAAGCGCCCGCCTGCCATCGCCAACTGCTGCATGGCCTCGCTGACCTGGCGACCGAGTTCGGCGGCCGCCTTGGCGCGGCCCTTGCCCAGTTTTTTCGCCGCAGCGAGATAGTCCTTTTCCGCCGCAGCGGCCTTTTCGGCCAAAGCGGCGACATCCACCAGCAGATCCAGTTCCTCGAGACGCGCCTGCTGCTGCGCCAACAGTCCGGGCAGTTCTTCGACCGCGACGCGCTGCTTGCGCGCCAGCGCCATGACCGTGGCGATCCGCGTCTCCAGTTCGGCCAGGCGCTGTGGTTCGAGATCCAGCTTGCGCTGGTAGTGGCGCAACGCGTGCGCGGCCTCCTGCAACTGGATCTGCGCATTGTCCAGCAGCTCGACGGCCTCGTTCAGGTCGGCATCGTATTCGAGCAGATCGCGCAGGCGCGTCAGAATGTGGCCGAGCTGCGGCGTAATGGCAGCAGCGCCAGCGCCGCCGCCATCGTCCTCTTCCAGTTGCATCAGTGCGCCACCGGCGCCTTCAATCAGGGCCGCCGCATGCGACAGGCGCCGGTGTTCCTGGTTGTCCTCCTGCCACTGCGCCGGGTCGAAAGCCAGCGCCCGCAGCTCCTGGACCTGCCATTCCAGGGCTTCGCGCTCGCGCAGGGCGGCGCTGGCATCGCGTTCGGCATTGCTGCAGGCCGCGCGCAGCCGCTGCCAGACGCGATATTTCCCGGCCACCTCGCGCGCCAGCGGCAGCAGGCCGGCATGGGCATCGAGCAGTTCGCGCTGCGCTTCGTTGCGCAACAACGAATGGTGGGCATGCTGGCCGTGGATGTCGCAGAAGAATTCGCCCAGCTCGCGCAACTGGGCGAGCGTGGCCGGCGCGCCGTTGATGTAGGCCCGCGAGCGGCCGCCGGCATCGACGACCCGGCGCAACAGGCATTCATCCTCATTCTCGTTGCCGGCCTCGAAATCGTGCGCCGCCAGCCAGGCTCGCACGCTCTGCGCATGCTCGCCCGCCAGCCCGAAGCTGGCTGAGACTTCGGCACGCTCCGCGCCGACGCGCACGACGCTGGCGCCACTCTCGGCGCGCTCGCCCAGCGCCAGCGACAACGCGTCGATGAGGATGGACTTGCCGGCGCCCGTCTCGCCGGTCAGGGCGGAAAAACCCGCCGCGAACTCCAGTTCGAGACGATCGACGATGACGAAATCGCGGATGTAGAGGCGACGCAGCATGGCGGATTGGCAGAAGCGATCAGTGCCGCGGCGTCCCGCTCCAGTGCAGCTTTTCGCGCAGCATGGCGAAATAGCTGTAGCCCGGCGGGTGCATCAGGGTGATGGCGTGGGACGAGCGCTGCACCTGCAGCAGATCGCCGGCGCGCGCATCGAAATATTCATGTCCGTCGAAATGGATCCGGGCGTCGTACTGCGCCAGCAACTGGATTTCGATCCGGCTCTCGTCGCTGATGGTGATCGGCCGGTTGCTCAGGGCGTGCGGACAAAGCGGCACCAGGGCCACCCCATGCACCGCCGGATGCAGAATCGGCCCGTTGGCGGACAGGGCATAGGCCGTCGAGCCGGTCGGCGTGGCGATGATCATGCCGTCGGCACGCAGGATGTAGATGAACTCGCCATCCACGCGCACCTCGACCTCGATCATGCGGCCGATATCGCCCTTGTTGATGACCACATCGTTGAGCGCCAGGGCGCTGAACAGCGTTTCCCCCTCGCGCATGACCCGGGCATCGAGCAGAAAGCGCTGCTCGGGCGAGAATTCACCGTCCAGCAGGGAGGCGATGCCTTCCAGCATGGACTGGCTGGCAATGTCGGTCATGAACCCCAGGCGTCCCTGATTCACGCCAGCCAGCGGAATCGCATACGCTGCCAGCCGCCGGGCGGCATTCAGCATGGTGCCATCGCCGCCGACGACGATCGCCAGATCGGCCTGCTCGCCAATGCGGGAAAACGTGGCTGTCCGGCAGCCATGGCAGCCCACCGCCGCCGCCGTCCCTTCCTCGATCAGTACCTCGCGCCCCTGCGCCTGCAGGAAAGCCACCAGATCGCGCAGCGCATCCGCAATTTCCAGACTCTGGTATTTGCCGATCAGGGCAATGGTGCGGAAATCGCCAAGCGAATCGAATGAACCGGGCGAATTGGACATATTGGACATTCCGGAATTAAACCACAAAGCCATGCGCAATCCACAGCGCAGCGCCGTACGGCGCCCGCTGCGCGGGCCTGCGGCGGCCACGGTACACACGGCACCATGTACAATATCCGCATGCTCGACAAACGCGCCCAGACCCTGCTCAAGACCCTGATCGAACGCTATATCGAAGACGGTCAACCGGTCGGTTCGCGCACGCTTTCGCGCCACTCGACGCTGGATCTGTCGCCGGCAACGATCCGCAACGTCATGTCCGACCTGGAAGAGCATGGATTCATCAGCAGCCCGCATACTTCGGCCGGGCGCATACCGACGGCGCGCGGCTACCGGCTGTTCGTCGATTCGCTGCTGACCGTCAAACCGCTGGAGCGCGCCGAAATCCACGAAATCCAGGGCGCGATCCAGCCCGACCAGCCGCAACGCGTAATCAGCCAGGCCTCGCAACTGCTCTCGCAGCTCTCGCACTTTGCCGGCGTCGTCGTCGCGCCGCGCCGCCAGGCGCCACGCATCCGCCAGATCGAATTCCTCGGCCTGTCGGAAAAGCGCATCCTGCTGATCATCGTCACGGCCAGCGGCGACGTACAGAACCGCATCCTGATTCCGCAGCACAGCTACACGGCCGCCGAGCTGACCGAGGCGGCGAACTATCTCAATCAGAATTGCGTCGGTCTCGATTTCGGCCAGGTACGCGAACAGATATACAGCGAACTTGGCCAGTTGCGCAGCGACATGAGCGAACTGATGAACGCCGCGCTTGCGGCCAGCAGCGAAGCCATCACCGAGAGCAGCTCGCAGTATGTGATTTCCGGCGAGCGCAACCTGCTCGAAGTCGCCGACCTGTCCTCGGACATGACGCGCCTGCGCGAACTGTTCGCCCTGTTCGAGCAGAAGACCAGCCTGATGCAATTGCTCGACGTCAGCAACCGTGCCGAAGGCGTGCAGATCTACATCGGCGGCGAGTCGGGCATCGCACCGCTCGACGAATGCAGCGTGATCGCCTCGCCCTACGAAATCGACGGCCAGGTGGTCGGCTCGATCGGCGTCATCGGCCCGACGCGCATGGCCTACGAGCGCATGATTCCCATTGTCGACATCACCGCCAAGCTGCTTTCCGGCGCGCTGTCGAGCAACTGACGCGCATGACGGCAGCCACCGCCAAGACCGCCATCCTGCTGGTCAATCTCGGTTCGCCCGATGAGCCGACGCCAGCCGCCGTGCGCCGCTATCTTGCCGAGTTTCTCTGGGATCCGCGCGTGGTCGAACTGCCGCGCCTGCCCTGGTGGCTGATCCTGCACGGCATCATCCTCAACACCCGCCCCGCCAAGTCGGCTGAAAAATACGCGCAGATCTGGACGCCGGAAGGCTCGCCGCTCAAGGTGCACACCGAGAAGCAGGCCAAGCTGCTGCGCGGCCTGCTCGGCATGCGCGGCCAGCGCGAGATCATCATCGCCTGGGCGATGCGCTATGGTCAACCGGCGCTGGACGGCGTGCTCGACCACCTGGCCGCACAAGGTTGCCAGCGCATCCTCGTCGTGCCGTTGTATCCGCAATACGCCAACAGCACCACGGCGAGCGTCATGGATGCCGTTGCCGCCTGGCAGCGGCGCAACGACGGCGTTGATGTCCGCAGCGTCTGCAACATCCGCAACGTGCGCAGCTTCGCAACCGACCCTGGCTATATCGCCGCGCTGGCCGCCAGCGTGCGCAAGCACTGGCAGACGCAAAACCGCGCGCTGGCCGAAGACCGCCTGCTGCTCATGAGCTTTCACGGCATCCCCAAACGCAGCGTCGAGCGCGGCGACCCCTACCAGCGCGAATGCGAGGCCACCGCGCACCAGTTGGCCACCGCCCTGAATCTCAAGGAAGACCAGTGGCTGCACACTTTTCAGTCACGCTTCGGCCGCGCCGAATGGCTGCAGCCCTACACCCAGCAGACGCTGGAAAAACTGGCGGCCGACGGCGTGCGCCGCGTCGACGTGATCTGCCCCGGTTTCGTTGCCGACTGCCTGGAAACGCTGGAAGAAATCGCGCTCGAGAACAAGGCCGCCTTTCTCGCCGCCGGCGGCAGGGAATTCCATTACATTCCCTGCCTCAACGAAAATCCCGACTGGATCGAAGCGCTCGCCGACCTGAGCCTGCAGCAGCTTGGCGACTGGCTGCCAGCGCCTATCGCCTGAGCGCCGGCAGCCGCCCCCATCGCCCTGCGGGGCTCCGCGCACTTCCTGCCCCTTGAATTCGGTGCCGCCGCGCCCATCTGCAACCATGTTCACGTTCCCCGAAGTCGGAGTCCCGCCATGGCCGCCAGCACCCGCATCATCGTCTGCCCGCACTGCGCAGCCGCAAACCGCGTTCCCGAAGAGCGCCTGAGCGATGGCGGCAACTGCGGCAAATGCAAGAGCGCCTTATTCACCGGCCACCCGGTCGAACTGACTACCGCCAACTTCGGCGCCCACGTCGAGCGCAGCGAATTGCCGGTCGTCGTCGATTTCTGGGCGCCCTGGTGCGGCCCTTGCCGCGCCATGGCACCGGCCTTCGAGCAGGCGGCCACTCGACTCGAACCCCATGTCCGGCTCGCCAAGCTGAATACCGAAGAAGAACAAGCGCTGGCCGCACGTTTCGGCATCCGCAGCATCCCGACGCTGATCGTCTTCGAGCATGGCCGTGAAATCGCCCGCCAGTCGGGCGCCATGGATGCCGGCAGCCTGGTGCGCTGGATCCAGAGCGTGACCTGAAATCCCCCTTTACTCCTCACTCTTCAAGTTCCTGCGCCGGCAGCCGTTAACCCGGTCAACCCGACCTTGCAGGAACTCCCATGAAAATCGATTCATACAGCCTGGACTTTGCCAGTCAGCACGCAGCCAGCTCCAGCCATACGCTCAGGGAATCACTGCGCGCCTGGAGCGGCGACCAGCGTCCCGATTTCGAAGGCAACGCCCGCCAGCCGCGCACGGCGGCCGTGACCGTCATTTCCGAGGCGGCCCTTGCCGCCCAGGCGGCAGACCAGGCGAGACAAACGGCGCAAATCCCGGAAAGCGGCGAAGCCCAGGCCATGCGCGACGGCCTCGAAAGCATCGAGAAGGATCCGCGCCTGCTGTTGATCCGCCAGATGGTGAAAATGCTCACCGGCGAGGACATCAAGGTGTTTTCCGCCGCCGACTTGCAGACGACCGCCACGGACACGGCCAGCATCAGCGCAGCGTCGCAAGCCGGCCAGGCGCCTGCGCGGGCCGGCTATGGCATCGAATACGAGCGCCATGAAATCCGCAGCGAAACCGAACAGACCACCTTTCAGGCCGCCGGCGTCATTCGCACCAGCGACGGCAAGGAAATCAATTTTCAACTGAATCTGCAGATGCAGCGCAGCTACCATGAGGAAAGCCATGTCAGCCTGCGCAGCGGCGATGCCGTGCCCGTGCGCAAGGATCCGCTGGTGATCAACTTCAATGGCAGCGCCGCCGAACTGCAAAGCCAGCGCTTCAGCTTCGACCTCGAAGGCGATGGCAGGCAGGAACAGATCGCCCTGCTCGGCGCCAACAGCGGCTATCTGGCGCTGGATCTCGATCGCAACGGCAAGATCGACTCGGGCAAGGAACTCTTCGGCGTCGAAAGCGGCAACGGCTTTGCCGACCTGGCCCAGTACGACGACGATGGCAACGGCTGGATCGACGAGAACGACGCCATCTACGACCAGTTGCGCGTCTGGACACCCGAGGCTGACGGTGGCGGCAAGCTCGCCACGCTCAGGGAAAAGCAGGTTGGCGCCCTTTACCTGGGCAGCCAGGCCACGCCTTTCGAGTTGCGCGACCAGGCCAACCAGTCGCTTGGCGGCGTGCGCAGCAGCGGCATCTGGCTCAGCGAGAACGGTCAGGTCGGCTCGCTGCAGCAAATCGACCTGACGGTCTGAAGCCGCTGGTCAAAATTTCCGGCCGCCGGCCTCCCGGCTGGGGCCGGAAAATTATTTCCGATCCTCCCCTTGAAAGCCGGCGGAGTATCCCCATTGTGGTTGACTGTTCACGAATAACCGCCACGATAGTGAGGAGTCCCCATGCCGGAAAACACCCCGACCACCGACCAGGCGACACCGCAAGTCGATCCAGCCGTGCCGGAAACCGGCACTCCAGTCGACACCATGCCCAGCCTCGAAGAAGCCCTGCGCATCGCCGAACTGAAATCGCAGGAACATCACGATGCCTGGCTGCGCGCCAAGGCGGAAACCGAAAACGTACGCCGTCGCGCCCAGGAGGACATTGCCAAGGCGCACAAGTTCGCCAGTGAAAAATTCGCCATCGACTTGCTGACGGTCAAGGATAGCCTGGAGGCGGCGCTGACCAACGACAATCAGTGCCTCGAAAACCTCAAGAGCGGCGTCGAGCTGACGCTGCGTCAGCTCTGTGCCGCCTTCGACAAGGCCAATCTGACCGAACTCAACCCGCTCGGCGAAAAGTTCGATCCGAACTGGCATCAGGCCATCGGCCAACTCGATGCGCCCGAAGGCGTGGAACCCAATCACGTAGTGCAGGTGCTGCAAAAGGGCTATGCGCTGAATGACCGCGTCCTGCGCCCGGCACTGGTGATGGTAGCCAAGGGATAGCCAGGGCCGGCGCTTGAAATCCGGCCGCATAACCCCATCTGAATTGCAGGCTTGCGGCAATGAATCTCTCGGAGGGCGCACGGGCCGAGGTGATCTACTCACCTGTGCGACCTCACCGACCCAACTTTTGAAAGGAATCTGAACATGGGCAAGATCATCGGCATCGACCTGGGCACCACCAACAGCTGCGTCACCGTGATGGAAGGCGGCAAGCCCAAGGTCATCGAAAACTCGGAAGGCGCGCGCACCACGCCGTCCATCGTCGCTTACACCGAGGATGGCGAAATCCTCTGCGGCGCGCCGGCCAAGCGCCAGGCCGTCACCAATCCGAAGAACACCGTCTTCGCCTCCAAGCGCCTGATCGGCCGCCGCTTCGACGAGAAGGAAGTGCAGAAGGACATCGACCTGATGCCCTATAGCATCGTCAAGGCCGACAACGGCGACGCCTGGATCGAAGTGCGCGGCAAGAAGATGGCGCCGCCGCAGGTCTCCGCCGAAGTGCTGCGCAAGATGAAGAAGACCGCCGAAGACTATCTCGGCGAGGAAGTGACCGAAGCCGTCATCACCGTGCCGGCCTACTTCAACGACTCGCAGCGCCAGGCCACCAAGGACGCCGGCCGCATCGCCGGCCTGGAGGTCAAGCGCATCATCAACGAGCCGACCGCGGCGGCGATCTCCTTCGGCCTGGACAAGCAGGAAGGGGACCGCAAGATCGCCGTCTTCGATCTCGGCGGCGGCACGTTCGACATCTCCATCATCGACATCGCCGAAATCGATGGCGAACACCAGTTCGAGGTGCTGTCCACCAATGGCGACACCTTCCTCGGCGGCGAGGACTTCGACCAGCGGCTGATCGACTACATCGTCACCGAGTTCAAGAAGGATCAGGGCGTCGATCTCAAGAACGACGTGCTGGCGCTGCAGCGTCTCAAGGAAGCCGCCGAAAAGGCCAAGATCGAACTGTCCAGCTCGCAGCAGACCGAGATCAACCTGCCCTACATCACGGCCGACGCCTCGGGCCCGAAGCATCTGACGCAGAAGATCACCCGCGCCAAGTTCGAGTCGCTGGTCGAGGATCTGATCGAGCGCTCGATCGAGCCTTGCCGCGTGGCGATCAAGGATGCCGGCATCAAGGTCGGCGACATCGCCGACGTGATCCTGGTCGGCGGCCAGACCCGCATGCCCAAGGTGCAGGAAAAGGTGAAGGAATTCTTCGGCAAGGAACCGCGCAAGGACGTGAACCCGGATGAAGCCGTGGCCATCGGCGCGGGCATCCAGGGTGGCGTGCTGCAGGGCGATGTCAAGGACGTGCTGCTGCTCGACGTCACGCCGCTGTCCCTGGGCATCGAAACCCTGGGGCAAGTGATGACCAAGCTGATCCCGAAGAACACCACCATCCCGACCAAGCAGAGCCAGGTCTTCTCGACCGCCGAGGACAACCAGTCGGCGGTGACCATCCACGTCCTCCAGGGCGAGCGTGAAATGGCGCACGGCAACAAGAGCCTGGGCCAGTTCAACCTCACCGACATCCCGTCCTCGCCGCGCGGCATGCCGCAGATCGAGGTGACCTTCGACATCGACGCCAACGGCATTCTGCATGTCTCGGCCAAGGACAAGGCGACGGGCAAGGAAAACAAGATCACCATCAAGGCCAACTCGGGGCTGTCGGAAGACGAGATCCAGCGCATGGTCAAGGATGCCGAAGCCCATGCCGAGGAAGACAGGAAGGCGCATGAGCTGGTCGATGCCCGCAACCAGTGCGACGCCATGGTGCATTCGGTGAAGAAGACGCTGGCCGAACATGGCGACAAGGTTGCCGCCGACGAGAAGGAAAAGATCGAAGCGGCGATCAAGGCAGCCGAGGAAATCCTCAAGGACGCCAATGCCGACAAGGACGCCATCAGCGCCCGGACCGAAGCCCTGGCCACGGCCGCCCAGAAGCTGGGTGAAGCGGTGTATGCCCAGCAACAGGGCGCAGCGGGTGCGGCGGAAGGCGCCTCCGCCTCGGCGGCGGGCGCCCAGGAAGCCAAGGCCGGTGATGCCGACATCGTCGATGCCGAGTTCGAAGAGGTGAATGACAAGAAGTAAGGCGTAAGTGAACGAGGGGGAGGCGGACTCCCCCTCGGGCTTCATTCCTCACGCTTCACTCTTCGCCCCTCACTTCACTCCTCGCCGAATCTCATGTCCAAACGCGATTTTTACGAAATTCTCGGCGTCAATCGGGATGCTACCGACGACGAGATCAAGAAGGCCTACCGCAAGCTGGCCATGAAATACCACCCGGACCGCAATCCGGACAATCCCAAGGCCGAGGAGCACTTCAAGGAAGCGAAGAACGCCTATGAAGTGCTCTCGGATGCGCAAAAGCGTGCCGCCTATGACCAGTACGGCCATGCCGGCATCGACCCGCAAGGCATGGGCGGCGGCGGACCGGGCGGCATGGGCGGCTTTGGCGACGCCTTTTCCGATATCTTCGGCGACATTTTCGGCGGCGGCCGGGGAGGCGGCCGTTCCAGCGTCTATCGCGGCGCCGATCTGCGCTACAACCTGGAAATTTCCCTGGAAGATGCGGCGCGCGGCACCGAAACCCGCATCCGCATCCCGACCATGGAAGAATGCGACGGCTGTCACGGCAGCGGCGCCAGGAAAGGCAGCGAGCCCAAGCCCTGCCCGACCTGCGGCGGCCACGGCCAGGTGCGCATGCAACAGGGCTTCTTCTCGATCCAGCAGACCTGTCCGAAGTGCCACGGCACCGGGCGCTACATTGCCGATCCCTGTGCCGCCTGCCAGGGCTCGGGAAGAATCAAGAAGCACAAGACCCTGTCGGTCAAGATTCCCGCCGGCATCGACGAGGGCGATCGCATCCGCCTCTCTGGCGAGGGCGAGCATGGCGTGAATGGCGGCCCGGCGGGCGATCTGTATGTGCAGATACATCTCAAGCCGCACAACGTCTTCCAGCGCGACCACAACGACCTGCATTGCGAAATGCCGATCAGTTTCGCCGCCGCCGCGCTCGGCGGGGAAATCGAAATTCCCACGCTGGACGGTGCCGCGCGCCTGAAGATTCCGGCAGAAACCCAGACCGGCAAGGTCTTCCGCCTGCGCGGCAAGGGCATCAAGGGCGTGCGCAGCACCAGCCCCGGCGACCTGCTATGTCATGTCGTCGTCGAAACGCCGGTGCATCTGACCGATCGGCAGAAGGAATTGCTGCGCGAGTTCGAGACCATCAACCAGCAGGACACCGGCCGCCACAACCCGCGCGCCCAGTCCTGGATGAACAAGGTCAAAAGCTTCTTCGGCAGCTGAATTGCGGACGTGCCGGATCAGGGCTCAGAACGGTTCGCAGCGATAGAACCCCCGGTAGCCCAGGCATTCCGCCGACCGCCTCGAGTTGTAATACTCGAGGCTCTTGGTCTTGTTGAGCTTGAGGATGCATTCGCGCCAGGCGTCGGTATCGGCCTGGTAACCCAGCTTCTCGCAGGCCGGACCATAGACCTGGATCATTTCCTCGATCTCCTGCTGCATCACGGCCGATCGCTCGGCCGGAGACAGGTTGGCGCATCCCCCGAGCAGGACGAGGGCGAACATGGTGATGACACGCTTGTACATGATGATCCCTCCACTGTGTGACCGCGACATTTTACCGCCCGGCCCGGCCTGCGCGAACATCCCGTTTCATGGCTGGCCAGACAGACGAAACGCGCGCAGCAGTTGCGCCAGCGCCAGGGAACGGCGGATATCCTTGTGCTTCTGCGCCTGTTGCCGGAGCATGGGTTCGAGGCCAAGCAGCCCATCGGTCAGCCTTGCCAGCCGACGCAATGCCTGGGCCACATCGGCGGAGGGGGCCTGACGAAAATAGCCTTGCAGCAGCGACAGTCCCTGCGCTAACCCATTCGTGTCATTCGTACCATCACTCCCATCCACCAGATGATCGACGACCGAATGCAGGGTCAGGATCAGGTCGTAGGCCTGCATCAGGGCCAGGGGCAAGGCCTCGCCCGCGGCTTCCTCGAAATCGATGCGATGGATCTGCCCGCTTCGCCCATCGCTCATGGTGAGATTGCGCACCTGCGCCCCGCCATGCCAGTGGCCGCCCCGATGAAATGCCGCCAGTTCGTCAAACACCCGCTCCAACAGCACCTGCTTCTCCGCCGGAGATACCGTCTGCAAACGCCGTGTCAGATCCTCGCCGCAGAATTCCAGCACCAGATAATCCGCCGTCTGCAGAAAAACGCGCGGCACGCGCACGCCCTGGCCGTGCAGTTGGCGCAGCCGCCGCGCCTCATGGGCAATGTCGCCGGCACGCAGCCGCGCCGGGCGCACGAAGCGGCCAAACAGGATGGCGCAGCCGGCACTGACCAGCCATGAACGCACATGCCGGGCATAGCCGCGCCGGCGGTATTTCACGATGTAGCTCTGGCCGTGATGGCTGATCTTTTCGGTAGCCAGGTCACCGCTCGCCCCGTTCAGCCTGGCCTGCAACAACGTCTGCAGGGAAACCAGGCTGGTGTTGCCGGCAGCAGCGTCCGCGGCTTCGCCTGGCGGGTATTCGGTGGCGTGATCGGCAAGGTCGGGCATGGGCAGGAAAGCGGTATATCAAAGCTATATAATTGGCCGGCTGCTGGTTACTGGCTGCTTGACTGCTTGTCGAGACGAACATGACGATAGACCGCAAGGTATTCGACCAGAATTTCTACCGCGTGAGCTATCTGCTCTCGCGCTTCATGGTGCCCTACATGCGCAGCGTCTATCGTGAATTCGATGGCGACATCCTGCTCAATATCGTCATTGGCGAAATCGGCACTCGCAACCTGGGGCAATTCTACGAGGCCAGCCGCAATAGTAAAACCTTCGAAAGCCGTCTGGGCGATGTCAATGAGCATCGGCGCGTACTGCGTCCCTGCAATGCCCTGTCGATCAGCGATGCCAGCGGTATTCCGCGCGAAACCGTGCGGCGCAAGGTCAATGTCCTGATCGAGCGCGGCTGGGTCAGCCAGAACGAGCGCGGCCATCTCTACCTGACGCCCGAAGTTGCCAAGCACTTCCAGCGCTTTCTGCTCCTCCTGATCGAGGAACTGCTGCCGGCAGCCCAGGAGCTTGCCGAAGTGCTCGAACAACCGCCCATCTTCCCCGAAAGCCGTAGTACCGGCAAACCTGCCGATACCGACTGAGAACCATGCCCCTTGTCGCCGTCCTGCGGATGGCGACAAGGTACCCAGGACGGCGATGACGGGCAGCAGCAAGCGCCATCCCGCACCCACATGATGCTTTGCGCAGCCGGCACCGCCGCGCTGCCTTCCCGCTGCTTTGCTCGCACTTCGCGCGCCAAAGTATTCCAGGCTCATCAAAAATAAACCCAATGTCATTGACAAAGCTTTTCGTTTATATAAGAATGATTCGCATTCTCGTATGACGATGTATTTTTCACCTATCACACCACCTCCCCAGATGGCGGGAACGAAGCGTCTCTCGCCAAAGCAGCCGCTTCGTACGACCAGAAACGCATCAGGAATTCAATCAACAGGAGCCAACATCATGTCTCTGACACCTCCTCCCCATGTTTCGCCGCTTGTCGTGGGAACCATCGCCACCCTGCTCACCACGGGCAATGTCCTCGCGGATGCGAATGCAGACGCGACGCTGCCCACGGTGCGCGTCGAAGCCAGCGCGGAAGCCTCTTCCAAGGAAACATTGCAGGCAACGACGACACGCATCGGCAAGGGCAAGCAGGAATTGCGGGACATTCCGCAATCGGTGACGGTAGTGACCGAGCGGCTGATCGACGATCGCAAGCTCGACACGATGAAGGAAGTCCTTCACAACACCGCCGGCGTCAGCTTCCTGGCCGCCGAGGGCGGCGAGGAAGACATCCGCCTGCGCGGCTTCTCCCTGCAGGCCAGCGGCGACATCTTCATCGACGGCATGCGCGACCCGGCCTTCTACGAACGCGACACCTTCAACTACGACCGCCTCGAAGTCCTGCGCGGCTCGGCTTCGATGCTGTTCGGACGCGGCTCGACCGGCGGCGTGGTGAACCAGGTCAGCAAGGAGCCCAGCTTGCTGAACCGCCATGAAATCACGGCGACCATCGGCAGCGGACGCTATGCGCGTCTCGAAGGCGACTTCAATCTCAAGACGGGCGATAACGCCGCGCTACGGATGAACACGATGTGGACGGGCTCGAACACCTTTGGCCATTACGGCGCTGGCCTCGACAAAAAGGGCTTCGCCGGCATGTACCGCTACGGCATCGGCACCAGCGATGAATTCATGGCGGGCGTATTCCACCTCGACAACCACAATGGCATCAACTACGGCATGCCCTGGCTGACACCGTCGCCGGGTTCGGCCTCCCGCGTGCTGGTCCCGGTCGATCCAAAGAACTACTATGGCATGGCCAGCGACTACAACGCCGGCACGGCCAGCTACGTCACGCTCGGCCACACTCACCGCTTTGCCGACGAAGCCGAACTCAGTACCGCCTTCCGCAGTGGCCGCTTCAAACGCGACCAACGCGCCAGCACCATCCGCTTCGCCGGCGCAGGTCAGCAGCCCGGCGGTCTGGCCGTGACAGGAGAATCGCTCGGCGAGGAAACCGTGCTCACGCGCGGGGCGCCCAACAAGGCCATGAACATCGACACCCAGACGCTGCAAAGCGACTACAGCGACAAGTTCAAGGCTTTTGACAAACAGCATGAGCTGCTGGCCGGCATCGATCTGGGGAAAGACAAATTCACCGGCTTCACGCCGACCTTGCCGACCGGCGTAACGCTGCCCAAGCCGCCCACCACGATCGGCACGCCGGACGACGGCATGAGCGTCGACGAATCGTTGCGCGTCAAGCTGGTCAATCGCGATTTCGAGTCCACGTCCATCGGCGCCTATGCGCAGGACATGGTGCAAATTGCGGAAAACTGGAAACTGCTGGGAGGTCTGCGCTGGGACAGCTTTGAAGGCCGCTACCGCACCTATTCGACTGCCCCTGCCACCCTGGGCCAGATGACCGGGGAACGCTCTCGCTCCGACAACCTCTGGAGCAAACGCATCGGGGTGCTCTACCAGCCCGACTTCCTGTCGTCTTTCCACTTCTCCTACGGCACGTCGTTCAACACCTCGGGCGATGCCTACCAGTACGACGCCCTGGGCTCCAACACGCCGGCGGAAAAAAGCCGCAACATCGAGCTGGGCGCCAAGTTCAATTCCGAAAGCGGTGACCGCATCCTGCGCCTCGCCCTCTTCCACGCGACCAAGTACAACGAGCGCAACCGCGACGAGGAATCCGTCACGCCGACGACCTACCTGTTGTCCGGTGCGCGCCATGCGGCTGGCCTGGAAGTAGACGTGGCCGGGCGCATCGGCCATGACTGGGAAATCTACGCTTCCTATGCCTGGATCCCGATCGCGCGCATCGACAAGGGCGCATCCGATGGGACGACCTTGCTGAGTGGAGAAATGGTGGGCGCGCGCCCCGGCCTGACGCCCAAGCACAGCGGCACCGTGTGGGCCACCTGGAAGGCCAGCAACCAGTGGCGGCTGGGCGGCGGCCTCAATCTGCGCAGCAGCATGGCGCCCCAGCAGGCCGCCAGCATCATGGCGCCGGGATACCTGACCGTCGATCTGATGGCCGAATATGCGTTGATGCGCGACCTGGATCTGAAGCTCAACGTTACCAACGTCACCAACAAGCTTTATGCGGACTTTCTCTACCGCGGCCACTATGTGGCAGGCGCTCCCCGCAACCTGCAACTCAGCGCGACCTACAGGTTCTAGGCGCGCAAGTATCGACAACCGAAGCGACAGGAGATCATCATGAATCGTCGTCATTTTCTTCTCCAACTCAGCGCCGCCCTCGGCGTTGCGGCCTTGCCGTCCCTGGTCAGGGCGCAGGAGAGCGCCGGCATCATGCACGTGGCCGGCGGCTGGCGCATGCACGAACGCGACTATCAGATCGGCGCGCTGCGGGTGGACTGGCAGCAGAACGCGGTGGCCATGCAGTACGCCATCACGGTGCCGACATTGCCGCATGCCATCGTTCCCGAACCCGGCGGCGGCTTCCTCGCCGTCGCCACGCGGCCCGGCGCCTGGCTGATGCGGGTCGATGCCGAGGGGCGTCTCGCCAATCAGTTGTCCATGGCCGACGAAGGAGATGCGCGGACCTTCGACGGCCACGTCATCGCCAGCAACGACGGACAGTGGCTGTACACCGGCGAAACCGATCGCAAGAGCGGCGAGGGTTGGGTCGGCGTGCGCGATGCGCGCGATCTGCGCAAGGTGGCCGAGCATCGCACCCGGGGCATCGACCCGCACCAGATCCTGGTGGACGCCAAGGGGCGGCTGGTGATCGCCAACGGTGGCATTCCGCGAACTCCGACGGGCGCCAAGCGCAATCTGGAACGGATGGATCCGACACTGGTGCATCTGGATGCGGAAAGCGGCGAGCAACTCGGCGTCTGGAGCCTGCGCGACAAGCGCCTGAGCCCGCACCACATCGCCTGGAACCGCCCGCTGGAAGACGGCCCCGTGCTGCTGGGCATCGGCCTGCAGGCCGAGCACGACGATTCCTCGCGGCGCCGGCAAGCCCCATTACTGGCCGTATGGGATGGCCAGGAGCTCACGATTCCGAGTCACATGGTGGCCGATGGCTACGCCGGCGATGTGGCTGCCGGCCCCAATGGCGGCTTCGTGCTCACGGCGCAACATGCCAATCGCATCATGCTGTGGCAGCCACAAAAGCCCGCCGAACTGATGACCATAGGCAATGTGCAGAATCCCTGCGGCCTGTGGCCACTGCAGGACGCGCCCGGCGTCGCGATCGGCGGCGACCTGGGACTGGCCCGCTGGCATCCGGGCGAACCTGCCGGCATGCTGCGCTGGCCGCAAGGCATGGCCGCCGGCAATCACTGGGCGATCCTCGCCTGAGCCCTGCGCTGGCCGGCAGCCGGCAACCGGCGATTCCGTTCAAGCCGGCAGGTAGAAACGCTGACGCAAGGCATCAACTTCGGCCAGCCCCAGCATCTGCAGCAACTCGACGAGCCGCTGCGCGGCCTGTCGCTGCGGCCGCGCATCGTCGCGCCGACGGGCGACGATCAGTTCGTTCTTCAGCGAATGCTCCCAGCCGACCAGCTCGGTCACCGACACCTGGTAGCCATGCGCTTCCAGTTGCAGGCAGCGCAGTACGTTGGTGACGTGGCTACCGAACTCGCGCGTGTGCAGCGGATGGCGCCAGAGTTCGGCAACTGCCCCACGCGCCAGCGCGGCCGCCTTGCCCTGGCGCAGATGCGCGGCGACTTCGGCCTGGCAGCAAGGCACGATCACCAGCGCCCGAGCCTGTTTCTTCAGGGCGAAGTCGATGGCATCGTCCGTCGCCGTATCGCAGGCATGCAGCGCCGTGACCAGATCCGGATGCGCCGGCAGCAGCGGCGAAACGATGGACTCGGCCACTGAAAGGCCATGAAAACGCATGCCGGCAAAGCCCAGCCGCGCGGCCAGATCGCGTGACCGTTCGACCAGATCGGCGCGCCGCTCGATGCCGTGTATGTGGCTGTGCGGCGCATGGAGGCGCACGTAGAGATCGTGGATGATGAAGCCGAGATAGGACTTGCCGGCGCCATGATCGACGATCTGCAGTTCCGCCGGCTGCTGCCGCATTCCCGTGAGCAGCGGCTCGATGAAGTTCATCAGGTGATAGATCTGCTTGAGCTTGCGGCGGCTGTCCTGATTCATCCGGCCATCGCGCGTCAGGATGTGCAGTTCCTTGAGCAGTTCCACGGACTGACCGGGACGGACTTCGTACATCTGCTCCTTGGGTGTGGCGGCTTTCTTCATGTGCGGGAGGCGGATCGTTGAACTGCACGAATGGCAGAAATGACGCAAACGGCAAGTATACCGGCCGCCGCAAGGTATCATGCGGGTCTTGCCGCTTTAGCCTGACTTCCGATTCCTGCCTTCCCATGCACAGCAATGCATTTCATCTTTCCGCCGGCGCGGCCGAAACCGGCATCCGGCTTTGCGACCTGCTCAAGCTGACCGGCATCGCCGCCAGCGGTGGCCAGGGCAAACTGCTGGCGGCCAATGGCGACGTGATGGTGGATGGCCGGACGGAAACCCGCAAGACCGCCCGCATCCGCGCCGGCCAGGTGGTTGAATGCCTGGGCCGGCGCGTCGTCGTGACCGCAGGCAAAGAAGGCTGACATGGCAATCCAGTGGTTTCCCGGGCACATGACTCAGGCGCGCAAGAAGGCCGCCGAAACCATGGCGCAGACCGACGTGGTGATCGAAGTGGTCGACGCGCGCATCCCCGAAGCGAGTTGCAACCCGATGATCCACGAGCTGCGCCGCCATCGGCAGCGCCCCTGCCTGAAGCTGCTCAACAAGGCCGACCTGGCCGATCCCCGGATCACCCGCGCCTGGCTGGCGTATTTCAACGCCCAGGACGGCATCAAGGCCGTCGCCATTTCCTGCAGGAAGGCCGCCGAAGTGGCGCGCATTCCCTCGCTGTGCCAGGCGCTGGCGCCGCACCGCGACGACAATCTGAAGCCCTTGCGCATGATGATCATGGGCATCCCCAACGTCGGCAAATCGACGCTGCTCAACGCCCTGGGCAAGCGGCGCGTGGCGGCCGTCGGCGATGAGCCGGCAGTCACCAAATCGCAGCAGCGCATCGAACTCAGCCCGCGCCAGATCGTGGTCGACACGCCCGGCATGCTCTGGCCCAAGATCGAGCATGCCAGCGACGGCCTGATGCTGGCGGCCTGTCATGCCGTCGGACGCAATGCGGTGATCGACGGGGATGTCGCCATCTTCCTCGCCGGCATCCTGCTGGAACGCTACCCGGCAGCGATCGCCACGCGCTACCGCATCGACACCGCCGGACTGGATGCCGTCGCTGCCGTCGAAGCCATCGCCCGCAAGCGTGCCTGCTTCATCAAGGGGAGCGCGCATGGCCGCGAACTCGATCTGGAGCGGGCGGCGATGATCTTCCTGACCGATTTCCGCGACGGCCTGCTCGGCCGCATCAGCCTGGAGACGCCGGACGGCCGGCATGCCATGCTGGCGGCCGAGGCGGCCGCGCGCGCGGCGCAGCTCGATGACGGCCCGGAATGCGGAATGAAATCGAACCCGAATCCGCAGCAATGAAACGCAAATCGGCACTTCCCGCCAGGATACGGCAGCGCAACGTCGCCATTTTCAGCCGCCTGCGCGAGGCCAATCCCCAGCCGAAAACCGAGCTCGAATACGCAACGCCCTATCAACTGCTGGTCGCCGTCGTGCTTTCGGCGCAGGCCACCGACCGCAGCGTGAATATCGCCACCCGGCCGCTGTTCAAACTGGCGCCCACGCCGGCCGCCATGCTTGGACTCGGCGAAGAGCGCCTGCGTGAAATGATCGGCAGCATCGGCCTCTACCGCACCAAGGCGAAAAACGTCATCGGCCTCTCCCAGCTGCTGCTGGAATGCCACGCCGGTGAAGTGCCCGATGACGCCGCCGCGCTGGAAGCCCTGCCCGGCGTGGGCCACAAGACCGCCAACGTCGTCCTCAACACCATCTTCCACAAACCCGTGATTGCGGTGGATACCCACATCTTCCGCGTGTCCAACCGTACCGGACTGGCACCGGGCAAGGACGTCAAGGCGGTCGAGGCGAAGCTGCTAGAATCGGTGCCTGCCGAATTCATGCTCGACGCGCATCACTGGCTGATCCTGCTCGGCCGCTACATCTGCAAGGCGCGCAAGCCGGAATGCGGGCGCTGCCCGATCAACGATCTGTGCGAGTACCCCGACAAGCTTCTCTGACGGCCGCATCATGTTCAATCCCTCCCGCGACCAGGCGCGACGTTTCTTCATCGAAGCCTGGCACAAGCGTCAGCAGGGCTTGCCGATGACTCAACTGGAACTCATCGCCGCCGACCTCGTGTCCCTGCATCCCGAATACCACGCGCTGCTGGGCGATGCGCAGAACGCCCAGGCCGACATCGACGCGCTGCTGGCCCGCGAATGGACGCCCGAACAGGGCGAAGCGAATCCCTTCCTGCATCTGTCCCTGCACCTGGCCATCGAGGAACAACTGTCGATCGACCAGCCGCCCGGCATCCGCCGGCTGTTCGAGCAACTGAGCCGACAGCATGGCGAACGCCACGCCGCGCTGCATGACGTGCTGGAGTGCCTGGGCGAAACCGTCTGGCGCGCGCAACGCGATCGGGCCGCCCCCGATGGCGCCGCCTATCTGGACTGCATGCGGCGGAAAATCCGCGCGGCAGTGTGAGTAGAATGGCGCGAAATCCGCCCAACCCTGCAACTCCACAACCCTGCAACCCTGCTTTCCCAACCTTCTGACCACAGACGACAGCCCATGCGCTTCACCGGCAGCTCCAACTACATCACCACTCCCGACCTCAAGCTTGCCGTCAATGCGGCCATTGCCCTGCAACGCCCGCTGCTGCTCAAGGGCGAACCGGGCACGGGCAAGACCATGCTGGCCGAAAAAGTTGCCGCCGCGCTCGACATGCCGCTGCTGCAGTGGCACATCAAATCCACCACCAAGGCCCAGCAGGGGCTCTACGAATACGATGCCGTCTCGCGCCTGCGCGACTCGCAACTCGGTGGCGAAGCCGGCGCGCGGGTGCACGACATCGGCAACTACATCGTCAAGGGCGTGCTCTGGCAGGCCTTCGAGATGGATCGCCCGTGCATCGTCCTGATCGACGAAATCGACAAGGCCGACATCGAATTCCCCAACGATCTGCTGCGCGAACTGGATCGCATGGAATTCCATGTCTACGAGACGCGCCAGTTGATCCAGGCCCGCCATCGGCCGCTGATCTTCATCACCTCCAACAACGAGAAGGAGCTGCCCGACGCCTTCCTGCGCCGCTGCTTCTTTCACTACATCAAGTTTCCCGACAAGGAAACCATGCAAAGCATCGTCGACGTGCATTTCCCCGGCATCAAGCAGACGCTGCTGCGCGAAGCGCTGGAAGTCTTCTTCGAGCTGCGCGAGATTCCGGGGCTGAAGAAGAAGCCCTCGACCTCGGAACTGCTCGACTGGCTCAAGCTGCTGATGGCGGAAGACATTCCGCCCGAGGCACTGCGCTCCAGGAATCACAAGGTCAGCGTGCCGCCCCTGCACGGTGCCCTGCTCAAGAACGAACAGGACGTGCATCTGTTCGAACGACTGGTATTCATGGCAAGGAATCATCGATGATGAAGCTGCGCACATACACTCTCACCAAGTTCCTCAACCTTCTACTGTTCCTCGGCCTCCTGGCTTCCGCCCCGGCCAGCGCGCTCGAGAAGGTCACGCTGCAACTGAACGGCTATCACCAGTTCCAGTACGCCGGCTACTACGCAGCGCTCGAACAGGGCTATTACAGCGAAGCCGGTCTGGATGTCGCCATCGTCGAATTCAAGATGGGGATCGACCCCGTGA
This sequence comes from Sterolibacterium denitrificans, assembly GCF_900174485.1. Classification (NCBI taxonomy): domain Bacteria; kingdom Pseudomonadati; phylum Pseudomonadota; class Betaproteobacteria; order Nitrosomonadales; family Sterolibacteriaceae; genus Sterolibacterium; species Sterolibacterium denitrificans. The sequence goes on along the minus strand of NZ_LT837803.1, from coordinate 1,249,171 downwards.
TCGACGTCTATTCCGGCAAGGCGGAATTCGGCGTCAGCAACAGCAGCCTGCTGCTGGCACGCGCCGCCAACAAGCCAGTCGTCGCGCTGGCGGCCATCGGCCAGCACTCCGCCAACGTCCTGTTCGGCCAGCCGCGCGGAAAGGAACAAAAGGAGCAAAAAGAACAGGGAATGCAAGCGCTGACCGGCAAGCGCATCATGCTCGACACGCAGGCCGACAGCGTGCTGGCCCTCCTTGCCAATGAAGGCATGGCAGGCCAGTTCGTCGAACTCACGCACAGCTACGATCCGCAGGATCTGATCAAGGGCAAGGTCGATGCGATGTCCGGCTCGCTACTCAACGAGCTCTATTTTTTCGAGCGCGCGAAGTTTCCTGCCCATATTTACGCACCGCGCGATGCCGGCATCGACTTCTATGGCGACGTTCTGTTCACCTCGGAACACATGGTCAGCGGAGAAGGCGACAAGGTACGCGCCTTCCGCGCCGCCAGCCTGCGCGGTTGGCAGTACGCCATGGCGCACCAGAGCGAAATGGTCGATCTGATACGCAACAAATACGCGCAGCGTCTCGACCGCGACCACCTGCTCTTCCAGGGTCGGCAGATGCAGGCGCTGATGGATCTCGACAGCACGGAAATCGGCAACCAGACTGCCGCGCGCTGGCTGGCAATCGGCGCGGCCTACCTGGGCATGGGCAAGCTGGAGCAAGTGCCCTCGATCGACGGCTTCATCTTCGATCCGACCCCGCCGCCGAAAAAAGCGGGGCCCGACTACAAACTGCTGGCCCTGATCGCTGCCGGCGCCCTGCTGATCGTCCTGTTCCTGCTCGTCACCTTCCGCCTGACGCGCGCGCAATTCGCCCTGCGCATCGAAAAACAGCGCCAGGAAGCCCTGCAGGAACAGCTCAGAGCGAACGAGGAACGCTATCGCGGCCTGTTCATCTCGATGGACAACGGCTTCGCGCTCAATGAAATCATTTGCGACAACGACGGCAAACCGATCGACTACCGCTTCATCGAAGTCAATCCGGCCTTCGAAAAAGTCTCCGGCATGCCGCGCGAAAAGCTGATCGGCAAACGCGCCAAGGAGGTACTGCAGAGCGGCGATGACGACTGGCTCGAACAATTCGGCTCGGTCGCCCTGACCGGCCAGCCGAAGCGCTATGAAAAGTTCTCCCAGAAAACCTGCCGCTGGTTCGCCACCGACTCCTACAGCCCGGCACCCGGCAAGTTTGCCGTCGTCACCCAGGAAATCACCGAACGCAAGCAGATGGAAATCGCGCTCACCAAGGCCAACATCGAGCTGCGCGACAAATATGAGGAAATTTCCCGGCTCCAGGAAAAGCTGCGTGAACAGGCGGTTCGCGATCCGCTGACCGGCCTGCACAACCGGCGTTATCTCGATGAAACCCTGCAGCGCGAACTGGCGCGCGCCAAGCGCGAAAGCTACACGCTCTGCGTGATTCTCATCGACCTGGATTTCTTCAAGAAAGTGAATGACACCTATGGCCACCTGGCTGGCGATGAAGTGCTCAAGGCCTTCGCCCGTCTGCTGCACGACCATGCCCGCGCTGGCGACGTCGCCTGCCGCTATGGCGGCGAGGAGTTCATGCTGATGCTGCCCAAGATGCCGACGGAAACCGCCATCGAACGGGCCAACGTGCTGCGCGAGAAATTCGCCGCCACCAAGGTTCCCTTTGGCGAAGCGGAAATCAGCACGACGCTGTCGATCGGCATTGCCATCTTCCCGCAGCATGGCGGCAACCCCGACGAACTCACCAACAATGCCGACCAGGCGCTGTACGTAGCCAAGAGCGAAGGCCGCAACCGGGCCATCGTCTTCGATCCGGGCAGACCGCCCGCCATTCATGGCTGAACTCCGGCTGCCTGAAAGACGGGCAGCCGCAGCAGCATGCTGACCAACTTCTTTCTGCACCTCAAGGCAGCGGGCCTGCCTGTCTCGACGCGTGAGTTCCTGACCCTGCTGGAAGCATTGCAGCATCGCCTCGCCGGCTACAGCCTCGAAGATTTCTACTTCCTCGCGCGCACCTGCCTGATCAAGGACGAGGCGCATTACGACAAATTCGACCGCGCCTTCGGCAGTTATTTTCACGGCGTGACCGAGCTTCCCGGTCTGGAGGCGGAAATTCCCGAGGACTGGCTGCGCCTGATGGCGCAGAAGCATCTGACGCCCGAGGAAAAGGCCCGCCTGGAAAAACTCGGTTGGGACAAGCTGATGGAGCAGTTCAAGGAACGCCTGGCCGAACAGAAGGAACGCCATGAAGGCGGCAACAAATGGATCGGCACCGGCGGCAGCTCCCCCTTCGGCCACGGCGGCTACCATCCCGAAGGCATCCGCATCGGCGGCCCATCGGCCGGCAATCGCACCGCCGTCAAGGTCTGGGAGGAGCGCAGCTTCCGCAATCTCGACGACGCCATCGAACTGGGCACGCGCAACATCAAGGTCGCACTGCGCCGCCTGCGCCGCTTTGCGCGCGAGGGCGCGGCCGAAGAACTCGATCTCGACGGCACCATCCGCGGCACGGCGCAAAACGCCGGCTGGCTCGACCTGAAAATGCGTCCGGAGCGCCACAACAAGATCAAGGTGCTGTTGTTCCTCGATGTCGGCGGCTCGATGGACGACCATATCCAGCTCTGCGAAGAACTGTTCTCCGCCGCCCGCAGCGAGTTCAAGCACCTGGAGTATTTCTACTTCCACAACTGCATCTACGACCACGTCTGGAAGGACAACCGGCGGCGCAAGACCGAACGCTATCCGCTGCTCGACGTTCTTCACAAATATGGCGACGACTACAAGCTGGTCATCGTCGGCGACGCGACGATGAGCCCCTACGAAATCATTCAACCGGGCGGCAACATCGAATACATGAATCATGAGTCCGGCGCAGTATGGCTGGGCCGCCTGCTCGAAAAATATCCTCATGCCGTCTGGCTGAATCCCGAACCACGGCATCTGTGGGACTACCGGCAGTCGATCCAGATCATTCGCCGCATCGTCGGCGAGCGGATGTTTCCACTGACCATCGACGGCCTGGAGCAGGCCATGCGTCAGTTGAACAAATAACCGCCGCGCAGCGTCGCAGCGCACACGCACCAAACGGCCGGACAGACCGCAGCAGCGTTCCAGAGCGTGGGAATCGGCGTAAGATGCCTCCCTTTTACTGCACGGAGTCCATCATGGTCACGATATTCGCCGCATCCTGGCCCCAGCCCCGGTCTTCATTCGACGCACTTGCGCGCCGCGTTCGCGCGCGCGCCGCCGGCGCGCTGGCCACACTGGCCGTCGCATTGCTTGCGCTGCCCGCGCAGGCGGACCTTGCCGCCATCGGCAGCAAGGAAGCCGGCGCCGGCCTCAAGGAAGCCCTGGTACGCGGCGCCGAATATGCGGTCGCGCAGCTCGGCAAGCCCGACGGCTTTCTCGGCAACAGCAAGGTAAAGATCCCCTTGCCGGAGCCGCTGCAGAAAGTCGAAAGCCTGGGACGCATGCTGGGTCTCAGCAAACAGGCGGACGAACTGGTCGTCACCATGAATCATGCCGCCGAAGCGGCCGTCGTCGAGGCCAAGCCGCTACTGGTCAACGCGGTCAAGAACATGTCGGTGAAGGATGTGTACGACATTCTCGGCGGACCGCCGGATGCGGCCACCCGGTATTTCCAGAAAACGACCAGCGATCAGCTCACCGAAAAATTCCTCCCCATCGTGCATCAGGCGACGACCCGCGTCAGCCTGTCGGAAAAATACAACGCCTTTGCCGGCAAGGCCGCCAAGCTGAAACTGCTCGACGAGAAGGATGCCGACCTCGACGGCTACGTCACCCGCAAGGCGCTGGACGGCCTGTTCCTGATGATCGCCGAGCAGGAAAAACAGATACGTGAAGATCCGGTCGGCAGCGGCAGCAAGCTGCTGCAAAAAGTGTTCGGCGCAATCGGCGGCTAGCCCCCAGAGCACCAAGGCACTCGACGCCGTTTCTTCCCCTGAATCCGCCCGTGCCCTGACGGGTACGGGCATGGGCAAACACCTCCAGCGCAGTTCCGTTCCGGCAGCAAAATGAATTTCCCGACCACAGGGCGGCGCATCCTGCACAGCGCTGCCCTGATCCGCTTTTTCTGCATCCTCCTGACTGCATTGCAACTGAGCTTGCTGCCAGCGCAGGAGGCCCTGGCAGATTCGACAAGCTCGTTTGCCAGGGTACTGCCCGAGCAGTTGTTCAGCGATCCGGACATGTGCGCCTATGCGCCATGCAGCGCGGTACTGCCGGATGCCGACAGCTTCTCGCCGCGCACGGGCAGACCGCCCTATGTTGCAGGCTATCGCAGCGAAGGCGACAGGAAACAACTGGTCGGTTACGTCTTCCTGTCCACCGACATCGTGGATATCCCCGGCTATTCCGGCAAGCCGGTGATCACCCTGATCGGCATGAACCGCAAGGGCATCATCACCGGCATTCGCATCCTCAAACACTCCGAGCCCCTGCTGCTGTCGGGCATTCCGGAAAGCACCCTGATCGGCTTCATCGATCAGTATGTCGGCAAGTACGTCGGCGACAAGCTCGAAATCGGCGAATCGCGTCCCAACGAAGGCGTCATCGGCCTCGATGCCATCAGCGGCGCCACGGTTACCGTCATTTCCCAGAACCAGGTGGTGCTGCACTCCGGTATCGCCATCGCCAAACAAGTCGGCATACTCAAGAGCACCGAACGTCCGGCAGCCAGACTCACGCCAGCCACGCGCGCAAGACATGACTGGCCGGCCCTGCTCAGGGAAGGCAGCATCCGGCGTCTGACGGTGGAACCAGCCACCCTGGGCCTGCCGGTCACCGGCCGGCCCTACATGGATCTGTATTTCGGCTACCTCAACGCACCAGACATCGGGCGCAGCATCCTTGGCGAAGCCGGCTACGAAAACCTCATGTCGCGCCTGAAAAGAAATGAGCATGCGATTTTCGTCGTCGCCAACGGCACCGAGTCCTTCAAGGGCGTGGGCTTCGTTCATGGCGGCATTTTCGATCGCATCCTGATCGGCCAGGATCTGGACTCCTTCACCTTCCGCGACATCGACTCCCTGCTGCTGGACGAGGTGCACGCCGAACATGCGCCGCCCTTCTCCGAAACCGCCATCTTCATCCTGCGCAGCGCCAATTTTTCCGCGGCCTATCCCTGGCGCCTGGTATTCCGCGCCAGCAAGCGTGACCACAGGAGCGGCTCGCCGATCTTCACCAACTTCGAGCAGGACTACTGGCTGCCTACCCATTACCTGGAAGGCGGCCACCCGTCCTATACCCCGCCCGATCCGACCTGGCTGCGCATCTGGAAAAAACGCCCGCTGGAAATCGTCCTGTTCATCCTCCTGCTGCTCGCCGCCGCCGGCGTCTATGCCCTGCGCGACGAGCTGTCGCGGCGCGCCTCGCACAAGGACAAGCGCTGGGTGTCCGTGCCGAAGTACGCGATCTGGCTGGCCAGCATCGGCTTCACCGGCTTCTACCTGATGGCCCAGCCTTCGATCACCCAGGTCACGACGCTGCTCCATGCCCTGCTGTTCAAGTGGGAATGGCCGCTGTTCCTCTCCGACCCCTTCATCTTCCTGTTCTGGTGGTTCATCATCATCACCGTCTTTTTCTGGGGACGCGGCCTGTTCTGCGGCTGGCTGTGTCCTTACGGCACGATGAGCGAGCTGCTTTACAAGCTCGGCGGCAGGCTCGGTCTCAAGCGCTGGCAGAGGCAGTTGCCGCCTGCCCTGCACGAGAAGCTGAAGTGGCTCAAGTACGTCATCTTTTTCGTGCTGCTCGTCGCCTCTTTCCATTCGCTGGAATTTGCCGAACAACTGGCCGAAGTCGAGCCGTTCAAAACCACGTTCCTGGTCGGCGTCTGGAATCGCAGTTGGCCCTTCGTGCTGTTCTGGAGCGTGCTGATCGGCGCGGCACTATTTACCGAGCGCCCCTACTGCAAATATCTCTGCCCGCTGGGCGCCGGCCTGGCGATCCCATCCACTTTCCGCTGGTGGGGACTGCAGCGCAAGCAGGCGTGCGGCCCCTGCAAAGCCTGTGCCGTGGGCTGCGAATCCCATGCCATCGATCGAAAAAACGGACAGATCGATCAGCGCGAATGCCTGGCCTGTCTCGATTGCATCGTGCTCTATTACGACGATCACGCCTGCCCGCCCCTGTCGAAGGAACGCAAGCAGCGCCTGAAAGCCGGCCAACCGCTGACCCGGATAGGCAGCGATGGCTACTACATTCCCATCCTGCCGGCAGCAACGACGGCGGCAGGCACCGAATCCAAATCCGAATCCGAATCCGGCAAACCCCAACGCCTCAGCGTGGCCGGCTGGATGGGCGCCGAACTGCTCGATCTGTTTCCCTGGCGTGGCCGTATCGAGAAGGAAGACATCCTCGCCAACCTCATCGGCAGCATCCTGGCCGTGCTGGTCACCTGGGCCTGGCTGCTCGGCGCGGCCGGCAAGCTCGATCATCTGACGATACTGGGCTGGTGGCTGGCCTGGAGCGCCTATGAAATCGCCGTGCGCATGCAGACCAAGCCGGTCGTGCGCGAAGGCCCCTGGTGGCAGCGTCGATTCCGCCAGGCTGGCTGGGCCGACATGGCCGCCTATGTCGGCATCAAGAACATCCTGCTCGCCTCGCTGCTGTTCTTCATCATCCAGAGCGATACCGGACTCGGCCCGCTGCTGCAGCATCTGCCGGAAATGGGCTGGCCGAACTGAGCGCCTCAGGGCGCAGCGGAGGTATGCACCACGCGCGCCACGCGGAAACCATCGTAGTTGATGCGTCGCGTCACCCGGTCACCGAAGCGGCTGGTGACGCGCAGATACGGCGGCACATCGAACCACGAGCCGCCGCGCACCACGCGCTTGCTGCAGTCGCCCTGCAGCCAGGCGCTGCCATCCGCCGGCGCGCCCCGGTAGCTCTCGTTCCAGCAGTCTTCCGTCCATTCCCAGACGTTGCCCAGCATGTCATACAGGCCATAGGCATTCGGCCGCCGGCTGCCGACGACGCGTTGCCGGTTGCCCGAATTCTTGTCGTACCAGGCATGCAAACCCAGTCGATGTCCACTGGCATCGCCGAAATAGTAGCGCGTCGTCGTGCCGCCGCGAGCCGCGTACTCCCACTCGGCCTCGCTGGGCAGACGGTAGTGGCCGTGATCCGTCTGCGGTTTGGTTCGATTGAGCCAGGCGACGAAAGCCTGGGCATCCTCCCAACTGACATGCACCACGGGCGTCATCTCGCCCTGCCCTGCATTGCTCTTGAGAAACGGCTCGTCGAGCAGTTGCCCGTTGCCGCTTTCCAGGGCGAATCGCTTGAACTGCTGCAAGGTCACCTGCGTGCGCCCCAACTGGAACGCGCGAATAGTCACGCGATGCTGCGGCGTTTCGTCCCCGTAGGCATCGGCATCGGCCGCCGCGCCGGATGGACAGGAATCATCGCTGCTCAACTGATCCGGCCTGAACTTGCAGGCACCCATGAAAAAGCTGCCAGCGGGAATATCGACGAACCTCATGTCAACGTGGTTGACGAATTCTCCGGCATGAACCGGCAGACAGAACAAGGCGGCCAGCATCCCGGCCATCCATGGCCTGGAAGTGGAAGCACCCGCGCTGCGCCAGACATGGCCGATGGCCGGCCACCAGGCCGGGGCCGCAGGAAAAGCCGTCACGGCATCGTCTCCCGCGCCGCCTCGCCCGTCGCCGTGCCCATGTTGGCGGCGCTTTCCATGGCGGCTTCCGTTTCAGCGCCCGTTTCCATGTCCGTATATGGCACGGCGTCACCGCGATGACGTTGCCAGTTGTCGAAGTAGGCGCGCGCCAGCGCCGGGTTGTCGCGCAATATCAGCAGATTCTCGGCATTCCGCGCCTGGGCCGAATAGGTGAAGTTGTAGCTGCCGGTGACCACGGCGGGATGCGTCTCCAGAGGATCGATCAGCATGAGCTTGTTGTGGGCGATGGCATGGCGCGTTTCCAGCCAGACGGGAATGCCCGCCTCGGCCAGCCGTGGAATCTGGCTTTTCCCGGTCTGCAGCAGCATTTTCTGATCCGCCAGCACCTCCACCCTGACGCCCCGCCGATGCGCCGCGATCAATGCCTGCGCCAGCGGCTGGCTGGTGAACAGATAGGCCTGCACATGGATCGCCTGCCGCGCCTGCTGCAGCGTCCCGATGATGGCGCCCTCGGCATCGTCCCATGGACTGAACACCACTTCGACGCTCCCGCTTGCCGGCAGCAGCGCGCGCGCCCAGAGCGGCGCGGCCGCGCACAGCATCAATGCCAGCAGCAGCAACTGGCGCAACTGAAACAACGGGCGCGAGCGCGGCAACCTCACCATCTCACCATTTCACTTGCCGCGCTCCAGCACGGCCGCATAGAAACCATCCGTGCCGTGCACATGCGGCAGCAAGCGCATGTCCATGCCGCAATCGATGAGGATGCCCTGCTGGGCAAGAATCGCGGCGGCATCCAGCCGCTGGAACGCCGCATGCCCGGCCAGGAAATGGTCGACCACGCCCGCATTTTCCTCGTCGAGGATGCTGCAGGTGGCATACACCAGGCGCCCGCCCGGTTTCACCAGCCGCGCCGCGGCGGCCAGAATGTCCTGCTGCTTGCGCACCAGTTCAGCGACATCCTGCGCCGTCTGGCGCCACTTCAGATCCGGATTGCGGCGCAAGGTGCCCAGACCGCTGCAGGGCGCATCCACCAGCACGCGGTCGATCTTGCCGGCCAGGCGTTTGACGCGGACATCGTTTTCATTGTCGATGCAGACCGGATGGACATTCGACAGGCCGCTGCGGGCCACTCGCGGCTTCAACTTGGCGAGCCGCTTGCTCGACACGTCGAAAGCATACAGGCGCCCGGTGGAACGCATCATCGCCCCCAGCAGCAGGGTCTTGCCGCCGGCGCCGGCGCAAAAATCCACCACCATCTCGCCACGCCGTGGCGCCAGCAATGCGCCCAACAACTGGCTGCCCTCGTCCTGCACCTCGATGTGCCCTTGCAGAAACAATGGATGCTGCTGCAGGGCCGGCTTGCCTTCCAGGCGGATGCCCCAGGGCGAATAGGGACACGCGCTGGCCTTGATGCCTGTCGCGGCCAGTTGCCGCAAAACTTCATCGCGTGTGGTTTTCAGAAGATTGACGCGCAAATCCAGCGGGGCGCTGCGGTTCAGGCCACGCGCCAGTTCCACGAGTTCTGCCTCGGTGTGACGCGCGCTCAGGCGCTCGGTCAGCCAGTCCGGCAGATCGAGGCGTTCGGCCAGACTGCAGTCCGCGCAGTCCGTTTCAGCAGCGCTCCTGAGCGCCAGCAGCCAGTCCTGCTCCCCGGGAAGCAGCAGTCCGGCCAATTGACGCAACCCGAAGCCGGAATAGCGCAGCAGACAGGCCAGCAGCAGGCGCCGGGGCGTGACTTCCGGCTGAACCAGGCGTTCGAGCTGGCGCCGATGGCGCAGCACGGCATAGCAGGTTTCCGCGATGAAGCCGCGCTCGCGCCGCCCCAGGCTGCGCTGCTCGCGAAAATGATCGGACAACACGGCATCGGCCGGCCGCTCGAATGCCAGCAAGCGGCGCAAGGCGATAGCGGCCTGATCCAGCACTTTGCTGCTCAGACCGGCATCGATCGCGCCGCCGGTCTTTTCTGCAGACGCGGCATGCGGCCGCCGTTGCGCCGGGCGGCGCGTTTTGGATGCCGCAGATGGGACAGATGGCGCAACGCCGACCCGCTGGTTTTTTCGCCGATTCATTTCCATCTTTTCCACCTACCTCGCTCCCGCCGCAGCCTCATCCGCTGCCGAAATGTCGATATGCACCGCCGTCTGGTCGTAGGCATCTCCCTTGTCATCCGCGTAGCGAATCTTCACGGGCAGGCCATGCGCCTGCAGGTCCAGCCAGATGTCGATCAATTGCTCACCGGCGTGGGTGCGCAGATGCAGGGTCTGCCGCCGGCCCAGACGCGACAGATTCAGCGGTTCCTCGCCGAGCAGCTCGAAGTGATAACGCTCCAGCTTGCGCCCGTTGGTCACCGGCATGACGAATTCACGCGCCGCGTCCAGCCCGTCCCGATCCGGCCTGGCAGGCTTGCTTGCCAGCCGCCGCAGTTCCGGCAACTGCACGCCCAGTTGATAGAACATGCTCAACAGATCCTGGCTACGCGGCAGCAAAGCCAGCTCGCGTTGCGGCCCGCCGTCCAGGCTGAGGCGCATCCTCGTCCAGTCGAAGCGTGCGCCGCCTTCGGGCTTGCTGCGTTTTTCCGCCTGAAACGCCAGCGGCTGCAAGCCTTGCGCGGTCACGTTGCCGCGGCTGCGCCAGACGATCCGCGTGGAACGGAAGAAGGCAACCAGCCCGACGGTTTCCGTCACGCTCTGCAGCTCATATTGTTTGCCGTCGTGCCGCCATTCGTGCAGCGCCTCCGCCGCCACGAAGCGGCCATCGCCACGGGTCAGCTCGAAGCGCAGGCGGCCCTGGGCGGGCATCGGCAAACGGCCCGGCGCGTTTGCCGATGCCGGTTGCGGCTGAAGCTGCTTTTGCGGCATGGCCGGCGGGCCGCCAGCGGCAGCAATAGCGACAGCGCCAACCGGCTCTTCCGCCGCACAGGCAGGCAGCGCAAACAGCAAGGCGCCCAGCAGGGCCAGACCATGCAAATGACGGCTCATGCCGCGTCCGTCTGCGGCGCGATCAATGCCGCCGTGGCTGCCCGGCCAGCGCCAGCACTCAGCCTGACCTGCCCGGCTGCCGTCAACTGCAACTGCCCTGCCAGAAACCAGCGCACCGCCTGCGGATAGATGACGTGCTCCTGTGCCAGCACCCGGGCTGCCAGCGTATCGGGATCATCGTCCGGCAGCACCGGCACGGCGGCCTGGATCACGATCGGCCCACTGTCGAGCGCCGGCGTGACGAAGTGCACCGTGCAACCATGTATCCTGACCCCCGCAGCCAGCGCCTGGGCATGGGTATGCGTGCCGGGAAAGGCGGGCAGCAAGGAAGGATGGATGTTCAACAGACGCCCTTGGTAGCGGGCCACGAAGTCTACGCCGAGGATGCGCATGAAGCCGGCCAGCACCACCAGGTCCGCCCCATGCGCATCGATAGCCTCGGCCAACGCCGCATCGAACGCCGGACGCGTGGCATGGGCGCGGTGATCGACCACCGCCGTCGCCAGGCCGCGCTCGCGCGCATAGGCCAGCCCGGCGGCATCGGGGCGATTGCTGATGACGGCGATGCGGCAATCCGGCAGATTGGCTTCGACCAGGGAACGCATGTTGCTGCCGCGTCCGGAAATCAGGATGACGATGGATCTGGATTTCATCTGAGCGTCACGACGGGAAGAAAGACTGCGGTGGCCACACTCTGAACCACCTTGACGACGGTGCGGTTCAGTTTGTCGGCGATGATGCGCGAGAGCAGGTCGAAATGTCCGATGATCTTGCCGAACTCGCGCTCGAAACTCAGATTGGCCGGCTGCGCCGCCTGTCCAGCCTCGACCCCGGCGCTGCTGGCCGCCTCGTTCGACAGCAGAAACAAGCGGCCGTCCGCCATGCGCCTGTGCGACAGGCGCCAGACGGCAATTTCGACGTTGCGCGCGCTGTTGTACAGCTTTTGCGGATCGAGATCATCCAGCATGTAGAACTCCGTTTTCCCCTCGAATGCCTGATGCATCATCCCGCCCAGTCCGCCAATCAGCGCCAGCACGCGATCGCCGCGAAAATCCTCGTTGAATGCCAACTGGACGGCATCGGTGCCGTAGCGTCCCTCAAGCTCGGCAAAGCGCCACTCACGGGCCGGATTCATCACCCGCTCGACGGCATCCTGAACATTTGCCGCGCCCGATTTGCGCCACTCGGCCGGATTGCGCCGGTAGAGTTTTTCGGCAAGCACGCGCAGGCTGCGGAAAATTTCCTGGCGATAAGCGTCGGCCACGCGATCGATATCGGACTTGGCCAGTTGATTGGGATCGAACAATGCGCCGGCGGGTGAAGTCGCGCCGGAGACAGGCTGATTCGTCGAAGGCGCGGTCGAACAGGCCGTCAGTGACAGCACCATCACGGCAGAAAGCACGATCGAACGCATGCGGCATGATAACGCAAAGCCCGCCGTGCCATGCGGCCGCTCAGAACGCCGGCTTCACCTTGGCGTCCTCATATGCCTTGACGCCATTGAGGATCTCCTGCTTGGCTTCATCGACATCGACCCAGCCGATCACCTTGACGAACTTGCCCTCTTCGAGATCCTTGTAGCGCTCGAAGAAATGCGAAATCTGGTCCATCATCAACTGCGGCATATGGCGATAGGAACGCACCTGCCGGTACATGGAAGTCAGCTTGTCGACAGGCACCGCCAGCACCTTGGCGTCATCGCCCGCTTCGTCGTTCATCTTCAGCATGCCGATCGGCCGGCAACGCACCACCACGCCCGGCGGCAGGGTCAGGTGCGAAATGACCAGCACATCGACCGGATCGCCATCGCCAGCGATGGTGTTGGGGATATAGCCGTAGTTGCACGGATAGTGCATCGCCGTCGACATGAAACGATCGACGAAAATCGCGCCGGAATCCTTGTCGACCTCGTACTTGATCGGATCGGAATGCATCGAAATCTCGATGATCACATTGAAATCATTCGGCAAATCCCTGCCGGAAGGCACGCGATCCAGGCCCATGGTGTTCTCCGTAAAAAGGTTAGCCCGCTATTATATCGGTGCGCCTGCATGAACTCATGCGAAATCGCGGGTTTTTCCTCTGCAATCACCCTTCAATCTGCCCAATTCGCCCGCACCCCCGGAGAACCGGCCATGCAACCCAACCCCACCATAAATTACGGCAACGGCATCATTGCCATCGACTCGGGCTACATCCGTCCCGGACTCGCGGCAATCCACCTGATGACCGAAGGCCGGCACGCCGCGCTGATCGACACCGCCACCAACACTGCCGTCCCACGCGTCATGGCGGCGCTGGCCGAACACGGACTCGCGCCGACGCAGGTCGACTTCATCATCCTCACCCACATCCATCTCGATCACGCCGGCGGCGCCGGCACCCTCATGCGCCTGCTGCCGAATGCGCGGCTGCTGGTGCATCCGCTCGGCGCACGCCACATGGCCGAACCGTCAAAACTGGTGGCCGGCTCGATCGCCGTCTACGGCGCGGAACGCTTCCAGCAAATCTACGGCGAAATTCCCGCCATCGACCCGCAACGCATCGTCGCCGTCGAGCACGAGCAGCGCTTCGACCTCAACGGCCGCAAGCTGACCCTGCTCCACACCCCCGGCCATGCCCGCCACCACATCTGCATTCGCGACGAACGAACCGGACACTTCTTCACCGGCGACACCTTTGGCCTGTCCTACCGCGAACTCGACCGCGACGGCCGGCAGTTCATCTGCCCGACCACCTCGCCGGTGCATTTCGATCCGGAGGCATTGCACCGCTCGATCGACCTGCTGCTGTCCTACCGGCCCGAGGCGATGTACCTGACCCATTACGGTCAGATCACCGACGTACCGCGCTTGGCCGCCGACCTGAAACGCATGCTCGCCGCCATCGTCACCGGCGCCCGCCCGCTCAGGAATGCCGGAGAGCAATGCTACGCACAATTAAAACAAATGCTGGAAAATCTGCTGCTGGCCGAAGCCCGGCACGAAAACTGGGGCCTGCAGGGCAACGCCCTGCTGGAGTTTTTGGCACTGGACATCGACCTCAACGCCCAAGGCCTGGATCACTGGCTGAATACCAGCAGCTAGGCAGCCTCATTCACCGGGCAGCATACCGCTCGTAGGCGCATGATGACTTCCATTATTGGGCATCCCTGTCACAGCAATACTGCATCAAGCTACCGGATTGTCCTGCAAGAACTGGATCAAGGCCTGGAATTGAGACTGGGCCTTGCCTGTTGGATCGACGATGCTGTGGCTGAAGTATTTCTCTATGTTGGCCGCCGTGATTTCCGTATTGAGCGGGTCGTAGGTCGTGCCGTTGGCGCCACCCGCCGTGTGCCCCATCATGCGAACGAACGCGATCTGGCTGATACCCGCAGCAGCCTCGGTGTTGCCGCTGGCAACGGCCTTGTCATATAGCGCTTTTTCCGCCGGACTGAGGTTCGCAAAGGTATTCACAAACCCCGCCGCCTTTTGCAGGTAATCGAGCTCATCGGCAGTGAGTTTCTCCGTAGACTTGCCTTGCGCGATGATTTCAGCAAGCCGCTTGTCGTTGGCACGCACGTAATCCTGCTCTTCCTGCGTTCTGCTCGGGCCATCCTTGGCTTTGATCGCAGCAAGCCGTGCTTCGACCGATTTGTCGCTGTTCGCGGCAGATGAAGAAGAGGCAGTCGAGGAGACGAGCGCCTCTCGCGCCACTTGAGAAATACGGACAGTCTCGGCAATATTTGCCGGAGAGGCAGTCGGACTTTGCCGAGGCGATGACGAACGTGCAATCTGGGCGGCGAAGAAAGAAGCAGAAGTGGACTGGACGATCATGGCATGCCTCCATTTGCTAAATGCAGCAAGGCCACGCAATTAGTGTGCCTGCAAAAGATCAGATGCCTGGGAATTGTGATATCCAATGTTTGAGGTAACCGGCCACCGGAGCCGCAAAGCGGCGGAGAGAACCTGCAAGCCTAGCTTGCAGGCAGTCCTTACCCAAGAGATTGGATTTCACTTGTGGTCAGGGGCTGCGGAATAACGCGGACACAAGCCTGAACTTTCAAGACGGAAAACTGCTTTGGTTCGTGACAGGCACCCGAACTCCCGGATGCTCGCGCCACCACGAGTACAACTCCCCGAAATGTAGGTTGGGCTACCGTCTTTCTCGATAAACAGGAGCACCCAGACACCATCGTGTGCAGCACTCATCGGAGCGGTGTAGGTGCGACCGTACTTGGGATGCTTGAAGTCGCCGTCATAAGGGTGATGATCGCAAACTTCTTCCCACTCAAACGTAGCCAGTTCGGAAAAATTGATTTCTATCTTTTGTGTCTGTACGGCTCGGCTGAGTCGATAACGAAAAAGCGCCTCGTCCAACGAGGATGGCAGAAGAAATACGTCCCACGCAACAAAGCCGATGGCAAGAGCCATGGCCGCTGGAACTATCCAGAGAAGTCGACGCCGTGTCGAGGTACCCATGAAATCTAACCAGCTAGCTCCAGGTAACGCTCCGTTGACAAGCGGAGCGTCCCCTGGAGCGGCGGGCTGGACTTTTTGTCAGACACGATTTGCCTCTGCATGAAGCTTTAACCCAAGAGCGCCAATGACTTTGAGGATCGTATCGAACCCAGGGCTACGTTCCCCGGACAGCGCCTTGTAGAGGCTTTCACGGGAGAGCCCGGCATCACGAGCAACCTGGGACATGCCTTTGGCACGAGCAATATCGCCGAGTGCCTTGGCAATAAAGGCAGCATCTCCATTCGCTTCTTCCAGACAGGCCTCAAGGTAGGCGGCCATTTCCTCCGGCGTGCGCAGATGCTCTGCAACGTCATAGCGTGTAGTAAGGGTTTTGGTCATGGTGGCTACCCCAAAAGATTTCGTGCCAGGCGTAAAGCCGTCTTGATATCTTTGGCCTGTGTGCTCTTGTCGCCGCCGGCCAGAAGAATGATCAGCTCACGCCCACGCTGCTTGAAATACACCCGATAACCGGGGCCGTAGTTGATGCGCAACTCGGAAACGCCTTCGCCAACAGGCTCGACATCACCGGGATTTCCACCGGCAAGACGTTCGATCCTGGCTTGAACCCGCGCCCGTGCCTGAATGTCGCGCAAGGCATCGAGCCACTGGACGAAAACTTCAGTTTTCCGGATTTGGATCATGGGGCGACTGTAGCCATTCGGCTACACGATGTCAATCGCGTCCTCAATCGCCGTATTTCCAGGTATCGCTAAATGACGGCTACCACCAGTGTCTCTTGACACTCTTGGAAAAGCCCTTGTCGCGAAGTTAAGGAGAGCGCCGCCGATAGGCAACACATCTCCTCAAACGCAATGCTGGAGAACAACATCATGAAATCTTGAAGTTAACTGTTTGAACGAAGCTGTTTAGTGGCATGTCTTTTCTATTGTCGATGCCATATCAAACGCAAGTTGATAGTAAAAGGCGCCAAGACGGAACCGGCAACGGTTGCTGATGACCGGCAGGGTCACCAGCGGAACGTATTGACTTTATCCTTGGCGCGGGGTAGCGTGCGCCCGTTCGACCAGAAGATCCGCGTTTTCCCGGGGGGATCACCGACCAGGAGTTACAGCAGATGAATCATTCAATGAAGAGAGGGTTGGCGTTCTCGTTCTGTCTGGCGGGGGCAATGATGGTGGCCGGAGCCACAAATGCGGCGCCCACCGATACGGCCCAGCCTGAAGTCATGGCCGGCAAGAGCAAGCCGCCGGCGAAAACGTCGATACGAGGGACAGACACGCCACGCAAGGCGGCCGGCCACAGCGCGCCGGGGTCGGACCGCACGTTCAACCCACAGCCGGAACTTCCCGACCGCAAGGCCAAGGGCGCCGGCTACAACATGCCCGGATCGGACCGCTCGTTCAATCCACAGCCGGAGCTTCCCGACCGGCCGGCGTCAGCTGCGCAATCGAACTGAAGTCCGGCAAAAAAAGCAAGCGGGAACAGCACAAAATGGCGGAGGGGATCAGGACACTCTGATCCCCTCCGCCATTGTTTTACTTGTCGAAAAACCTGGCAAACGCATCCGCCACGCACTCGATGCCGGCATCGTCGATGTCGAAGTGTGCCACCAGTCGCACGCCCGGTTGGCAGAGTGCCGATACCGATGCAGGCCCCGCCGCCATTAACAGTTTCTCGCTGATTCACGGACCGTGAAAGGCAGGTGCCGGCCCAGAGCAGTCCTTCGTCCAATTGCGTTGAATGACAGGTCTGGCGGCATGACCACAAGGACGAGGCGAGCGGTGGGTTGGCAGATCAAGTCTGCGGAATCAGCTCCTGGCATGCTGCCATCCTGATGACCTCGGCCACCAGACTGGGGTCGTCGATCATGGCCAGATGCCCCACCCCGGCCATCAACTGCCAGCGGGCCTGGGGTAACAAGGTGCGCGCCAGCGTACCATTCAGCTTAGGCGGGAAGATGCGATCGCACTCTGCCCAGGCCAGGGTCACAGGACATGGCAAGGGATCGAGGCCCACCAGTTGCCCAACACTGTCCAGCAGTTCATGGCGGGCTGCGCAGCCCAGCAGATCATCGGCCATGTCGATGAGATCATCGGCCGACATGCGCTCGCCATGCACGGCGTTGTCCCGCATTCCCAAGGACCGCACCAGTTTGAGTTGCGCCATCACCGGCAGCATCCAGCGGGTCAGCTCCGTGACGCGCATCACCCGGCGCAAGATATTGGTGGCGTGTCGATGGTTGCGCGCGGAAGGGTCCCAACAACCGGCGGGCGACAAGGCGCACACGCTCAAGGCACGCCCCCGGCGGGCCAGCTCGATGGCCATCCACCCGCCCATGGAATTGCCCGCCACATGCACCTGCTGCATGCCCAGGGCATCCAGCGAGCGCTCCACATCATCAACCAAGTCCTGAATGCCCATGGGCCCCTGTGCCGGGACCCCGCCCCGATGCCCCAGCGCGGTCAAGGCGATGACATCGTGGTGCGGCGCGAGCAAAGGGATCACCTGTCGCCAGACACGCTCACTGCACGTAACGCCGTGCAGCAGCACCAGCGGGGTACCCGTTCCTTGTCTCAACATGGCGTGCGCGTCCCTTCAGCCAAAGATGACCACGTTCTGCCGCAGGTAAAAGTGGCAGGGGCGATATTTTCAACGGAAAATCGACCCCTTTGATTTTAATCTGCGTATCGCAGCGTCAATTATGATCGGCTTGAATATCACGAACACGCTTCAGCACAACGTTTTGCAATTTCGACATGAGCCAATTCAGTCCTTGAATGCTGATGTATCTGCCCTCGCCAACAACTGGGTTGAGAAAGGCGACAGCCTGCCTCACCCCGGAATCTGCCAGACTCCGGAAAAAATCTTGTCCGCCCAGAACAGGGCAGTGATGGTTTTGGCGTCGGTGATTTCGCCATCGCGCACGGCCAGCAGGGCGTCGGCCAGTGAGAGTTCGACGACTTCGAGGAACTCGCCGTGATCGCGTTCGTGGCCGACGAAGCTCAGGCCGTGGGCGAGGAAGATTTCGATGCGTTCGTTGGAGTAGCCGATGCACGGGTGCATGACGCCGAGGTGGCGCCAGTGGCGAGCCTTGTAGCCGGTTTCCTCGCGCAGCTCGCGGCGCGCGGTGTCGAGGATGGGTTCGCCGGCGTCGATCTTGCCGGCGGGTAGTTCGAGGAACACCTGGCCGACGGGGTAGCGGAACTGGCGCTCGAACAGCAGCTTGCCGTTGTCGAGCGTGGCAAGCATGACCACCGCGCCGGGGTGGCGGATGTATTCGCGCACGCTCTCGCCGCCATCCGGCAGGCGTACGCGGTCGCTCTGGACGTGCAGCAGACGACCGTGGAACACGGTTTCGCTGCTGATGCAGGTTTCGATGAGGTGCGACTCGTCCTTGTCTGACATGTCGGGCATGCGAGGATCGGCTGCCGGTCAGGCGGTAGCGCAGGGCTTGGGCACTACGCTACCGGCGATGGGTGGTCAGAGGGAACGCAGCAGGCTGATCGTGCCGAGATACATGGCGATCTGCGGGAACAGGCCGAGCACGGCGACGGCGAGGCCGTTCACCGAAAGCAGGATGCGCATGTCGAAGCCGGCCTGGATCAGCGATTTGTCCGTCGGCGCGTCGAAATACATCAGCTTGACGATGCGCAGGTAGTAGAACGCGCCGATCAGCGAGAAGAAGATGGCGAACAGGGCGAGCCACAGATGGCCGGCGTCGATGACCGCCAGCAGCACCAGGAACTTGGCCCAGAAGCCGATGAAGAAGGGTATGCCGGCCATCGAAAACATCAGGATCGCCATCATCGCGGCAAACCACGGGCTGCGCTGGTTGAGGCCCTTGAAGTCGTCGATGTTCTCGGCCTCGTGCCCGGCGCGCGAGAGCAGCAGGATCATGCCGAAGGCACCCAGGCTCATCAGCACGTAGGCAATGGCGTAATACAGCGCCGAACTGTACGCGGCAATGGCGCGGTTGGGGTCGACACCGCCGTCCGCCACGCCGCTGAGCAGACCCAGCAGCAGGAAGCCCATGTGCGAGATCGTCGAGTAGGCCAGCATGCGCTTGAGGTTGGTCTGCGCAATGGCGGCGAGATTGCCGATGGCGATCGACAACGCGGCCATGATCATCAGCATCAGTTGCCACTGGTCGGCCAGATCGAGCAAGCCATACACCAGCAGACGCATCGCCATGGCGAAGGCAGCCAGCTTGGGCGCCGAGCCGATCAGCAGGGTGATGGGCGTCGGCGCGCCGTGATAGACGTCGGGAATCCACATGTGGAAAGGCACCGCACCCAGCTTGAAGGCCAGCCCGGCAACCAGGAACACCAGACCGAACTGCAGTACCGGCTTGTTGACCGCGCCATGGTACAGCGCCTGGGCGATGCCGCCGATTTCCAGCGTGCCCGTGGCGCCATAAATCATCGACATGCCATACAGCAGCAGACCCGAGGCCAGAGCGCCGAGGACGAAATATTTCATCGCCGCCTCGGTGGCCTTGGCCGAATCGCGGTCCAGCGCCACCAGGGCATACAGCGTCAGCGAGAGCAGTTCGAGGCCCAGGTAGATACTGAGCAGATGGCTGGCCGAAATCAGCACCTTCATGCCCAGGGCGCCGAACAGCAGCAGCAGGTAATACTCGCTTTTCTCCAGGCCGCGCTCCGCCAGATAGCGGCGGTTGTAGACGATCATGAAGATCAGCACGATATCGACGAGGATCTTCAGCAGATTGCCGAAGGCGTCATTCACGAACATGTTGCTGAAAGTCAGCACCACCTGGCCATCGCGCAGCATGCTGTAGGAAATCAGGGCGCAGCCGATCAGCGTCGCCTGAGTCGCCAGCGGAATCAGCCAGCGCCGGCTTGCCGGCAGGACCAGGTCGAGCAGCAGGATGGCGCAAGCCATCGCCAGGAGAAAGAGCTCCGCAGCCGCAGGATAGAAATCAGGTATGACGAAGTTCATATTTGAATCTCTTTGATCAGCCGGTTGCTCGGTTGCTCAGTTGTTTAGGGCGCCACCAGGGTCAGCTTGCCGGTCGACACATGCTCAAGCAGATGCTCGACCGAAACGTGCATGACCTCGGTGAAGGGGAAGGGATACAGGCCCATGCCCAGTACACACAGCGCCAATACGCCAAGAATGAAGAACTCGCGGCGGTCGAGGTCGGCCATTTCGGCGACATGCTTGTTGCCGACGCCCCCGAAGACCACCCGCTTGTACATCCACAGCGAATAGGCCGCGCCGAGGATCAGCGAGATCGCCGCTCCGAAACCGATCCAGAAGTTGTATTTCACCGCGCCGAGGACGACCATGAATTCGCCGACGAAACCGGAGGTGGCCGGCAGGCCGGAGTTGGCCATGGAGAACAGCAGGAAGAAGGCGGCGAATTTCGGCATGGTGTTCACCACGCCGCCGTAATCGCCGATCTGGCGGCTGTGCAGGCGATCGTACATGACGCCGATGCAAAGGAACATGGCACCGGAAACGAAGCCGTGGGAAATCATCTGCACCAGCGCGCCTTCGAGGCCGATCTGGTTAAAGAGGAAGAAGCCCAGGGTGACGAAGCCCATGTGCGAAACCGAAGAGTAGGCCACCAGCTTCTTCATGTCGCCCTGGATGATGGCGACGAAACCGATGTAGATCACAGCGATCAGCGACAGCGCGATCATGTAGCCGGCGAGTTCCTGGCTGGCATCCGGCAGGATCGGCAGCGAGAAGCGCAGGAAGCCGTAGGCGCCAAGCTTCAGCATGATCGCGGCCAGCACCACCGAGCCGCCAGTGGGCGCTTCGACGTGGGCATCCGGCAACCAGGTATGCACCGGCCACATCGGCACCTTGACGGCAAAGGCGAAGAAGAAGGCGATGAACAGCCAGGTCTGCGCCGTCAGGCCCAGCGGCAGCGCGTGCCAGTCGAGGATGTTGAAGCTGCCCGACTGCAGGAACAGGTAGAGCAGCGAAATCAGCATCAGCAGCGAGCCGGCCAGCGTGTAGAGGAAGAACTTGAAGGCCGCATAGACGCGATTCGGCCCGCCCCAGACGCCGATGATGATGTACATCGGAATCAGCGAGGCTTCGAAGAAGACGTAGAACAGCACGCCATCGAGCGCGCAGAAGATGCCGTTCATCAGGCCCGACATGGCGAGGAAGGCGGCCATGTATTGGGCTACCCGGCTTTGGATCACCCGCCAGCCGGCCAGCACCACCAGGATGGTGATGAAACTGTTGAGCAGGATGAAGAGCACCGAGATGCCATCCACGCCGAGGTAGTAGTTGATGTTGTACTGCGGCACCCAGAGCGCGTGTTCGACGAACTGCATCGCGCTCTGCGCCGTATCGAAATTCACGTACAGCGGGATGGTGACCAGAAAACCGGCCAGGGCGGCAATCAGTGCGATGCCCCGGGTGAGTCCGGCGTTGCGGTCCGAACCGGCGAGGAGCACGACCATGGCCCCAAGGATGGGTACCCAGATCGCTAGGCTTAGAAAGTTTGAGGCAATCATCTCGGTGGATTCCTGTCGAGCATCCGTACTGTCTGGTGTTTATTCCGTGCGTCGTTGAAGTGCTTCACGCACTCAAGCCCGGAAGATCCACAGCGTCAGCAGGACGAAGACGCCGAATATCATCATGAAGGCATACTGGTAGACGTAGCCGGTTTGCAGCCGGCGTGAAATCGCGGACACCCAGCCGACCACGCGCGCCGAACCGTTCACCAGCAGGCCGTCGATAAGCATCTGGTCGCCGCCCTTCCACAGGCCACGGCCGAGACCGCGGGCGCCGCCGGCAAACACCACTTCGTTGATCTTGTCGAAATAGTATTTGTTCTCCAGCAGGGTGTAGATCGGCTTGCAGCGCTGCATGATGAAGGTCGGAATCTCGGGGCGCTTGAGATAGAAGAACCAGGCCAGCACGACCCCGGCAACGGCCAGGATGAAAGGCAGTTGAGTCATGCCGTGCAAGGCCATGGCGGTGGCGCCGTGGAACTCGCTCTTCAGATGCGCCATGGCGGCATGCGCCGGAGCGATGGCGATGGCATCGCCGAAATAGCCGCCATAGAGCATCGGTTCGATGGCGATGTAACCGATGACGATGGACGGAATCGCCAGCGCCACCAGCGGCAGCCAGACCACCCAGGGAGACTCGTGCGGCGTGCCGCCGTGATGATGATCATCGTGATGATCGTCATGCGGCGCCTGGTCGTAGCGCTCCTTGCCATGGAAGACCAGGAAGTACATGCGGAAGGAGTAGAAGGCGGTGACGAAGACGCCGGCGACCACGGCGAAATAGGCAAAACCCGAGCCCGGCAGGTTGGACAGGGCCACGGCCTCGATGATCGAATCCTTGGAATAGAAGCCCGAGAAGAAAGGCAGGCCGATCAGTGCCAACGAGCCGATCAGGGAAGTGATCCAGGTGATCTTCATGTGCTTCCACAGGCCACCCATGTAGCGGATGTCCTGGTTGTGGTGGCAGCCGATGATCACCGAACCGGCGCCGAGGAACAGCAGCGCCTTGAAGAAGGCATGGGTCATCAGGTGGAAGACGGCGATCGAATAGGCCGAAGCGCCCAGCGCCACGGTCATGTAGCCCAACTGCGAGAGCGTCGAGTAGGCGACGACGCGCTTGATGTCGTTCTGGATGATGCCGAGAAAGCCCATGAACAGCGCGGTGATGGCGCCGATCACCATGACGAAGGACAGCGCCGCGTCGGACAGCTCGAACAGCGGCGACATGCGCGTGACCATGAAGATGCCAGCCGTCACCATGGTGGCGGCGTGGATCAGGGCGGAGATCGGCGTCGGGCCTTCCATCGAGTCGGGCAGCCAGACGTGCAGCGGAAATTGCGCCGACTTGCCCATCGCGCCGACGAACAGGCAGATGCAGATCACGGTGATCAGCAGCCAGGGCGTGCCGGTAAAGAGTTCGATATTCTGCGCGGCCAGCATTTCGCGCTGGGCGAAGACCTCGGCGTAATCCAGCGAGCCGGCATAGGCGGCGATCAGGCCGATGCCGAGGATGAAGCCGAAGTCGCCGACGCGGTTGACCAGAAAAGCCTTGAGGTTGGCGTAGATCGCCGTCGGCCGGGTGTACCAGAAGCCGATCAGCAGATAGGAAACCAGGCCCACCGCTTCCCAACCGAAGAACAACTGGAGGAAGTTGTTGGACATCACCAGCATCAGCATCGAGAAGGTGAACAGCGAGATGTAACTGAAGAAACGCTGATAGCCCGGATCGTCGTGCATGTAGCCGATGGTGTAGATATGCACCATCAGCGAGACGAAAGTCACCACCAGCATCATCATGGTGGTCAGGGGATCGATCAGGAAGCCGATTTCGAGCTTCAGGCCATCCGTCTCCATCCATTGATAGACGCTGCCGTTGAAGGTGTTGCCGGCCTGCACGTCGAGGAAGATCATCACCGAGGCGACGAAGGCGATGGCCACGCCGAGAATGGTCACGGTATGCGCGCCGGCCCGACCGATGCGCTTGCCAAACAGGCCCGCGAGAATGGCGCCGAACAGCGGCGCCAGCGGCACAACCAGATAAAGCGTTTTCATGTCCATCGCTCGGATTTAACCCTTGAGACTGTCGAGGTCATCGACATGGATGGTGGAGAGATTGCGGAACAGCGCCACCAGGATCGCCAGGCCGATGGCCGCTTCCGCCGCCGCCACCGTCAGGATGAAGAGGACGAAAAGCTGGCCGTTGGGATCGCCCAAGTAGTGCGAAAAAGCCACGAAGTTGATGTTCACCGCCAGCAGCATCAATTCCACCGCCATCAGCAACACGATGAGGTTCTTGCGGTTGAGGAAGATGCCGACGACGCTGATCGCGAAAAGAATCGCGCCCAGGATCAGATAGTGTGAGAGAGACAGGCTGCCCATATCCGTTTCCTTATTCCTTCTCTGCCGCCGCTGCGGGGCTTTCCTGCTCGCTGGGCATGTTCACCAGACGCAGCCGTTCACTCTTGCTGGCCGCGACCTGTGACGGTACGCGCTGCGACTTTCTGTCGCTGCGGCGGCGATGCGTGATCATCACGGCGGCAATGATCGCCACCAGCAGCACGACCGAAGCGAGTTCGAACGGATAGACATATTCGGTGAATAACAGACGGCCAAGCTGCTTGGTATTGCTGAAGTCCGCAGCGAGCTCGGCCGGCGCCGGCATGGTCCCGGCCGAGAAATAACTGCCGCCGAGCACCAGCGCCATTTCCAGCACCATGAAACCGCCGATGAGCGCCCCCAGCGGCAAGTAGCGCCAGAAGCCTTCACGCAGCCGCTCGATGTTGATGTCGATCATCATCACCACGAACAGGAACAGCACCATCACCGCGCCGACATACACCATCACCAGCACGATGGCGAGAAACTCCGCCTGCAGCAGCAGCCAGATACCGGCGGCATTGAAGAATGCCATCACCAGAAAGAGGACGGCATGCACCGGATTGCGCGCGGTGATCACGCGCAAGGCGGCGAATACCATCACGGCAGCAAGGAAATAGAAAATTGCGATTTTGAAGTCCATGGTTCTCGGTGAGTATCTGCATGCCGCAACGGGCAGTCAGCCGGCTCCCCTTCACTCCTTACCTGAATTGGGCATCCTGTTCGCGGTCCTTCGCGATCTGTGCTTCGTTCCTGTCGCCCACCGCCAGCAGCATCTGCTTGGTGTAGTACAGATCGCCGCGCGCTTCGCCGTGGTATTCATGAATCCGCGTGAGCACCACCGCATCGACCGGACAGGCTTCCTCGCAGAAGCCGCAGAAGATGCACTTGGTCAGATCGATGTCATAGCGCGTGGTGCGGCGCGAACCATCGTCACGCTCGTCCGACTCGATGGTGATGGCCATCGCCGGGCAGACGGCTTCGCACAACTTGCAGGCAATGCAGCGTTCCTCGCCATTCGGATAGCGGCGCAGGGCATGCAGGCCGCGGAAACGATTGCTCTGCGGGGTCTTCTCTTCCGGATACTGGATGGTGATCTTCGGCTTCCACAGATACCGCCAGGTCACGGCCATGCCGGCGCGCAACTCCGTGAGGAACAGACTGTTGATGAACTGTTTCATTGCACCCATGACATCACTTCCAGATGTTGAGCGGCGACATCATCCAGACGCCGATAACCAGCATCCAGGCAATGCACAGCGGCACGAACACCTTCCAACCCAGACGCATGATCTGGTCGTAGCGGTAGCGGGGGAAGGTGGCGCGATACCAGAGAAAGCCGAACAACAGGGCCGCCGTCTTCAGCGCCAGCCAGGCGAAGCCGTCCGGCAGGAAGCTGACCGGCGAAAGCCAGCCGCCGAGGAAGAAGATCGCCGTCATCAGCGAGACGAGGATCATGTTGGCGTATTCGGCGAGGAAGAACAGCGCGAAGGCCATGCCGGAATATTCGATCATGTGGCCGGCGACGACTTCCGACTCGCCTTCCACCACGTCGAAAGGGCTGCGGTTGCATTCGGCGACGCCGGAAATCACATACACCAGGAACATCGGCAGCAAGGGCAACCAGTTCCAGGAAAGGAATTGCACGGGCGTCTCGGCCAGCATGCCGCGCCCCTGGCCATGGACGATTTCGGTCAAGTTGAGGCTGCCGGAAATCATCAGCACGGTCACCAGCGCGAAGCCCATGGCGATTTCATACGACACCATCTGCGCCGTCATGCGCATCGCGCCGAGGAAAGCGTATTTGGAGTTCGACGCCCAGCCCGCGATGATCGCGCCATAGGCGCCCAGCGAGGAAATCGCCAGGATGTAGAGCACGCCGGCATCGATGTTGGCCAGCACATAACCGTCGGAGAAAGGCACCGCCGCCCAGATCGCCAGCGCCGGAGCGAAGGCCAGTACCGGGCCGGTGATGAACAGCGCCTTGTTCGACTTGCCGGGGATGATGACTTCCTTGAAGATCATCTTCAGCGCATCGGCAAAAGGCTGCAGCAGACCGACCGGACCGATGCGGTTCGGGCCGATGCGCACATGCATGTAGGCCAGCACCTTGCGTTCGGCATAGGTCATGTAGGCCACGCAGAGCAGCAGCGGCAGCAGCACGCCGACGATCTTCACCAGCGTCCAGACCAGCGGCCACCAGGGGCCGAGGACGTCCTGCACGGGCTTGAGGAGTTCCATCATCATGCACGTTCCACAGTAATTTCAGCGGTGGCCGCACCCAGCGCCGCCGTGCTGGCATGGGCTGCCGCCACGCGCAGGCAGCCATCGGGCAGGCTGTCGTCGATCTGCGCCGGCAGTTGCACTTCGCCGCCGTCCTGGCGCACGCGCACGTTCTGCCCGGCGGTCAGGTTCAACTGCTGCAGGGTTGCCGCGCTCATGCGCGCCGCAGGCGGGGCGGCATCCGGCGTCTTCTGCAGACTGGGCGCGCGACGCACCAGGGCGTCGGCAAAATAGCTCGGCACTTCGGCAATGCGCTGCAGACCCTTGCCTGAGGACTGGAGGTCGGCCGCGCTGCAGACGGCACGCGCCTGGTTGTTCAGGCCAGCGACGAATGCCGGCGCCTCCGGCAGCAATTCGTTGCGCACGTCTTCGCTGCTGGCGTAATCGAAACCGTCCTGCCCGGTGAGGTTGCCCAGCACGCGCAGCACTTTCCAGGCCGGGCGCGCTTCACCCTGGGCCTTGACCACGGCATTGAAGCTCTGCAGCCGGCCTTCGCCATTCACGAAACTGCCCGAAGTCTCGGTAAACGGCGCAACCGGCAGCAACACGTCGGCATGTTCCATGAGGCTGGCCGACTTGAAGGCGGTCAATGCCACCACGGTTGCGGCCTGCTTCAGTGCGGCCACGGCGGCACGCGGGTTGACGCAATCGAGTTCCGGTTCCGTCTGCAGCAGCAGATAGGCCTTGCGCGGCGTGGCCAGCAATCGCGCGGCATTGTCGTCCGCGCCTTGGGCCACGGCGCCGGCGACATAGGCACCGACGCTGTTCGCGGCAGCCCCCAGATAACCCAGGCGCACGCCGGTGATTTCGGCCAATTGCTGCGCCAGCGCCTGCAGTACCGCCGCCTGGGCGTGCTGCTCGGCATAGTTGCCGAGGAAGACCGCGCCATTGGCTGCGGAAAGCAGACTGGCGGCAATCCGCCGCGCATCCTCGCCGACCTGCACGGCCGCCAGTTCGGCAGCCACGGACACGCCTTTCTGTTCGGCGGCCGACTTGACGACCTGAGCCAGCAGCGCCGGCAACTCACGCGGCGCGGCAAAGGCGCTGGCATGCAGCCGGATGAGCGGATCATCGGCCGTGACGTGCAGCAGGGAAA
Organism: Sterolibacterium denitrificans; assembly: GCF_900174485.1. Classification (NCBI taxonomy): domain Bacteria; kingdom Pseudomonadati; phylum Pseudomonadota; class Betaproteobacteria; order Nitrosomonadales; family Sterolibacteriaceae; genus Sterolibacterium; species Sterolibacterium denitrificans. The sequence goes on along the minus strand of NZ_LT837803.1, from coordinate 1,221,789 downwards.
CCTGGGCACCCTGCCTGGCGCGGCGACGCAAGCGCTGGGCGATCAGCGGATGATCCTTGCGCAGGAAGCTGCCGATCACCAGCACGCGATCGAGCTGGCTGATTTCGGAAATCTTCATGCCCAGCCAGGGAATGCCCTGACGCTGGCCATCCAGGCCGAAGTCGCTGGTGCGCAGGCGCGAGTCGATGACGCCAGCCAGACCGCGCGTGAGTTTCTGCGCCAGATACAGTTCTTCCAGCGTGGCATGCGGGCTGGCCAGGGTGGCGATGCTACCCGCCGGCTGGTTGCGCGCGATGTCGTTCAGCGCATGGGCGACATAATCGAGCGCCCGCGCCCAATCCACTTCATGCCATTCGCCGCCATGCTTGAGCATGGGTTTGGTCAGGCGCTCCGCGGAATTCAAGGCTTCGTAAGAGAAGCGGTCCTTGTCCGACAGCCAGCATTCGTTGATGTCTTCGTTTTCCAGCGGCAACACGCGCATCACTTTGTCGTGCTTGGTCTGCACCGCCAGATTGCTGCCCAGGCCGTCGTGCGGACTGACCGACTTGCGCCGCGCCAGTTCCCAGGTGCGGGCGGAGAAACGGAACGGCTTGGAGGTCAGCGCACCGACCGGGCACAGGTCGATGATGTTGCCGGAGAGTTCGGATTTGATCGAACCTTCGATGAAGGGCATGATCTCCGAACGGTCGCCGCGATTGGCCTGGCCGAGCTCGATCTGGCCGCCGATTTCCTCGAGGAAACGCACGCAGCGGGTGCAGTGGATGCAGCGCGTCATGTCGGTGCGGATCAGCGAACCGAGATCCTTGTTCACCACCACTCGCTTGGCTTCGATGAAGCGGGAATTGTCGTAGCCATAGCCGACCGAGAGATCCTGCAACTGGCATTCGCCGCCCTGGTCGCAGACCGGGCAATCGAGGGGATGGTTGATCAGCAGGAATTCCATCACCCCCTTCTGCGCCTTGACGGCCAGCGGCGAGTGGGTGAACACCTTCATGCCATTGGTCACCGGCGTGGCGCAGGCCGGCAGCGGCTTGGGCGCCTTCTCGACTTCGACCAGGCACATGCGGCAACTGGCGGCGATCGACAGTTTCTTGTGATAGCAGAAGTGCGGAATATAGACGCCGAGCTGATGCGCGGCTTCGATGACGGTGCTGCCTTCGGCAACCTGCAGCGCCTCGCCGTCGATTTCGATGTCTAGCATGACGGCCTCACGTAGATCTTGCTGCCTTCGCGCTGGACTTCCGGCGCCACCAGGCATTTCTTGTGTTCAATGTGATATTCGAATTCGCTCTGGAAATGCTTGATGAAGGCACGCACCGGCATGGCGGCGGCATCGCCGAGAGCGCAGATGGTGCGGCCCATGATGTTCTCGGTGACGTTCATCAGCAGATCCAGGTCTTCCCGACGCCCGGTGCCGCTTTCGATGCGATCGACCACGCGCCACATCCAGCCCGTGCCTTCGCGACAGGGCGTGCATTGGCCGCAGGATTCCTCGTAGTAGAAATAGGACAATCGCTGCAGGGCCTTGACGGCACAGACCGTCTCATCCATGACGATGACCGCGCCCGAACCGAGCATGGAGCCGGCCTTGGCGATGGAGTCATAGTCCATGGTGCAATCCATCATGATCTCGGCGGGCAAGACCGGCGCCGAGGAGCCGCCCGGAATCACCATCTTCAATTTGCGCCCATGACGCACGCCGCCGCACATGTCCAGCAGTTCCGGGAACGGCGTGCCGAGCGGAATCTCATACACGCCGGGCTTGTTCACATGGCCGGAAACCGAAAACAGCTTGCTGCCGCCATTGTTGGGCTTGCCCAGTTCGAGAAACTTCTCGCCGCCGTTGATGATGATCCAGGGAACGGAAGCAAAGGTTTCGGTGTTGTTGATCGTCGTCGGCTTGCCGTACAGGCCGACGTTGGCCGGGAAAGGCGGCTTGAAGCGCGGCATGCCTTTCTTGCCTTCGATGGATTCGAGCAGGGCGGTTTCCTCGCCGCAGATATAGGCGCCATAGCCGTGGTGGGCAAACAGCTCGAAGCTGAAATCCGAACCGAGGATGTTCTTGCCCAGCAGGCCCGCGGCGCGCGCTTCGGCCAGCGCCTCCTCGAAACGCCGGTAAAGCGCGAAGATCTCGCCATGGATGTAGTTGTAGCCGCGCGCAGCACCCATCGCATAGCCGCCGATGACCATGCCCTCGATCACCGCATGCGGGTTGTAGCGCAACAGGTCGCGATCCTTGAAGGTTCCCGGCTCGCCTTCATCGGAGTTGCAGCACAGATATTTTTCGCCGGTATAGCCCTTGGGCATGAAGCTCCACTTGAGGCCGGTCGGGAAACCGGCGCCGCCCCGGCCACGCAGGGAGGATTTCTTCAGTTCGTCGATGATCGCATCCGGCGAAATTTTCTCGGCGATGATCTTCTTCAGCGCCGCATAGCCGCCGCGCTTGACGTAATCTTCGAGACGCCAGGTTGCATCCCCGCTCTTGGGATCGATGCCGGCCAGGAGGATGGACTCGAAACTCATGACTTCCTCAACTCGGCCAGCAGGTTGTCGATGGCCGCTTCGTCCATGTAACTGCACATCCGATGATTGTTGTGCAGCAGCACCGGCGCATCACCGCAAGCCCCCATGCATTCGCCTTCCTTGAGGGTGAACAAGCCGTCGGTGGTGGTTTCGCCGAATTCGATCCCCAGTTTCTGCTTCAGGTAATCCGCCGCGTGCACGCCACCGGACAGCGCGCAAGGCAGGTTGGTGCAGACCGTCAGCTTGTGCCTGCCGACCGGATGCAGCTCGAACATGTTGTAGAAAGCCGCCACTTCATACACGCTGATGGGCGCCATCTGCAGGTATTCGGCCACTTCGGTCAGAGTTTCCTGCGACAGCCAGCCGCGCTCTTCCTGGACGATGGCCAGCGCCGCCATCACGGCGGATTGCCGCTGGCCTTCCGGATACTTGCCGATCTCGCGATCGATTTTCTTGATTGCGTCTTCGCTGAGCATGCTATCTATCCACTTCACCAAACACGATATCCATCGTACCGATGATGGTCACGGCATCGGCGATCATGTGACCCTTGGCCAGTTCGTCCATTGCCGCCAGGTGCACGAAACCGGCCGGCCGCAGCTTCATGCGATAGGGCTTGTTCGCCCCGTCGGAAATCAGGTACACGCCGAACTCGCCCTTGGCATGCTCGATGCCGGCATACACTTCCCCCGCCGGCACATGGATGCCTTCGCTGAACAGCTTGAAGTGATGGATCAGCTCTTCCATCCCCGACTTCATTTTCTCGCGCGGCGGCGGCGCGACCTTGTAATCGTCGGTGATCACCGGCCCCGGATTGGCGCGCAACCACTCGACGCACTGCTTGACGATGCGCGTCGATTGGCGCATTTCTTCGATGCGCACCAGGTAGCGGTCGTAGCTGTCGCCCTCCTTGCCGACCGGAATGTCGAACGCCAGCCGGTCATAGACTTCGTAGGGCTGCTTGCGACGCAGATCCCATTCGATGCCCGAGCCGCGCAGCATCGGCCCGGAAAAGCCCAACTGGATGGCACGCTCGGGCGAGACCACGCCGATGCCGACCAGGCGCTGCTTCCAGATGCGGTTGTCGGTGAGCAGCGTTTCATACTCGTCGACGTAATGCGGGAAGCGGTTGCAGAAGTCCTCGATGAAATCGAGCAGTGAGCCGCTGCGCGCCTCGTTCAGGCGCTGGATTTCGGCAGCGTTCTTGAAGCGGTTGGCTTCATAACGCGGCATGACCTCGGGTAGATCGCGATACACGCCGCCCGGACGGTAATAAGCGCCATGCATGCGCGCGCCGGTGGCCGCTTCCATCATGTCGAAGATGTCTTCGCGCTCGCGGAAGGTGTACAGCACCATGCCCATGGCGCCGACGTCCAGCGCGTGGGTACCGATGCTCAACAGGTGGTTGTGGATGCGGGTGATCTCGTCGAACAGCACGCGGATGTACTGGGCGCGCAGCGGCACCTCGATTCCCAGCAGTTTCTCCACCGCCAGCACGTAGGGGTGCTCGTTGATCAGCACCGGCGTGTAGTCGAGGCGATCCATATAGGGCAGCGCCTGCACCCAGGTCTTCTGCTCGGCCAGTTTCTCGGTGGCGCGATGCAACAGGCCGATGTGCGGATCGGCGCGCACGATCACCTCGCCGTCGAGCTCCAGCACCAGGCGCAGCACGCCGTGCGCGGACGGGTGCTGCGGACCGAAGTTGAGGGTGTAATTACGAATGTCGCTCATAGTCTGTCAGCCCAACGGGTCATCGCCATAGGCTTCTTCACGGATGATGCGCGGCGTGACTTCGCGCCGCTCGATGGTCACCGGCTGGTACACCACCCGCTGCTGCTCGGTGTCGTAGATCATTTCGACATAACCGGAAACGGGGAAGTCCTTGCGGAAGGGATGGCCGATGAAACCGTAATCGGTAAGGATGCGGCGCAGGTCCGGGTGGCCATTGAAAAGTATGCCGTAGAGATCGAAAGCCTCGCGCTCGAACCAGTTGGCGCAGTTCCAGACATTGATCAGCGATTCGACGCGCGGATAATCGTCATCTTCGGCAAACACCCGCAGACGCAGACGCCAGTTGTGCCTGATCGACATCAGATGATTGACCACGGCATAGCGCCGGCCCCGCCAGGCCGCCGACGTGCCCTCGCCGTAGGCCGAATAATCGACGCCGCACAGGTCGATCAACTGCTCGAAGGACAGGTTCGGATCATCGCGCAGGGTGCGCGCGACCGCCAGGTAATCATCCGCCCTCACCACCAGCGTCAGGCCATCGCAAACATCGAGCAACTCGGCGATGCGGCTGCCCAGCGCGTTTTGCAGACTCTGTTTCAGCTTCTCCAGCTTGGCACTCATGGCGTTATCGACTCGGTCAGCTACGGGCAATGGTCTCGGTGCGGCGGATCTTGTTCTGCAGTTGCAGGATGCCGTAGAGCAGCGCCTCGGCCGTCGGCGGACAGCCCGGCACATAGACATCCACCGGCACGATGCGATCACAGCCGCGCACCACGGAATAGGAGTAGTGGTAATAGCCACCGCCGTTGGCGCAGGAACCCATGGAAATCACCCAGCGCGGCTCGGACATCTGGTCATACACCTTGCGCAGCGCCGGCGCCATCTTGTTGCACAGCGTGCCGGCGACGATCATCACGTCGGACTGGCGCGGGCTGGGACGGAACATCACGCCGAAGCGATCCATGTCATAGCGCGAGGCCGCCGCATGCATCATCTCGATGGCGCAGCAGGCCAGGCCGAAAGTCATCGGCCACATCGAGCCGGTACGCGACCAGTTGATCAGCTTGTCGAGGGTGGTGGTAACGAAACCTTCCTGCAGGACGCCTTCCAGACTGCTCATAACCCGCCTCTTATTCCCATTCCAGGGCGCCCTTGGCCCAGGCATAGATATAACCGATCAGGAGAATGCCGAGAAACACCAGCATCTCGAGAAAACCGAACAGCTTGATCGAATCCGTCGCCACGATCTCCTTGAAGATCGATGCCCAGGGAAACAGAAAGGCGATTTCCAGATCGAAAATGATGAAGATGATGGCGACCAGGTAGTAGCGCACGTCGAACTTGATGCGCGCATCCTCGAAGGCCTCGAAACCGCATTCGTAAGGAGAAAGTTTTTCCGCGTAGGGACGGCGCGGACCGAGGAGCCAGCCCAGCAGAACCGGGAGCACGCCCATTGCCAGACCAAGGAGGACGAACACAAAAACAGGAAGGTAATTTTCTAGCATGACCACCGCGCTTGCGCTGCCTGTTGTTTTTGTTACAGCCAACGGACCCGAGGCGCATCGACACAGACGGTGACGATGCAGACTCCACTTCCCCTGGCGCCCCGATTTGCCGCTTCCTGCAAACCGTACAAACGATACGACTTACGATTTACAACTCGAATCTGGTGCCGACGGTGAGACTCGAACTCACACGACTTTCGTCACTACCCCCTCAAGATAGCGTGTCTACCAATTTCACCACGTCGGCGTTACTCATGACTTCCGATATGTGTCCGATCCAGAGAGCAATGGAGAGCAATCGGGCCACAACCAAATCCCGCAATTATACACAAGCCCCATAGGGCTTTTCAATGCAAGGGACAGGAAATTTCAGCTCTCGCACGTCTTCGTCACACGCGGCGAATCCGCCTCGTGCCACCGCGCCGGCCTTACTTCGGCACATCCCCTGCTTTTGATTCGGCCGTACCGGACGGCACGGCCGGAGGCACGCCGGAATCGCCCGGCAATGTCTGGGATTGCGTCTGGGTATGCGTGGCATCGAGCACACTGCCGGCCGGTTTGGTGCGACTGGTTGCCATGTAGCTCAGGCCCAGACTGGTCAGAAAGAACACCACCGCCAGAATCGCGGTGGTGCGTGACAGAAAATTGGCCGAGCCGGAAGCGCCGAACAAACTGCCCGAAGCCCCGCTGCCAAATGCGGCGCCCATGTCGGCTCCCTTGCCGTGCTGCATCAGCACCAGGCCGATGATTGCCAGGCCGACCAGCAGATGCACCGTCAACACCGATGAATAAAGATAATTTTGCATTTAAGGTTTCCTTGTTGAAATCAGGCTGCGGCGCAAATCGCCAGAAAATCCACTGCCACCAGCGCAGCGCCACCAATCAGGCCGCCATCGATGTCGGGCATGGCAAACAGTTCTGCGGCATTGCCCGGTTTGACACTGCCACCATAGAGCATCTGCAATTCCTCTGCCACCTTCGCGTCGTCGGCAGCAACCCTGCCGCGAATCAGCGCATGCACATCCTGCGCCTGCTGAGGTGTCGCGGTCTTGCCGGTGCCGATCGCCCAGACCGGCTCGTAGGCGACAACCGCACGGGCCAGCGCCTGAACCCCCGAAGAGGCAATCACCGCTTCGAGCTGCCGAATGACTACGGCCCCGGTGGCGCCGGCCTCGCGTTCGGCCAGCGTTTCACCCACGCAGAGGACAGGCGTCAGACCGGCCTGCAGCGCCGCCGCAAACTTCGCCGCCACCGCTGCATCGCTCTCGCCATACAGCGCACGGCGCTCGGAATGCCCGACCAGGACATAACGGCAGCCGAAATCCGCCAGCATGGCAGCGGCAGTCTCTCCGGTATAGGCGCCCTGCGCATGTTCGGAAACCGTCTGCGCACCCCAGGCGACTTGCGTTCCCGTCAGCAGCATCTGCGCCTGCGCCAGATAGGGAAACGGCACGCATACCGCCACTTCGGTCCGGCAGGCATCGAGCCCGGACAGGATGTCCTGCAGCAAAGCCTGATTGGCCGCCAGGTTGCCATGCATTTTCCAGTTGCCGGCAACAAGCTTGGTACGCGCGGTAGGCATGGGATGCTCCGGAAAAATCAATCGCCCATTATAAAATCCAGTAGCCCGGTGGGTCAAACAAAGCGGCCCATGGATCGTTCCATGGATCTTCTCGCCTCAGTTTGCGGCAGCCGCCTCGCGCACGGCCTCGGCAATGCGCTCTGCCCAATGCTGGACTTCACCGCTCTCTTCACCTTCGACCATGACGCGCAGCAACGGCTCGGTGCCGGAGGGGCGCAGGAGCACCCGCCCCCGGCCGTTCAAGGCAGCTTCCGCCGCCTGACTGGCCGTCTGAATACCCGGATCACCGCGCCAGTCGAAACCCTGCGGCAGGCGCACATTGACCAGGCGCTGCGGATACATCGTCAGATCGCTGCAGGCCTCGGCCAACGTCACGCCCTGGCGGCGCAGCGCAGACAGCACCTGCAGCGCCGCCACGATACCGTCGCCGGTCGTATGCTTATCCAGGCAGATGATGTGTCCCGAGTTCTCGCCACCCAGGCTCCAGCCGCGTTCGTTCAGGGTTTCCAGCACGTAACGATCACCCACCCTGGCGCGCTCGAAAGCGATGCCGTGGCGTGCCAGGGCATGTTCTAAACCGAGGTTGCTCATCAGCGTGCCGACCACCCCCTCGGCCTTGCCGAAGCCGCGGTTGCGCGCGATGACGTACAGCAGGCGATCGCCATCGTAGAGCGTGCCGTCCGCATCCGCCATCAGCAGGCGATCGGCATCCCCATCGAGGGCGATGCCGATATCGGCACGCTGTTCGAGCACGGCGCGGCGCAGGCTGTCGCCCGCCGTGGCGCCAACCCCGTCATTGATATTGAGACCGTTTGGCGCCACGCCGACCGCCACGACCTCGGCGCCCAGCTCATGAAACACCGCCGGCGCCACCTGATACGCCGCGCCATGCGCGCAATCGACGGCAATCCGCAGGCCGCGCAGATCGAGTTCGTTGGGAAACGTGCTCTTGCAGAATTCGATGTAGCGCCCCTGCGCATCGCTGATGCGGCGTGCCCGACCGAGGTGGGCCGAGTCCATGCAACCCATGGGCTGCTCGAGGCGCGCCTCGATTTCATGCTCCAGCGCATCGGGCAGCTTGCTCCCCTGACCGGAGAAAAACTTGATGCCGTTATCGTGAAACGGGTTGTGCGAAGCCGAGATCACCACCCCGGCCTGCAGGCGCAACGCGCGCGTGAGGTAGGCAACGGCGGGGGTGGGCAGCGGCCCGCAGAGCATGACGTCGACGCCGGCAGCCGCAAATCCCGCCTCCAGCGCCGCTTCCAGCAGGTAGCCGGACACCCGGGTATCCTTGCCGATCAGCACGGCCGGCCGCTCTCCTGCAGGCAAGGTACCATGCTGCAAATCATCCGCCACCAGTACCGTGCCCGCAGCGTAACCCAGGCGCATGATGAATTCCGGCGTGATCGGCATCTGTCCAACCAGGCCACGCACGCCATCCGTTCCAAAATACTTGCGGCTCATCCTTGTTCCTTCATTGATTTTCACTGTATCCGGCCGTGTTCGAGCGCATCGAGCACGGCCAGCGCATCGCGCGTCGCGGCCACATCATGCACGCGCACGATGGCCGCCCCACGCTGCACGGCCAGCAGCGCGGCCGCCACGCTGGCGAACACGCGCTCGTGCGCCGGATGACCGGTGATCGCACCCAACATCGACTTGCGCGAAAGTCCAGCCAGCAAGGGCAGGCCATCCACGCTCAATTCAGCGAGATGCCGCAGCAGGGCCAGATTATGTTCCAGGGTCTTGCCGAAGCCAAAGCCCGGATCGAGGACGATACGCTCGCGCGCCACGCCCGCGGCATCGGCCGTGGCGATGCGCGCGCGAAAGAAATCGGCGACTTCGGCAACAACGTCGCCATACCGCGGCGCCAGTTGCATGGTGCGCGGCTCGCCCTGCATGTGCATCAGACAAACCGCGCACGAACTCGCCGCGACGACTTCCAGCGCGCCGGGCGCCTGCAAGGCGGTGATGTCGTTGATCATGTCCGCCCCGGCAGCCAGCGCGGCCCGCATCACCTCCGGCTTTGCGCTGTCGATCGACAGCGGCACGCCGCAACTGTGCAGCCCTTCCAGCACCGGCAGCACCCGCGCCAGTTCCTGCGCAGCGGACACCGGCGCAGCGCCCGGGCGCGAAGACTCGCCCCCGATGTCGAGCATCTGCGCGCCGGCGGCAACCAGCCGCTGGCCGTGTTCGATGGCACGTGCGGCATCGTCCGCCAGGCCGTCGCCGGAAAAGGAATCGTCGGTCAGATTGACGATGCCCATGAGCAGCGGCCGCGCCAGACTCAACTCGAAACGACCACAGTGGAGCAGCGGGGAGTTCATGGCAAAAAAGGCCGCGCTTGCGGCGCAGCCCTGGTCATTTGCGTGGTTTCGTCCGTACGACGCCGCCCCGCCTCAAGCCGGTGCGGTGGCAGTCGGCGCTGCGCCTGGCGTACCGTCGATCGTGGGCTTCTGCGGCGTCGCGCTCGGCTTCGGCGCACGCGGCTGGCGGCCTTCCATGATGTCTTCGATCTGCTCGGCATCCAGCGTTTCCCATTCGAGCAGGGCATGCGCCATGATTTCCATCTTGTCGCGGTTGTCCTCGATCAGCTTGCGCGCCACGGCATATTGCTGGTCGATGATGGAGCGTATCTCGGCATCGACCTTCTGCATCGTCGCCTCGGAGACGTTCTTGTGCGTCGTCACCGAACGGCCGAGGAACACCTCGCCTTCGTTCTCGCCATACACCATCGGCCCCAGCGCATCGGACATGCCCCATTGCGTCACCATGCGCCGGGCGATGTCGGTGGCGCGCTCGAAATCGTTGGAAGCGCCGGTGGTCATCTGATGCATGAAAATTTCCTCGGCAATGCGCCCGCCGAAGAGCACCGAAATGGTCTGCAGCAGGCGTTCCTTGTCCTGGCTGTAGCGATCCTCTTCGGGCAGTTGCATGGTCACGCCCAGCGCGCGGCCGCGCGGAATGATGGTGACCTTGTGCACCGGATCCGTCTTGTTGAGCAGCTTGGCGACGACGACGTGGCCGGCCTCGTGGTAGGCGGTGTTCTTGCGCTCTTCCTCGGGCATCACCATGGTCTTGCGCGCCGCACCCATGATGATCTTGTCCTTGGCGTTCTCGAAATCCTCCATGTCCACCACGCGCTTGTTCAGGCGCGCGGCGAACAGCGCCGCCTCATTCACCAGATTGGCCAGATCGGCGCCGGAGAACCCAGGTGTGCCACGCGCGATGATGTCGGCCTTGACGTCGGGCGCGATCGGCACCTTGCGCATATGCACCATGAGGATCTGCTCGCGGCCGCGGATGTCGGGCAGCGGCACCACCACCTGGCGGTCGAAGCGGCCCGGGCGCAGCAGCGCCGGATCGAGCACGTCGGGACGGTTGGTGGCGGCGATGACGATGACGCCGGCCGTACCCTCGAAGCCATCCATTTCAACGAGCAGCTGGTTCAGCGTCTGCTCGCGCTCATCGTTGCCGCCGCCCAGACCGGCGCCGCGCTGGCGGCCGACCGCATCGATTTCGTCGATGAAAATGATGCAGGGCGCGTTCTTCTTGGCATTCTCGAACATGTCGCGCACGCGCGCCGCGCCGACGCCGACGAACATTTCGACGAAGTCGGAGCCGGAAATCGAGAAGAACGGCACCTTGGCTTCGCCGGCGATGGCCTTGGCCAGCAGGGTCTTGCCGGTACCGGGACTGCCGACCATCAGCACGCCGCGCGGAATGCGGCCGCCCAGTTTCTGGAACTTGGAAGGATCGCGCAGAAAATCAACCAGCTCGGACACATCTTCCTTGGCCTCGTCGCAGCCGGCGACGTCGGCAAAGGTGACCTGGTTGCTCGAATCGTCGAGCAGGCGCGCCCGACTCTTGCCGAACGAAAAAGCCCCACCCTTGCCGCCGCCCTGCATCTGGCGCATGAAGAACACCCAGACGCCGATGAGCAACAGCATCGGGAACCAGGAGATGAAAAGATTCATCAGCAAGGATTGCTCCTCATCCGCCTTGGCAACGATCTTGACGTTGTACTTGAGCAGATCGCTGACCATCCACAAGTCGGGTGGCGCGTAGGTCGTGACTTTCTTGCCATCGACCGTCGAAGCATCGAGGGTGCGCCCCTGGATCACCACCTTGGCGATATGTCCCAGCTTCACTTCTTCGAGAAACTGGGAATAATCGATGACCGATTGCGGTTCATGACGCGCCCCGAACTGATTGAACACCGTCATCAAAACGATGCCGACCACCAGCCAGACGGCCAGGCTTTTAAGCATGTTGTTCAAGCCACTACTCCTTCCGGCACGACGACCGAAACATGTGAAAACCAAGGGTCGATTGTAGAACCGATCACCAACCCGCGCAAACTTCCAGACGAATCCTCAAGGTAGCGGCACGGCGCGCTTGCGGCGGCCGAGCAGAAAGTTCTCCGCACTGCGATCGCGCGAAGCCGCCGGCTTGCGCACCTGAACCACTTCGAACACCTTGCGCATGGCCTCACGCAACGCCATGTAGCCGCTGCCCTGGAAGACTTTGACCAGCATATCGCCCCCCGGTTTCAGATGCTCGCGGGCAAATTCCAGCGTCAGCTCGGCCAGATCCATGACCCGTGCCTGATCGACCAACTGCACGCCTGACATGTTGGGGGCCATGTCCGATAAAACAAGGTCCACCGGCCGGCCGCCGAGCCCGGCCTCGAAACGGCGCAACACCTCATCCTCGCGAAAATCGCCCTGAATGAAATCGACGCCTGCCAGCGGCTCCATCGGCAAAAGGTCCAGGGCAAACAGCAGCCCCCCAGGCTGGATGCGCTTCGCCGCATATTGCGACCAACTGCCCGGCGCCGCGCCCAGATCGACGACCACCCTGCCCGGCTTGAGCAACTGGTCCTTTTCGTCGATCTCCATCAGCTTGAAAACCGCGCGCGAGCGCCAACCCTCCGCCTTCGCCCGCTGCACGAAAGGATCGGTGACGTGCTCGTGCATCCAGGCCTTGTTGCTCTTGTGCTTTTTCACGGGAAAATCCGGGGAGTGGATTAAAATGCGCAAATGAATACCGACAACAATGATACCCGGCTCATCGAAGCCGAAACCGCGCTCGATACCGCCGCCCGGACGTCCACTGCCGTTGAACTCACCGCGGCGCGGCGCAGCGAGTTGCGCGCCGCCGCCCACAGCCTCAATCCCGTCGTCAGCATCAGCCAGAAAGGGCTGACTACCGCCGTCCTCGCCGAAATCGAGCGCTGCCTGAAGGCCCACGGCCTGATCAAGATCCGCGTCTTCGAAGTCGAGCGCGAGGCGCGCGACGGCTTGCTGGCGGAGATATGCAACGCGCTGGGCGCGGCACCCGTACAGCACATCGGCAAACTGCTGGTGATCTGGCGCGAAAAGCCCGAAGCCCAGTACCAACCCGTCGCGCCGGCACGCCCGCGCCGCAATCCGCCGCGCCTGACCAAGAAGGCCGCAGCCGCCAAAACCGACAAAGCCGCGCGCGCCCGTCCACTCGAAAGAGGCAAGCCGAGAAGACCGACGCGGGTGCGTTGAACCAAGCGTTATTTTGACGGGTTGAGCAACGCTCAACCCACGCTGCTACGCCCGCCCGAGCTGCCGATTCCACCCGCACTCGAGCCGAGACGCAAAGAACAGCCGAGAGTGCCATTGCACGGCGAAGCGCTGACGACGCCCATCGGAAATCCCAGGTCCCCTTGGGGGACAGCGTATCCGGTCGAACCGGACTCGGCCGGAATCAGATGTACTTGACGTCGATGACTTCGTATTCCCGCACGCCGCCCGGCGTATGCACTTCGGCGATATCGCCGGCATACTTGCCGATCAGGGCGCGTGCCACCGGCGAGCTGACGGAAACCTTGCCCTGCTTGATGTCGGCCTCGTCGTCGCCGACGATCTGGTAAGTGACGATTTTTCCGCCCTCGCCTTCGAGGTCTTCCATTTCCACCGTGGCGCCGAAGACCACCCGGCCATCGGCATCCAGCAGCTTCGGATCGATGATCTGCGCATTGCCGAGCTTGCCTTCGATCTCCTTGATGCGTCCTTCGATGAAGCCCTGACGCTCCTTGGCGGCATCATATTCGGCATTTTCCGACAGATCGCCGTGCGAACGCGCCTCGGCAATCGCGGCAATAACATTCGGCCGGTCAACGGTCTTCAGGCGCTGCAGCTCGGCACGCAGCAATTCCGCGCCGGTGATGGTGATGGGAAACTTGCTCATGGCTTCAGGCTCGCGTCAGTTCGGCATGCAGTTCCTGAACCGCATAGGTTTCCAGATCGGCCAGGTGACGCATGCCGGCACAGGCGGCACGCGCTCCCGCGACCGTCGTGAACACGTTGACGCGCGCGGCCAGGGCGCTGGTGCGGATCGAACACGAATCGGCGATGGCCGAACGCTTTTCCTCGACACTGTTCACGATCATGCTGATCTCGTTGTTCTTGATCATATCGACGATGTGCGGACGGCCTTCGGCCACCTTGTTGACGATGCTGACCGGAATACCCGCCGCGCTGATCGCCGAGCCGGTACCGCGCGTGGCCACCAGGGTGAAGCCAAGTTCGTGCAATTCGCGCGCGATCTCGACGGCCTTCTGCCGGTCGGCCGGTTTGACGCTGACGAAAGCGCGGCCGCCGGACGGCAGCTTGGCGCCGGCAGCGAGCTGGCTCTTGACGAACGCTTCGGCAAAACTGCGCCCGACACCCATGACTTCGCCGGTGGACTTCATTTCCGGCCCGAGTATGGTATCGACGCCGGGGAACTTGGCAAAGGGGAAGACCGCCTCCTTGACCGAGTAATACGGCGGGATCACCTCGCCGGCCACGCCCTGCTCGGCCAGCGTGCGACCGGCCATGCAGCGGGCGGCGATCTTGGCCAGCGGCAGTCCCGTCGCCTTGGAAACGAAGGGCACGGTACGCGAAGCGCGTGGATTCACTTCCAGCACATAGACCACATCCTCGCCCCGCCCCTGGCCATCCTTGTTCTTCTGGATGGCAAACTGCACATTCATCAGACCGACGACGTTCAGCCCCTTGGCCATCATCGCCGTTTGCCGGCGCAGCTCATCCTGGATGGCCGGCGACAACGAATGGGGCGGCAACGAGCAGGCCGAATCGCCGGAATGCACGCCGGCCTCCTCGACGTGTTCCATGATGCCGCCGATGATCACCTGCCGCCCATCGGACAGCGCGTCGACATCGACCTCGATGGCATCGTTGAGGAAGCGATCGAGCAGCACCGGCGAATCGAACGACACCTTGACCGCTTCGCGCATGTAGCGCTCGAGATCCTTCTGCTCATGAACGATTTCCATGGCGCGGCCGCCCAGCACGTAGCTCGGGCGCACCACCAGCGGGTAGCCGATTTCGGCGGCCAGCGCCAACGCCTCCTCCGGCGTGCGCGCCGTGCGGTTGGGCGGCTGCTTGAGGCCCAGGCCCTGCAACAACTTCTGGAAGCGTTCGCGGTCTTCGGCGGCGTCGATCATGTCCGGCGTGGTGCCGATGATGGGCACGCCGTTGGCCTCCAGTTCGCGCGCGCGCTTCAGCGGCGTCTGCCCGCCAAACTGGACGATGACGCCGGTCGGCTGCTCGACGTGGATGATCTCCAGCACGTCCTCCAGCGTCACCGGCTCGAAGTACAGGCGGTCGGAGGTATCGTAATCCGTCGAGACGGTCTCCGGATTGCAGTTGACCATGATGGTCTCGTAGCCATCCTCGCGCATGGCCAGTGCCGCATGCACGCAGCAGTAGTCGAACTCGATGCCCTGGCCGATGCGGTTGGGACCGCCGCCGAGCACCATGATCTTCTTGCGCGACGTCGGCCGCGCCTCGCACTCTTCCTCGTAGGTCGAATACATGTAGGCCGTGGCCGTGGCGAATTCCGCCGCGCAGGTGTCGACGCGCTTGTATACCGGACGAATGCCCAGCCCCTGACGATGCTGGCGCACCGCCGTTTCGTTGCTGCCCAGCAACCTGGCAAGCCGCCGGTCGGAGAAACCCTTGCGCTTGAGCATGCGCATCGTTTCAGTGTCGATGGCCTGCAATGCGCGGCCGGCCAGGCTCCGTTCGGTGCGGACGATGTCCTCGATCTGCGCGAGAAACCACGGATCGATTTTGGTCAGTTGGAAGATTTCATCCTGGCTCATGCCATTGCGGAAGGCCTGGCCGAGATACCAGATACGCTCGGAGCCGGGACTGACCAACTCGTGCTCGATCTCATCGGCATCGGCTTCGATTTCGTCAAGGCCATAGACGCCGACTTCGAGACCGCGCAAGGCCTTTTGAAAGGACTCCTGGAAAGTGCGGCCGATGGCCATGACCTCGCCCACCGACTTCATCTGCGTGGTCAGGCGATCGTCGGCCAGCGGAAACTTCTCGAAAGCGAAGCGCGGCACCTTGGTGACCACGTAGTCGATCGCCGGCTCGAAGGACGCCGGAGTGGCGCCGCCGGTGATGTCGTTCTTCAATTCATCGAGCGTGAAGCCCACCGCCAGCTTGGCGGCGATCTTGGCGATCGGGAAGCCGGTGGCCTTCGAGGCCAGCGCCGAGGAACGCGAGACGCGCGGGTTCATCTCGATGACGATCATGCGACCGTCCCGCGGATTGATGGCGAACTGGACATTGGAACCGCCGGTATCGACGCCGATCTCGCGCAGCACGTCGATGCTGGCCTGACGCATGATCTGGTATTCCTTGTCGGTCAGCGTCTGCGCCGGCGCGACGGTGATCGAATCACCGGTGTGCACGCCCATCGGATCGAGGTTCTCGATGGAACAGACGATGATGCAATTGTCGGCGCGATCGCGCACCACTTCCATCTCGAATTCTTTCCAGCCGAGCAGCGACTCTTCGATCAGCAGCTCGTTGGTCGGCGAAGCCTCCAGGCCGCGCTTGCAGATTTCGACGAACTCTTCCTGGTTGTAGGCAATCCCGCCCCCGCTGCCGCCCATGGTGAAAGACGGCCGGATGATGGCCGGATAGCCGATCACCGCCTGCACCTGGAAAGCCTCTTCCATCGAATGAGCCACCCCGGAACGCGCCGACTCGAGGCCGATGCGGGTCATCGCCTGCTTGAATTTCTCGCGATCCTCGGCCATGTCGATGGCCTCGCGCGAGGCGCCGATCATCTCGACGCCATACTTCTGCAGCACGCCATGCCGCGCCAGATCGAGCGCGCAGTTGAGCGCGGTCTGGCCACCCATGGTCGGCAGCAACGCATCGGGACGCTCCTTGGCGATGATGTGCTCGACGACCTGCCAGGTGATCGGCTCGATGTAGGTGACGTCGGCCATGCCCGGATCGGTCATGATCGTCGCCGGATTCGAATTGACGAGGATGACCTTGTAACCCTCATCGCGCAGCGCCTTGCACGCCTGAGCGCCAGAATAATCGAACTCGCAGGCCTGTCCGATGATGATCGGGCCGGCGCCGATGATGAGGATGCTCTTGATGTCTGTACGTTTGGGCATTTTTTAGAGGCCGGGCTAGGGCTAGGAGCGAGAAATCAGGGGACAGGGGAAAACGAAGGCACGGAAACCGGCCCTAGCCTCCCGGCGCCTGGCCCCTGTTTTTCTCCAGCATTCCAATGAAGCGATCGAACAGGTACGCGACGTCATTCGGTCCCGGACTGGCCTCCGGATGCCCCTGAAAGCTGAAGGCCGGCACGTCGGTACGCGCGATGCCCTGCAGGCTGCCGTCGAACAGCGAGACGTGGGTGACGCGCAGATTATCCGGCAGCGTCGCCGCATCGGCGGCAAAACCATGGTTCTGGCTGGTGATCAATACCTGACCGCTATCGAGATCCTTGACGGGATGATTGGCGCCGTGATGGCCGAATTTCATCTTGACGGTTCGCGCGCCCGAAGCCAGTGCCAGCAACTGATGCCCCAGGCAGATGCCGAAGGTCGGGATGCCGCGCGCAAGGAACTCGCGAATCGCCGCGATGGCGTAGTCGCAGGGTTCAGGATCGCCCGGGCCGTTCGACAGAAAGACGCCATCCGGCTTGAGTGCCAGCACCTCGGCAGCCGAGGTCTGCGCCGGCACGACGGTAAGGCGGCAGCCGCGGCTGGCCAGCATCCGCAGAATATTGCGCTTGACGCCGAAGTCGTAGGCCACGACATGGTATTGCAGGTTTTCCTGCGGCATGCAGCCCTTGCCCAACTGCCACTCGCCCTCGATCCAGGGATAAGGCTGCGTGCAACTCACCACCTTGGCCAGATCCACGCCGGCAAGCCCGGCAAACCCGCGCGCCTTGTCGATGGCGAGGGATTCATCGATCTCGCCGGCCATCAGACAACCCGACTGGGCACCCTGCTCACGCAGGATGCGCGTCAGCTTGCGGGTATCGACATCGGCAATGGCAACCACATTCTGCGCCCGCAGGTAGGCATCCAGCGATTGTTCGCAACGCCAACTGGAAACCTGCAACGGCAGATCGCGAATCACCAGACCGGCCGCATAGACCTGATTGGCGACGCCGCCCTCGCTGTCTTCGCTGTTGATACCGACGTTGCCGATGTGCGGGTAGGTCAGCGTGGTAATCTGGCGGGAATAGGAAGGATCGGTGAGGATCTCCTGATAGCCGGTCATTGCCGTGTTGAACACCACCTCGCCGACACTGACGCCCGAAGCGCCGATACCGCGCCCCCGAAACACCGTCCCGTCGGCTAATGCAAGTATGGCGGGCGGAAACTGGCTCACGGTCGGGCTCCTGAATAGGCGGCGAATGGCTTGAACTTGGCTGGGCGTCGATACACAAAGCGGGGCAGCCCATGGCCCACCCCGCCGAGATCAAACCTCAAAATTGTACTGCAACTCGCCTCGAGCAGGCAAGCCGGCCGGACGCCCGGACGCGAATCGCGGCGCTGCAATGCAGCGATTCGGCGCAGATTTTCTCAGCGCAAACCCAGCACGTCCTGCATGTCGAACAAGCCGGATTTCTTGTCTCGCATGAAGCGCACGGCGCGCAGGGAACCCGTGGCATAGGGCTTGCGGCTGGCCGACTTGTGAGTTATTTCAATGCGCTCGCCGGTACCGGCGAACAGCACGGTGTGATCGCCGACGATGTCGCCTCCGCGCACCGTGGCAAAACCGATCTGCGTCGCCGGCCGCTCGCCGGTGTGGCCTTCGCGGCCATACACGGCGCACTCGGCAAGATCACGGCCCAGCGCCGCTGCCAGCACCTCGCCCATGCGCAATGCCGTTCCCGATGGCGCGTCGACCTTGTGGCGGTGGTGCGCTTCGATCACTTCGATGTCGTAACCTTCGTCGAGTATGCGCGCGGCGACGTCGAGCAGACGAAACACCGCATTCACGCCGACCGCCATGTTGGGCGAAAAGACGATGGGGATGTCGCGCGAGGCGTCCTGGATGGCCTGCCGGCCTTCGGCGGTGAAACCGGTCGTGCCAACCACCATGTGCACGCCGAGACGGCGACAGATCGCGAGATGACGCAAGCTGCCTTCCGGACGGGTGAAGTCGATCAGGCAATCCGATTGCTGCAATGCGGCTTCGATATCGTCGCTGATCCTGACGCCACAGGATGCACCGACGAACTCGCCCGCATCCCTGCCCAGCCAGGCGCTTCCCGGCTGTTCGAGCGCGGCCGCGAGCACGACGTCATCCGTCTGCAGGATGGCTTCGATCAGGGTACGGCCCATGCGGCCAGAAGCGCCGGCAATGGCGATGCGGATCTTGTTCATGATTTCTGGGAAAAAAGTGGAATGATGGACTGCCGTTCCGGGCGCCTTGCCGGATGCCGGATTACTGCTTCCCCGGCAAGGTCATGCCGGTCTCGATCTTCATGCTTTCCGTCGAGGCCGGCGCAATTTCCACGACGCCCCGAGTGATCGACGACTCCGCGCTCATCACGTCGCCTTCGATGCGCGCCAGTTTGCCATCGGAAAAAATGACCGTGATGCGGCGCTGCTCCGCTTCGCCATGCCCCGGCTGAAAGCGGTAGATGTAGTCCCAGCGCTCGGCGTGAAAGATGTCGGTAACCAGCGGAGTGCCCAGTATGTAGCGCACCTGATCCTTGCTCTGGCCGGTCTGCAACTGGGAAACCATTTCCTGCGTCACGTAATTCCCCTGGCGCACGTCGATGCGGTACGGCGTCAGCAATGATGGAATCTCCGGGGTGCTGCTGCAAGCCGATAGCGCAGCGAGCAGAGGCAAGGCAAAACATGCAGAGCGATTCATGGGGCATCCGGGCCTGTTGAACGGAAAGTGCGACAAAATACGCTTGGGCGTATCCAGCGCAAGCCGAAAACTATATCATAAGCCACTCGTTGCCACTCCGACACGTCGAAGCAATGGATCACATCAAAGACCTGAAGAACACCGGCTTGAAGGCGACCGCGCCACGCCTCAGGATTCTTGACCTATTTCGCAAGCATGACTCGGACAAAAACCGCCATATGACGGCGGAAGACGTCTATCGCCATCTGCTTGCGGAAAACATGGATATCGGCCTGGCCACCGTCTATCGCGTGCTGACGCAATTCGAGCAGGTCGGCCTGGTGCAGCGCCATTATTTCGAATCCGGCAAGGCGGTTTTCGAGCTCAACGAGGGGCACCACCACGACCATCTCGTCTGCCTGCAATGCGGCAAGGTCGAGGAGTTTCACGACAGCGAGATCGAAAAGCGGCAAATCCGGATCGCCCGCGAGCGCGGCTTTGAAATCAGCGCTCACGCCCTCTACCTCTACGCCAACTGCACCAAGGCGAACTGTCCGGAAAAATAATCGCCCTGATGCGGTGCTGATCCTCGGTGCGCCTTTGCCAGTCGCGGCTGTGGAAACGGCCAGCCGCCCGGCATCGGCATTCGTCAAGCAGCGGCCGTAACCCCACAGCGTCATGGAAGCCCTGCTCATTTCAACCCTGCTCGTCACCCTTGCCGAGATCGGTGACAAGACGCAGCTGCTTGCCTTCGTTCTTGCCGCTCGCCTGCGCAAACCCGGCGCCATCATTGGCGGGATGTTCCTCGCCACCATTGCCAATCATGCATTCGCCGCCTCGCTCGGCGTCTGGCTGACGAGCATCATCACACCCGATTGGCTGTCCTGGATCATGGGCGGCGTGTTCATTGCCTGCGGATTGTGGGTTCTGCTGCCGGACTCATTGGACGGCACGCCACGGATGCATCCGGCCGGCGCCTTTGTCACGGCCCTGTTCGCCTTTTTCATCGCCGAGATGGGCGACAAGACGCAAATCGCCACCGTTTCCCTGGCGGCACGCTTCGATGCGCTATATGCGGTACTGCTCGGCACCACGCTGGGCATGATGATCGCCAACATCCCCGCCGTGCTGCTGGGTGAAAAACTGGCGCAACGCCTGCCGCTCAAGACCATCCGCATCGTCGCGGCAATGGCATTCATCGCCACGGGACTGCTCACGCTCTTCGCCCCTGCAGGAATGGCCGCCTGAATCAGCAGCCGCGATCCCAGTAGCCCGCCTGGCCGTAGACGTTTTTCAGAAACTCGATGAACAGGCGCACCCGCAAAGGCAGTTGGCGGCGTTGCGGAAACACGGCATGAATGCCCAGCGGCGGCGCGGCGTAATCATCCAGCACCGAAACCAGGCGCCCGCTGGCCACATCCGCCCCCACCTCCCACCAGGAACGCCAGGCCAGGCCGCGCCCGGCCAGCGCCCAATCGTGCAGTACCGCCCCGTCGTTGCACTCGAAACGCCCATTCACCTTGATGGTTTGACTGCCCTGACCGTCGGCTGCGCGAAAACTCCAGCCGCGTTGCTGCCCCAGCGACAGGCAACTGTGATCGGCCAGATCGTCCGGACACTGCGGCACGCCGTGGCGCGCCAGATACTCGGGACTGGCCACCACCAGCCGGCGCATGTCGCCCAGACGCACGCTGATCAGGCTGGAGTCCGTCAGCTCGCCGATACGCACGGCGCAGTCGATGCCTTCGTTGACCAGGTCGACGATGCGGTCGGACAGATCGAGATTCACCGTCAGCTCGGGATTGGCGTCGAGATAGTCGCGCACCAGCGGCGCGACATGCCGGCGACCGAAGCCGGCCGGCGCCGACAGCCGCAAATGTCCGCGCACCTTGAGGCTGCCCAGACCCACCGCCGCTTCGGCATTCGCCAGATCGTTGAGCAGGCGCTGGCAGTCTTCGAGGAAGGCCTGGCCCTCGAAAGTCAGCGTCAGCTTGCGCGTGGTGCGCGTCAGCAGCAGCACGCCCAGACGCGCCTCCAGCGCCGTGAGACGCCGGCCGATCAGCGCCGGGGTGACCCCCTCGGCACGCGCCGCGGCGGACAGGCTGCCGCGCGTGGCGGCCTGAACGAAAGCGGAAATCTGCTTGAATTGATCCATGCGCCAGGCTCAGAAAGATGGATCGATCGGAACCGGAACCGATTCCGGGCCAAATCGATACTTTAAGTAAAAGATGATTTGCAGAATCGCCAGCTTATCAGTTTATTTTCTATCGAATAA